>CBDTZS010000005.1:0-51393 GCA_965364955.1 uncultured Tenacibaculum sp. | reverse complement strand
TACAGTAGTTATCTAATATTTCAGAAAAAAGGGCTTACTTTATTAGCTCTCTTGTTTAGCGAATCCTACAGTGCTACGGTACGTATTTGGAGAAACTCCTACTTGTTTTTTAAAAAATCTACTGAAGTAATATTCATCTTCATAGCCAAGTAAAAAAGCTACTTCTTTAATTGATTTTGATGTGAGATAGAGTTCTCTTTTAGCTTCTACGATTATTCTTTGTGAGATAAGGTTTGAGAGTGTTCTGTCAAAATACTCTTTAACAAGTTTACTTAATACACTCGAAGAAACATTTAATTCGCTTGCGTAATCTTTAGGAGAATGTTTTTCTTTGTAATTGGCTTCGATACTATAAATAAGAGATTGTAAAACCGGAGGTTTATTATTTTCTGTAGTTGCTGCCTTACTTGTATTTGAATGTTTGACCCTTAATATTGAAATAAGAAAAATTTTCAAATAGGAAACAAGTGTTTCGTGTTGCCCGATTTCACCTTTTTCAAGTTCAATTTCCATTTGATTTATAATATTTAATAGGCTTTCCTCATTAGACAAGTTAAAGAAAGGTGTTCCATAAATAGTATGAAATAAAACACCTTCTGTTTCAATTTCATTTTGATGTTTGTAAGTACAGAAAAAGTCGGAATGAAAATTTAATAGTATACCAGAAATCTCTTTGATTGATTTTATAGAGTAGGGTTGGTATGGAGAAATACAAATAGCCGCTTTATTGGAAATTGTATGTTTATCTAGTTCAATTTGTAACAATGCTTCACCTGAAAGTATTAAAATGATAGAATAATAATTATGTCGCTGTATATGATCAAAATTACTATCATCACTAAATGAAAACAGCTTAAATGCTAGTTCTCCATTTGTTTGGTTAATCAATGTTGATGTCTTTTTTTTCACTCCTTAAAATAATTTAAATAACTGAAAACTAAGTTTAATTATTTAATTTTCAGTTATGAATTTTGAATTAGTTCAATTGTGTTTTTGAAGCTAATATCTCTACTTTTTCAATTGTTGGATCTTCAGCTAATAATTCAGAAGCATTTGCCATAAGAGCATTCGCAATTTTACCTGTTAAATGTGCTTGTCTTCCTTCTTCGTGAGGAAAAGTATCAAAGATACCAAAAGTAGATGTGTTAATTTTTATAGCATACCAAGTAATTGTGTCTGGTTCTTCAATTGCTAGAGGAAGTGCATTTGTTATAAAATTTGCTACTTCTTGCTCTTTTCCTGTTTTTGCTTTGAGTTTTACTAATAATGCGAATTTCATGTTTATTTGAGTTTTATGATTTATAATACTGCAAATTTAGAACTAAAGGCGTTTTGTGGAAATAGACGATTTAGGATTAATGATGGACATTTTTTATGTAGTCTATCAAAAGAAATTATTTAAAAATTAGCAATTCAATTGTTAATGCCTGAAGTTATAATGGGCGGTAATGAAATAAGGTACTTATTCGATTTATTTTAATAATTAAATTCTAAATACATAATATGATTTGGGTTTGAATGCGTTTTTGAAATTTGAAAGTCACTTTTTCCAATTATATTAAAACCTGCTTTTTTATAAAATTGAATAGCTTTTTTGTTTTCTATCCAAACGTTTAACCAAATTCCTGCTTGATTATTTTCTTTACATAACGCTAGATTAAAATCAAATAATTTTTTACCAAGACCTAAACCATAAAACTCTTCAAGTAGATACAATCTGCTCATATAAGTGATATTTTCAGCAGGAATATCTTTACAGGTTTTGTTAAAAATTACTTTTGAATATCCTGCAGTTTCGTTCTGATACTCGATTAAATAATATTGATTTTCTGAAGTTTCTAATTCTTCTTTAAAATTCTTTTCTTTAAAATTTTTAGCCACATAATCATCTATATCTTTTGCCGGAGCAGAATGCCCGTGAGCTGGTAAAAAAGAAGCAATACTTATTTTTGAAAAGAGTTTTGCTTGTGCTGGTTTTGCTTTTGTTATTTTGATAATTAAAGGAGTTTAAGGTTTAGTATAAGAATAGTGGCGTGTATTAATACGTTTAATTTAATAATTAATATTTACAAAAAGACATCTAAATTTCTTGTTCAAAAATAATGTTTCTTTCTGTATCTTTCTTATACATGTCTTTAGGGATAATCTCTCTATTCGCAGTTGAACGATAGTTTTTATTATTTGGGTTTAGAATATAATCGAGTTGATACTCAATCATTTTTTCAAAAGGAATAAGGAAATCCTTCGTTTCGCATTGTTCTAAGTCACCTTCCTTAAGTAAATTTAAGACAGTATATACTGACTCAATAGTACTAAGACAAAGAGATTCTGGTTGCTGTTTGATTATAAATTTTGATTTTATTTTATTATCAAAACTCACTCTTTTTATTTTTTGCAAGTTCTTACTTAGTTTAAGCATTTTACGGGCGCAGGGCCATGTGCCATCGAGAATGAAGATGTGTGGATTATTACCCATAAATGAATTTATTTCTGAACTTTTTCTTATCGATAAGTTGAAATTATCTTTCCCAGGGTAAAGTAAAAAAGAAGAACTATTTTCTTTAGTCAGTATTTCATTTACACGATTATTATTGGTAAAATCGACACCAACTATAATTTCTGAATTTTCAAGCTGAAGTTGAGTCATGTATCCCGTTCCGTTTTTTTCTTTTTTGTACTCCTTAGGGTGCATAAGAATAATAAAACGAGTCTTAGTTTGGAAAGGACTGATGTGTTTACAAATACATGTGGTTGAAGGCCTCATGCATTTGTAACATTTAATTCTTGTATTTTTTATTTCTACTTGCAAAGTGAATATTTCTTTATTTTTCTAATAGGCTATAACAATTGTATATACCCATTGTTGATATATTGCATATATGTTACATGCTTCAAAATTAATGTTTTCGAGTACTATAATCAATATTAATTATTTGTTTTTAATATAGCAGAAGGAAGGTTAGCGTATTTAACTTTTGATTTTTTACGACTATTATAATCAACTAAATATTCAGGAGCTATAATAGAACTTATTGAAGGTGTATTTTTCATAATGTTTTTTTATAACTAACAAGTTTACTGTTATTAAAATAATTAGTTAGTTACATTTACAAGATAGGTCGCTATAATATCATCATCAACTTTTAGGTGTACATCATAATGCCCTTTCCATTTAAATTTATACCTAAACCTAATTACTTCGTATTCATTTTTAATGTCATAAATTTTCAATTTGTTTTCATTATTTCCGAAAAAATAAACTAGCGAAACTTTTTTTAAAGAAATATTTTTTAATGATTTCAATTCAAAATTTATAACCTCTTTTTTAGTTGCATCTATTTTCATTTTCTTTGGTAGTAGGGTCGTTATTTTGTGTTTAAAAATTTCTCCATAAACAATTGGTGCATTGACAAAAGTAGCATTTGTTTGTGCTGATTTTAATAACCACTTTTTATCTAACGGATAATGGTTTTTTGAAAATAATTCGGGATCAGTTAAAAAGTAACCAGTATTATAATCCGTAATAAAAGCACCGTTCTCATCCATATACCCGCTGGACCATGTCGCATCACATACATACCATTTATTGTTTAATTTCACAGCATTCCATGAATGATTTAGAGTTTCTAAAGTATCTATATTAGAAGTGACTGTTCTACCATAACCATCAATAATTTTGCATTCAATATCTACAATATTTGCCATTTCTTTAATAAGGTATGCATAACCAGTGCACATTGTTTTTTTACGATTCATTAATTTCTTAAAAACTGTTTTTTTGTAAATTCTATTCCACTTATTTAAAGCAAGACTATCTTTTTTTAATTCTTTGCGTTTTCTAGCAACCTCTCTATGCATATTATAATCGCCTTTAACATTAGTAGATACCCAAGTATAAATGGCTCTTAATTTTTCTACTTTTGTTTCTAATTTAAAGGTTAGTTTATAACAAAGTAGTGGAAGGTTTTTTAGGCTTTCTCCTTTATTTAATTTTGCGATATTATCAGCCTTCGTAAAATCAATAGTTTTAAAATTAGATATTTGAGCATGCACTATATTAAAAACAAGTAGTAAAACTAAAGAGATAATTTTTTTCATTTCAATAGAATTTTATTCTTAAGATTTGTTTTTAGAACTGTATATTTTTTTAACAGCGACTTTACCCATTAAGATGGAAGAATCAGATTTCATATTAACCTTTAATTCGATGTTAGCAACAGATTTGTTGTTCTGAATTGTTATTTTTTTAGATTCCAAACCTATAAAACTGAAAATTAAAACAGCACCTTTCTTAAGAGTATCAGGAAAATTAAAATAGCCATTAAAATCAGTCTCTACTCCAATACTAGTTCCTTGTAAAAGGATATTAACACCAGGTAATGGTCCCGATTCATCAGAAACAACTCCTTTCACATTAATATTGCTATCTTGCTTTTTTAAGTTGATGTTATTTTTAGTTGAATTTGTTTCTTGTGCTTGAGCTGTATTGAAGGAGAAAAAGGACAATAAAGCAAGGCCAAATGTACCTAATAAGTGATATTTTGTTCTTTGAATAGGTTTCTCTACATATGTTGTTAACTGTTGTTTATTAAACTTCCCACAGGTATTTTTAGAATGATTATTTTTAAAATAATAGATAACCTCCTGTGAGGTCATTTTAGAGAAATCTATCACTTCTTTATTACAAGAGCCACAGTAGCCACCAAAATTTGTAGGTTTAAATTGATTGAAATTTTCTGAACAAGGTGTTTCGATTTCTATTTTAAATTGATTTTTCATAAGAGGTGTTTTTTAGTTAAACATATATCAAACTTATAAATCAATAGAGAGTTATTAAAATAGCATTGAGTGAACAACACCTTTTACTTAGTGTACTATCCTTTTTAATTAGTAAAGAAAAAACCTCTTTGAATTAACAAAGAGGTTTTAGATATTTAGAATTGTAGTTTCGAGAAAGAACGACGAAGTAATCTTTTAATAGAGAGATCACTTCATTTCATTCGTAATGACGTTCTACTATTTAATTAGTTCGTAAGAACGTTTAATAAAGTTTGTTAACTCTTCACCATGTAAAAGGTTTTGAGATAATTTAGCTAAATCGAAAGCTTGCGTAATCAATCCTTTTTTCTTGTCTTCTTCAGCATTTAAGATTTCAGAAACTAATGGGTGATTTGTATTTACAACTAAGTTATACATTTCAGGTAAATTACCCATTCCCATCATTCCACCTCCACCACCAGAAGCTTGCATTTCTTTCATACGACGCATAAACTCAGGCACCGTAATTAAGAAAGGAGAACTAGCAGAATCCATAGATTCTAATTGAACAGTATATGTTTGTGATGCAATTACACCTTCAATAACTGGTTTTAAAGTTTCTTTTTCTTCATCAGTTAATTTAGAAATTACAGCTTCGTCTTTCTTAATTAAGTTATCAATAAAATCTGAATCGACACGCGTAAACTGAACTTTAGATTCACCTGAAGTTTCTAGTTTTTGCATTAAGTGAGATACGATAGGAGAATCTAATACAACCACTTCATATCCTTTTGCTGTTGCATCTTGGATATAACTGTGTTGTGCATCTTTGTTAGAAGTGTATAAGATTACGTGATTTCCATCTTTATCTGTTTGTGCAGCTTTTGTTTTTTCAACTAACTCATCAAAAGTAAAATAGCTATCGCTTACAGTAGGGTATAAGGCAAATTTCTTCGCTTTATCCATAAATTTATCTTCCGATAACATTCCGTACTCAATAATCACTTTAATATCGTTCCATTTTTTCTCAAAATCAGCACGATCTTTTTTGAATAAAGAAACTAATTTATCACCTACTTTTTTAGTAATGTAACCAGAAATTTTCTTTACTGCTCCGTCTGCCTGTAAACCAGAACGAGAAACGTTTAATGGAATATCTGGAGAATCGATCACACCTTTTAGCATTTGTAAAAAGTCAGGAACAATTCCTTCAACATTATCAGTTACATATACTTGGTTTTGATACAATTGGATTTTATCCTTTTGCATGTCTAAGCTCTGTGTTAACTTAGGGAAGAATAAAATCCCTGTTAAGTTAAACGGATAATCTACATTTAAATGAATGTGGAATAAAGATTCTTCAAATTGCATTGGATACAATTCTCTGTAGAAGTTTGTGTAATCTTCATCATTTAAATCAGCAGGTGCTTTTGTCCAAGCTGGGTTTGTGTTGTTAATAATATTATCAACGTCAATTTGTTGGTGTGCTTCTGTAGTTTCTTTTCCTTCAGCATCTGTAGTAGTCGCAGGAGTAAAAGCAGGGTCGTTTACTTTGTTCGTTCCAAATTTAATTGGCACTTGATTAAAACGATTGTATTTGTTTAATAATTCAGAAATTTTACCTTCTTCTAGAAATTCAGTAGAATCGTCAGCAATATGTAAAACGATTTCTGTTCCTCTGTCAGATTTGTCATGTGCTACTAAAGTATATTCAGGAGACCCATCACATGTCCAATGTGCAGCTGGTTCGTCTTTAAATGACTTCGTAATTAAGTCAACTTTATCAGCCACCATAAAAGCAGAATAAAAACCTAAACCAAAGTGACCAATTACACCAGTTTCATTTTTATCATCTTTATATTTTTCTAAAAACTCTTCAGCTCCAGAAAAAGCAATTTGGTTGATGTATTTTTCAACTTCATCAGCAGTCATACCTAAACCTTGATCTTTAATCGTTAAGGTTTTAGCTTCTTTGTCAATGCTGATTTCGATTTTAGCATCTCCTAATTCTGTATTAGCTTCACCAATAGAGATTAAGTGTTTTAGTTTGGTAGTTGCATCCGTTCCGTTAGAAATTAACTCACGTAAAAAAATTTCGTGGTCAGAATACAAGAATTTTTTAATCAGTGGAAAAATATTTTCTACTGATACATTAATATTTCCTTTGCTCATAATTATATATATACTGTTTGATATTGTTTTCTGAAAGTAGAGTAGTCAAAAAAAATACCAAAAGAAGTTTTATGACAAAATGACAGTAATTATCGTTTTGATTTTACCGTTTTATTTAAAAAGATTGAAGCGGATAATCCTATTAAAGAGTTGGCAAAAAGAAAAATAAATAAATATTGATACCCTATTTCACCCCCTATTTCATCTAAATAGAACCCGATTAAAGGGCCAATAAAAATATCAGGAACAAAACCAACAATAGATATTATACCTATAACCGTTCCTGTAATACTTAAGGGTATGTTGGTTTCTTCTAAAATGGTGAAATACACAACTCTTATTATATAGGCACCAATTAACGTACTAGTTAAAGAAGCTAAGCCAGCAACATATGTTATTGATAAATTAATCTTTAAGGTTAAAAACAAGCTCCCTATAGACATGATAATAAAACCGATAATTAACCATTTTATTGGGTTTGTGTTTTTAGCTAAAAAAATTACGAGTAGGCAAACTATAGGCCTAAGGTAAGCGAAAAATATTCCTAAAACAGCTGATTCTTTTGCATTATAACCATATATATCGCTAGCATATTGAGTAAAAATATCTCCAATTCTAAAGCCTGTATAAGCAGATAAAATGATTAACATAAGCATCCAAACTACGGGGTAATTGAAAGATTTTAGAATATTATGTTTATAGCTTTTGGTTGTAATTATTTTATTTTTTTCGTCTTTACTATAGTTCGGAAGAAATAAACATAAACCAGCCAAAAGTATATTTAAAATAGAGATAAAAAGGAATATTTTTTTCATTACTATTTGTAATTGTTCTTTAGGTAGGTTAGCGTCAGGTATTATAAATGAAAAAATAACAACGCCTAAAGTTCCTATAATTGCGGCTATAATTCCGCGCCCTCCTTCTAAAATTCCAAAACCAGTTATTTGATTATCACTACCACCCCATACTCGTGTGGCTTTTATTAATGCCGACCAAAACAATAAAATAGTAGTAATTCCCCAATAAACGTATAAAAGATAAAGTGTTGTTAACGATGGAAAAATAACCCAAACAAAGCCTCCTAAACCCGTTAAAAACAATGCAGAACTCATTAAAAACTTTGGGTGATATTTATCGGCAATTATTCCTCCAAAAAAATAAAAAGTTAAAGCCGTAATTCCATATAAAGTATAGCAATAACCTATGCTAGTGTTCGAAATATCAAATGCATATAAAAATGTAGGTCTAAAAATTCTTATGAATCCAAATGGCAAAGCATAAATTATCTCAACAGATAAAATAAATAAGACCAATTGTTTTTTTTTATTACTCATAGACACCTAAATAAATCTTTTTCTATTTAATAGGCAAATTTTGAATACTAAGTTGTGTAGTCTGTCATAAATGATTTGTTTTTGGTATAAAAAAGTAAAGCTCTGTTCACAAATACAGTAACTACATTGTTAGATAATAAATTAATTATGTATTTTTGAGAGATATAAAATTTGCAAACAACAAAAAATTAACATAAAATATGTATAATTCAAAAATTACAGGATTAGGGTATTATGTGCCAGATAATGTAGTAACTAATAACGATTTGAAAGAATTTATGGAAACTTCTGATGAATGGATTCAGGAAAGAACAGGAATTAAAGAGCGTCGTTGGATAGATCCAAAAACAGGGGATACTACTGCTGTAATGGGAGCAAAGGCTTCAAGAATAGCTATTGAACGTGCTGGATTAACAAAAGATGATATTGATTTTATTGTTTTTGCTACATTAAGTCCTGATATGTATTTTCCAGGTGGTGGTGTACAAGTACAAGATATGTTAGATATGCCAACTATTGGAGCATTAGATGTACGTAACCAATGTTCTGGATTTATTTATGCGATGTCTGTTGCAGATCAATTTATTAAAACAGGAATGTATAAAAATATTCTAGTAATTGGGGCAGAAAATCATTCTGGTGGACTGGAAAAATCGACAAGAGGAAGAAATGTTTCAGTGATTTTTGGTGATGGGGCAGGAGCTGCTGTTTTATCTAGAAGTGAAGAGAAAGGAAAAGGAATTTTATCTTCTCATTTACATTCGGAAGGTAAACACGCCAGAGAATTGGTGTTAGAAGGCCCGTCAACAAGTCGTTGGGTACCAGAGATTTTAGAAAAGAATGATCCAGAGGATGTTTCTTATTTTCCATATATGAACGGTCAGTTTGTTTTTAAACATGCGATTGGGCGTTTTTCTGAAGCAATTATTGAAGGTTTAGAAGCAAACGGATTACAGAAAGACGATATAGATATGCTAATTCCGCATCAAGCAAATTTACGTATCGCACAGTTTATTCAAAAGAAGTTTCAATTAAGTGATGATAAAGTACATAACAATATTATGAAGTATGGTAATACAACTGCTGCTTCTGTAATTATAGCTTTAACTGAAGCTTGGGAGCTTGGTAAGATTAAAGAGAATGATTTAGTGGTGTTAGCTGCTTTTGGTAGTGGATTTACTTGGGGGTCTGTAGTGATTCGTTGGTAATATTTACTAGAATTAATAAATAAAAAAATCCGAAGTATTAACTTCGGATTTTTTATTCAAATAATTATATAAGGTTTTTGGTTATATAAAACCGCCACCGCCTCTTTTCTCATTGTTATCTCTATTTCTTCTACGTTTAGCTTTATTTTTTCCACCACCAAATCTATAGTTAAATCCGATATAAGCAGTTCTACTATCTCCTCTAAATTGACCAGATTGGGTAAATGGATTTGTAGTACTGAATCTAAATCTAGCAGTTCTAAAAATATCATTAGCTCTTAAGGTAATACTTCCTTTCCCTTCCAAAACTTTATAACTTGCACCTGTATTTACCATCCACATGTCTTTTGCATTGAATTGTAAACTTTTGTTAGCTCCTCTAAACATGGTGAATAATTGGAAACGTAATTTTTTAGTTGCTGTAAAGCTGTTACTAAAGCGAATATTGAATGCACTATTGGTTACTTCTTTATTTACATTTTCAACAACTCCTTTTTGTGTTTGAGAGTAAAAATCTAAACTAGAATTAATTTTCCACCATTTCGCAATTCGGTAGTTTAAAGAAGCTTCAATTCCATATCTATTGTTTGCGTCAAAATTATCGTCAGATTTAATTTGTTGTGTACCTGTAAGATCATCTGGATCTGCATATAAAATTGTAGAAATCTCATCATTCACTCTTCTAAAGAATGTACCCAATGTTAATGAACCACCTTTTATTTGTCTTGTGTAATTCACTTCAAAAGAATTTGTGAATTGAGGCAATAAATCAGGATTACCTAAAGAAGTAACTAAAGGAGTACTCCACTCTCTAATAGGGTTTACTTGTTGTATAGATGGTCTGTCAACTCTTCTGCTATAACTCACTTGAAATTGATTTTTATCAGATGGATTATAGGTAAAGAATGCTGAAGGATATACACTAAAAATATCACTAGTATATGGAGATGTATTTCCTCCCACTTCATTGAATAATCCTTCTACCTTGTATTGTTCAAAACGAGCTCCCAATTGCATGGTTACCTTGTTAAATTTATGACCGTAATTGATATAAGCAGAATACATTTTTCTGTCATAAGTAAAAGAAGAGTCAAAATTAAGTGGTATTGTAGTCTCTCTATTGTTGGTTGTTTTATTAGTTCTGTATTCTGCGCCTAATTCTAGTTTTCCGTTTTTAGAAATAGGGTTTGTATAATCAAGATTGATTAATGTAGTACTTCTTTCATTTTTGATAATATCCTTTCCTTCAATTCTATCAGAATTTTCAGGAGAATCAGAATTTGAATATGTAGTTTCGATTTCTATATTATGCCCTTTTTTTGCAAAATCTAACTTGTAGTTAAAATTGTATGCACTAGAACGACTTCCATCAGAAATAGAGGTAAAAGGAGAGTTAATTAATAGAGTTCCAGCAGGGTCGTATACTTTTGTAGATCCAGTACCAATACCATCAGAAAAGTTTTGAGTAGTATAAAAAGAAACTGTGTTTTTCTTATTAAGATAGATGTCTGCTCCTAATTTAATTAAATGGGAAGTGTTGTCGTTAAAAAAAGCGAATTCTTGCTTTGAAGCATTTGTTCCAGTTCTTGTTACATTTCCTTGCCCACCATTTTTACCATCTCTAAAGCCATAGTTTGTATAGAAGTTTACTTTTCCTGTTTTATAGTTCATATCTAAAGAACCATTTAAACGGGTGTTATCACCTCTTGTTATACCACCATTTACTGATCCATTAAAACCAATATTAGCATTTTTATTTAAGATAATATTGATAATTCCACTCATTCCTTCTGGATTGTATTTTGCAGATGGATTGGTAATTAGCTCTATACTTTTAATAGAGGTAGAAGGTATTTGTTGTAGCAATTGAGCAGTACTCATGTTTGTTGGTTTACCGTCAACCAACACTCTTACGTTCTCGTTTCCTCTTAAGCTTAAATTTCCTGTTTGGCTATCTACACTTACAGATTGTACATTGTTTAATAATTCTGCTGCAGTTGCGCCCGCAGCTGTTAAATCTTTACCAACATTGATTACTTTTCTGTCAATTTTTTGAACAACTGTTGACGTTTCAGCTCTTACTTCAATTTCATCTAACGTTGTACTATCTTCGACAAGTAAT
This sequence comes from uncultured Tenacibaculum sp., assembly GCA_965364955.1. Lineage (GTDB taxonomy): Bacteria > Bacteroidota > Bacteroidia > Flavobacteriales > Flavobacteriaceae > Polaribacter. The sequence continues at coordinate 39,799 of CBDTZS010000005.1, read as the reverse complement.
ACAGTACCTAGATTTATTTTCTTATTTTTATTATCAATAGTAATTGTTTTTGATACTGTTTTGTATCCTATAAATTGAACATCAACTACAATTTTCCCTTCAGGAATATTTTTTACAGAGAAAGTACCATTATCGTTTGTAATTCCTCCAGTTAAAATTTTATTAGTAGTGTCTTTGATTATTATGTTTACATAAGGTAAAGGTTCTTTAGTTGTTTGGTCGATAACTTTACCCGAAACAGTACCGGGTTTGGGTAAGTTACTTTTAGGCATTTGCGCAAATAGATTGACACTAAATACAGTTAAAATTATAATAAATATTTTTTTCATTTTGTTTGTTTTTGAATTGTTTTGATATTTAGTAGACTTACTATTGATTACTTTCGTTACTCGAATTAACGGAGTTTAACGTATTATTAACAATTATGAAAAAAAGTACTTTGGTTATAGGAGCCTCTTTAAATCCTACGAGATATTCAAATATTGCTATTAAAAGGTTGATGGATAAAAGAATAAAAACAGTTGCGATAGGTTTAAGAAGTGGTAATGTGAAGGGTGTTGCTATAGAGACAGAAAAAGTGCTATTTAACGATATAGATACCGTTACACTATATTTAAATTCTCAACGACAAGAAGAGTATTACAATTATATAATAGGCCTAAAACCGAGTAGAGTTATTTTTAACCCAGGAACAGAAAATGTGGAGTTTTATAAACTCTTAAAAGAAAATGAAATTAAGTCAGAAGTAGCTTGTACATTGGTCTTGTTATCAACCAGCCAATACTAGTTTAAAATAGTAACAGGAGCAGAATCTGTAGCGTATAGTTTACCAGCTTCAGCTAATTCTACATTTTTAAAAACTGTTTGGGCTTCTTTTTTAAAGTCTGTTATGCTTGAATATCTGCTAGAATAATGGCCAATAATCAATTTACCTACATTTGCTGCATTAGCAATAGTAGCAGCTTGTTCAGCAGTAGAATGTTTTGTTTTTTCACACAAATCTTCTCTGTCTTTTAAGAAAGTAGCCTCATGGTACAATAAATCTACTCTTTTAATGATAGGAACTATACTTGGTTTATAAGAAGTATCACTACAAAAAGCATAACTTTTTGGTTTTGGAGGGTCAATTGTTAATTCCAGATTAGAAATAACTTCTCCTGTAGATAATACAAAGTCTTTTCCTGCTTTAATATTATGAAAATCACACGTATCTATTTCTTTATATTGTTGAATATTTTCAACATGTAATTTCCTCGATCTTTCTTTTTCTTTAAATAAGAATCCGTTTGTATAAACTCGATGATCTAAAGGTATTGTATAGACAGTAACTTTATCATCCTCAAAAATTAATTCACTTTCTTTAGATTCTAATTCGTGAAAAAAAATAGAATATTTAGTCCAAGATTTTGACAATTTTAATTGAAGGACGGTAATTTCTTTAATTCCTTTCGGACCATAAATATGTAAGTCTTTTTCTCGGTTTAAAATACCAAAAGTAGAGATGAGACCTATTAATCCGAAAAAATGATCACCATGTAAGTGAGAAATGAAAATATGATTGATTTTAGAAAAACCAATTTTATATTTCCGCATTTGTCTTTGCGTGCCTTCTCCACAATCAATTAAAAAATGATGATTGTTAATTTCCAAATATTGAGATGTAGGATGAGCATTTACTCTCGGTGTAGCAGAATGACAACCTAAAATTATTAAATTTAAATTCATTTAGCGTATAACAAAGCGTTTAGAAATAACTTCTTTACTACTTTGAATAGCATATATATACATACCTGATTTTAAGTCGTTACGTTCAAACGGAATAGAATTACGGCCGTTAATAACTTTAATTCTCTTAGAATACATGGTCTTGCCAAGTACATTTCTAACTGTTAAAATTACAGTTTGATTGCTTTTTGAGCTAACAAAAATTGTTGTATTGTTAATAAAAGGGTTCGGGGAAGCAACCAAGTTATCTATAGATTTTTCTTGAGAAAAACTAGATAATGTTACTAATAAGAATAAAAAGAGTACTTTTTTTACCATATGTATTCATTTAGGGGATAATAAATATAAGGTTAAAAACCTAGATCACGTTGAATATTTTCCATTTCTATTACATCTTCAGCTTCAACAAGGGTTGGAGTAATGTTAAATGTTTCAGGAAAATCATCAATAGTTACATCCTTTAATACAATTACAAAAGACGTGCCGTTTTTTTGATGTTCGTAAGCGTATCTCAAAAATAATAAAATATTTTCTTTAGAAGAGTTAAATTTATCTGAAATTTTAATAATAAGGTGTTTTTCCTCATAGTTAAAATGCTCTTTTTCAAATATTGACATAAAAGTTGAAAAAGTGTTTTCTTCAGAACTGATTAAAATATAGCTAGTTTTGTCTTCTATTTTCATTACTATCTTTTTATTTGCTGTGCTAGTAAATATATAACAGCCATACGTACAGCTACACCATTTTCTACTTGATTCAAAATAATAGATTGACTACTGTCTGCAACATCACTTGTTAGTTCTACACCTCGGTTTATAGGTCCTGGATGCATAATAACAATTTCCTTGTTTAGGCTGTCTAATATTTCTCTGTTAATACCAAAAAGTTGTGTGTACTCTCTAGTTGATGGGAAATACTTAATATCCATACGTTCGTGTTGAACCCGTAAAACATTGGCTACATCACACCATTCTAAGGCTTTTTTTAAGTTTGTCTCCACTTCAACTCCTAAGCTAGAAATGTATCTAGGAATTAATGTAGTTGGTCCGCAAACTTTTACTTTAGCACCTTGTAACTGTAAAGCAAAGATGTTAGATAATGCTACTCTTGAGTGTAAAACATCACCAATGATAACAATCTTTTTTCCTTTTAAATTGCTGTTTAAGGCTTCTCGCATAGAAAAACTATCTAACAATGCTTGTGTAGGGTGCTCATGAGTTCCGTCACCAGCATTGATGATTTTCGCATCTACGTGTCGTGATAAGAATATACCAGCACCAACACTTGCATGACGCATCACAACAATATCAACTTTCATAGCTAAAATGTTGTTTACAGTGTCTATTAGAGTTTCTCCTTTCTTTACCGATGATTGGCCTGCAGAAAAATTAATTACATCGGCAGATAAACGTTTTTCTGCTAACTCGAATGATAATTTTGTACGAGTACTATTTTCAAAAAATAGATTAGCAATCGTAATATCTCGAAGAGAAGGAACTTTTTTAATGGGTCGATTAATAACTTCTTTAAAATGAGAAGCAGTTTCGAAAATAAGCTCTAAGTCAGTTTTGTTAAGGTACTTAATACCTAATAAATTTTCAACACTTAACTGCTTCATCTTAGTTTGTTTTTATGATCATAACTAATCAAGTTTAGTAGGCTTGGTTTCTAGGTAAATAGTGTCTTTTTTGTGAGTTTCTAGCCAATTAACAATCACTTTTTCTTCGTTAATAGCATCTACCTGTCTTCCTCTATAATTAGGTTGAATAGGTAAATGACGGCTAAAACGACGATCGATTAGGACCAGTAATTCAATGTTTTCGGGTCTTCCGTATGACTGAATTGCTGTTAAAGCACTTCGTACACTTCTTCCTGAATAAAGCACATCATCAATAAGCACTACTTTTTTGCCTTCAATTAAAAAATTAATTTCTGTTGACGTAGCCTCTAAAGGTTCGTCTCTTCGGCGAAAATCATCACGATAAAAAGTAATATCTAAAAAACCTAATTCAAGGTTTTTGATATTGTATTCATTCGTTAATAATTTAGCTAAACGTTTAGCTAAATAAGTACCTCTAGGTTGGAGGCCTATTAAAACGGTATTAGAAAAATCGTTGTGATTTTCGATTAACTGACACGCTAATCGATGCAGAATGATTTCAATTTCTTTCGAAGTAAGTAGTGTTTTTCTGCTCATGCTTTGCTATCAAATTGACTTGATAGTTCAGCTTTCAAAAATAAAGCAAAAAATTACGGCAACAAAATTAAAGTTGATGAAACATAAAACTATATGAATAAAATTATCTTTACATTTGCCAACTTTTACAATAGCCGAAAATATTATGATGAAATACCTTAAAAATAAGAAACTTAACATTAAAGACGATACGTTAGCGGGTGTAACAGTTTCTTTAGCAATGATACCAGAAGTGGTTGCTTTTGCTTTTGTCGCCCAAATTAGTCCTATCGTAGCATTGTTTGGAGCATTTGTAGTGGGAATAATCTCGGCCGTTTTTGGTGGTAGACCAGGACTTATTTCTGGTGCAGCAGGTGCTGTAGCTGTTATTTTTGTACATATGATTCAAGAAGGACATGCTAAAGGACTTTTATTTGATAATCCTGTAGAAAACATGGGATACTTTTATTTGTTAGCAGCAGTTGTTCTAATGGGTATTATACAAGTGTTAGCAGGAGTTTTTAAGCTAGGTAAATTTGTAAGGCTAATACCACACCCGGTAATGATGGGGTTTGTAAACGGATTAGCGATCGTTATTTTCATGGCGCAATTAGGGATGTTCACTGAAAATTCGAAAGATTTTTTTGGACAGAATAAGCGTAAAACAGAAACGAAAGAACTCATATATAATATAAATAATAACGAAGTAAAAGATATCTTATCTGGTACTGTTTTGTATACAATAAATGAAAAATCGGTTATCAACTCTCAGACGAGTAAAGAAGAGTTTATAATTTCTGATGGTCAAGTTTTTAATCCAACAACCAAAAAGGTTATTTTTAATGTAAAAGAAGATGGTTTTTATTCTGTAAAAGATACTGGTGTTGTAAAATCTACAATGCAAGGAGAAAAGCTTTACCTTATGATAGGACTTGTTTTATTAACAATGCTTATTGTATGGGGATTACCAAAATTAACGACTAAGATACCCGCAGCACTAACTGCTATATTAATAGTTACCTTAATTTCAATTTTTGGAGGATTAAGCTCAATTAATGTTGGGGACTTTATTAGAGATGGTGGAGGGGCTGGTTTAAACGGTATTGATGAGATTTCTAAAAAATTAAATTTATTGGAGCTTTGGAGCAACTTACCTTTTAATTTAGAGACTTTAAAATTTATAGCACCTTATGCTTTCTTAGCAGCCTCTGTTGGTTTAATTGAAACATTAATGACCATGAATTTAGTTGATGAATTAACAGGTACTAGAGGTAATGGAAATAAAGAGTGTGTAGCACAAGGAGCTGGGAACATGGTAAGTGGTTTGTTTGGAGGTACTGGTGGTTGTGGTATGATTGGTCAAACAGTAATTAACATTAATGCCGGTGGTAGAGGAAGATTATCAGGTGTAATGATGTCGCTAACTTTATTAACTTTTATTTTATTTGCTGATAAATACATAGAACAAGTACCAATTGCAGCTTTAGTTGGGGTAATGTTTATGATGGTTATTGAAACGTTTGCATGGTCTAGTTTCAGAATTATGAATAAAATCCCAAAATCAGATGTATTTGTTTTAATTATTGTTTCGGCAGTAACTGTAATTTTCGATTTAGCAATTGCTGTATTTGTGGGGGTAATTGTTAGTGCTTTAGTTTTTTCTTGGCAAAGTGCTAAAAAAATTAGAGCAAGAAAACGTTTAAAAGATGATGGTGTTAAAGTGTATGAAATATGGGGGCCTTTATTTTTTGGGAGTATCACTGCTTTTAACGAGAAATTTGATATAAAGAATGATCCAGAAAAAGTAGAGATCGATTTTGTAGAATCAAGAATTTCTGATCATTCAGCTATTGAAGCTATTTCAGGTTTGGTAGAAAAATATAAAGTAACAGGTAAAAAAGTTACCTTAAAACATTTAAGTGAAGATTGTAAAGTCTTATTATATAAAGCAAGTCCGATTTTCTCAGGAGTTATAGAAGAAGCGGTTGATGATCCACGTTATCATTTGGCGGCGAATCCTGAAGATTTTCCAAAACCTTTATCAGAATATAAATTCTAAATAAAAAACCCCGCAATTGCGGGGTTTTTTATGAGCTATATTTTGTTTATTGGGCTAATAATTTCGACATCACTAAAAGCAATAGCCCCTCTTATTACACTATCTATTGTGCTTTTTAGAGCTTCTATTAATTGCATTTTAAGTTGAGATTTATGATAGATTAAACTTACTTCTCTTGCAGGAGGAGGAGTTTCAAATTCTCTTAAATGTTCTTTGTCATTTTCATTTAAATCAAGAGTATTTAAGTATGGTAATAAGGTCATTCCTAACCCATCTTTTGAAAGTTTTATAAGTGTATCAAAACTTCCGCTTTCTAATTGAAAATTATGTGTTGAACTTTTTTTATTTGTTCTACATAAATTAAGAACGCTATTTTTAAAACAATGACCATCTTCTAGTAGTAAAATATCATCAACATCTAAGTCATCAATTTTAATCTTTTTTTGTTCAGATAAACGATGTTCATTAGGTATTAAACCAACAAAAGGCTCGTAGTATAAAACGCGTTCTTTTATAGCTTCATTCTCTAAAGGCGTTGCAGCTAAAGCAGCATCAATATGACCATCGGTTAGCTTTCTAATGATTTCTTCAGTTGTTAATTCTTCAATAATTAACTGAACTTTTGGATAGTTTTTACTAAATGTTTTTAAAAACATGGGTAATAGTGTTGGCATAACGGTAGGTATTATACCAAGTTTAAATTGCCCTCCTATAAATCCTTTTTGTTGATGAACAATATCTACAATTCGATTACTTTCATCAACAATAACTTTAGCTTGTTCAATAATTTTTTTACCAATCTCGGTTAATTCAATGGGTTTTTTCGAACGATTAAATACTTTAGCATCTAATTCATCTTCTAGTTTTTGTATTTGCATACTTAAGGTTGGCTGTGTAACAAAACAGTGCTCAGCAGCAACAGTAAAGTTTTTATATTCAGCAACAGCAAGTGTATATTTTAGTTGAGTAATTGTCATTGTATAGTTTTTTTTGATAAAGATATTGAAACTATCGATATAATTTATAATTTTTTAAATTAAAGTTGAACTAATTTTGATGTAGTAAAATATGAATAATAAAAAACAACAAAATGAATACAACTATTTTAGGGTTAGATAAAGAAAAATCAATTGAATTAGTAACAGAATTAAACGTGTTATTGGCAAGTTTTCAGGTGTATTACCAAAATGTTAGAGGATTGCATTGGAATATTAAAGGGAAGAATTTCTTTGAATTGCATGTGAAGTTTGAAGAGTTTTACACAGATGCTCAAGAGAAAGTTGATTTAATTGCAGAAAGAATATTAACATTACAAGGAACACCATTACATACTTTTGAAGATTATTCTAAACTCTCAATGGTTTCTGTAGGGAAAGATATTTCTAATGATGAAAAAGCTGTGAAATTAGTAGTTAATTCATTATCAGAATTATTAAAAATTGAACGCGTTATATTAGAGTCATCAGATGAAGCGAATGATGAAGGAACAAATTCTATGATGAGTGATTTTATAGCAGAACAAGAAAAAACGTTATGGATGATGAATGCTTGGTTAGGTTAAAAAAGGGCAATCGTTAGATTGCCTTTTTTATGAATCTATTTTAATACTAGACTTTTTCTTTATGAATATTTATCGTGTTTTCTGCCAATATTTTCTTTTGATAACGGCCTTGTACAATTTCGTTTCCAAACAACTTTAAATGCGCTAGATGACCACCTTCGGTAACCAACATAATCCCAACAATAAATAGAATAAACAACACTAAGATTTCATGTATATGGTATTTTGTTAAAAAAGCAGAAATTTTATCTACTAAAACTACTAAACTCTTATTACAATCGCAATTGCCATAACAATAAATGCTATTGTTGAGTTTTTTATTTTACTAGTAAAACCAATTGCTGCTATAATAGAATCAAGCGAAAAAACGAAGTTCATTAGTACAATATTTGTAATTTCAGCATTTGAAGATGTAGTTCTTTTAGAAGCTTCTTCTTCTTCTTCTTCTTCTTCTTCTTCTTCTTCTACATCATGTGTTAAATCGTTATTATTAATCATCCGCCATATTTCTATATTGCTACATAAATAATAAACCCACCACCTATTAAAACAATAATACGGTGTCTGTTAAATGAAAATTTTATAACATTTTTTATTTCTCCAGTTAAAAATAGAAAAGGGTTTTGAAAAATAATAATAATAGAGACCAATACAAAAAGCAATACGATTCTTAAAACAATAGCAATTAATAGACCTACTTTTCTAACTCTTTTTTGATCAGATTGAGGTACTTTTTTTAGATTCTAAAGAAATATATAATAAATTGTTAAATCCTAATACAGCTTGTAATAAGATTAACATTAGTAAAGCGAAAATATTTCCTAATATAATAATTTTGAAATTAGTTGATTTTAAGTTCTCAATTATATTTGTAAACTAATTAATAACCAATTGAAGTAGTAAGTATTTTTAAATTATCATTTGATAATTAGTTATATCGCAATTCTTTCACTTCGTAAAGCTTTTCTTTTTGTTTGAGGTATTCTTTAAAAATGGTAAAAAGAGTGTTTTCATATTCCTTTAAAGTAAGAGTGTTTTTATTTTGGATAGAAGAAATGATAGCTTTAGCAGCTTTAGTGGCGCAAAAAATAGCATTTGAAATTCCATGTGATGAAATAGGATCAAAGGCAATTGCAGCATCACCGATAGCTAAAAAATTACTACTTACAATTTGATTTGCTTTAGATGAGTTTGCTTGTCTACCTATAATTTTAAAGGGGCCATTTTGAGGTAAACATTTTTGAAGTATTTCTGTATTAGATAGTATAGAAAACCAATTTGAAAAGGAAGTTAGTTTTTGATGTAAGGAACTGTTTTTTGGAGTATAAAGCGTAATAATTCTTGTAGTTTCGTTTAAATCAGAGGCAGTTCCCCAGCCATCTTTAAAAGATTCTGTAAAAAAACCATATTTTAAATGAGGTCCTTGTTTAGGTAGGTAGCAAATAAAAGCAAGATTTTCATCATATACTTTAATCGAAATGCCTATTTTTTTTACAATAGCTCTATTTCTTCCAGTAGCATCAACAATGAAGTTACTTTTTATGAACTTCACTTGATTATCACTTTTTATGGAAGTGATAACATTATTTTCTTTTTGCGCGATACTTACTATTTGATTGTATGGAATAGCTTTTACTATAAACTCTTTTTCTAATTCAGATACTAGTTTTCGTTTATTCAGCTTTAAACCATATTTATATGAGGTTTGTTTAAAAAAATCCTCATCAATAATAGAATTGGTATGCCATTTAGATTGATACCCATAAGTACGAGAAGCACAATTTTCGAAAATAGAAAGTAGCCCAGTATCATTAAGTAAAGATAAAGTTGAAGGAGGAATGGTTTCAGCTAATATGGGATTTGAAGTGTTTATTTCTCGTTCCAGTATAATAGTAGGTATCCCTTTTTTATGCAACAAAGATGCTAAAAGAAGTCCTGAAACTCCTTTTCCAACAATAAGTACTCTTGTTTCTAAGTAAGTTTCAGGATTCATTATAATTATTTAAATGTTAAATAGAAATTAGAAGCAGATTGGTATCCACCACATTTGTCAATATATTGTATTTCAATAGTAACAAAAGAGTTTAAGAAGTTACTGAAGTTTTTTGTAATATTTGAAGGAGCAAGTGGAGTTATTCTTCCACTACAACCATTACTAAAGTCATTTCTTAAAATTGAGGTACCGTTAACTTTTATTTCTAATAAATCGTCAACAAAAATGTCACCAGTACCATCAGCTTCAGAAGATAAATAAATCGATTTATCTTTTGGTATCCAAACCATTTCTCTAACGTTTGAATAGAATACACTCGGAGGGTTTAAAGTAACTGGTGATGAAGGAATAGCTTTGCCCAAGAAAACCGTGATTTTATCTCTAACGTTTTTACTTTCTGAAGCTACATATACAAGTTCAGGAATACCATTTGTTTGTGATTTACGAGCAGCTACAACCCCAATGTCTTTCCATTTATAAACCATATTAATTAGGCCGTTAAGGTAACCACCTTCTGCATGATAGCCCACGAAACCAGTATCGGTAGTCATTAACCAAGGTACCCTATTTGCATAGATATATTGTTTAGCTTCTGGGGTAATTGTTTGATCTCTCATTTTAACCAAACTCTCTTCAGTTAAGACATCTACGGGTAAATTGGCAGCCCACCATGCCGGAATAGGATATTGACTATCTAGGAACACTTTTTGACAGCTTCCTGCATCTGATTGCCAGGGAATTCCCATCCATTTGGTTAAATCACCTGGAGTTGTTTTCCATAGCCAGCTTTCTTTACTGCTAGGATCTATAGATTGTTTCACATCCTCTGAATCCATTTGAAAACCAAAGTCATTATAAAATATTTCTTTTTGCTCTTCAGGAGTGGCAGCAGCAATTCTAACTTCTCTTAACCCGAAAAAAGAAGCATCGTTGCTGACCTTAGGAAAAGTTAAAGAGTTTTCAGCGTACATTTGGCTGTGTCTCATAGGCCAAGTTAATTCTACACCTGGGTGAAAACCACCACCATAAAGTGTTTCTAATACGGCACGAGTCATAAGTAAAGCACTTTTTGAGTCATCTTTTGAAGCTTCGGTATATATGCTTTGATAATAAACACCTAACTCATCCATTGAAGTAGCATTATTATTTAAGCTTGTGAAATTTCCATCTCTCCAGCTCTTTAATTGTTGATATAACATAGGAGGAATTGCAAACCATTGTGCTGGACTCCCAGGGTAGTTAATTCCGTCTCCGGGGTAAAAAGGATATTTCAATTCTTCTGTACCACTTCCTAAATTAGTAATATCGGTATTCGTATTACTCTTTATTACAGGCTCATTGTTGTAATTATAAGCTGGATCTCTAAATAGATTAAATATTTTTTCTCTTATTGGTTGCGATATATCTGAGCTATTATACAAACATTTAAACTCATCATCGGTTAATTGATCGATGACCTCTCTAAATGAAGGGGCTAAAAAATCACTAGCGTTTACCCATTGCATTCTGTATAATCTATATAGTACAGGGAAAATTAAACTAAAATCTGTAGCATATCCTTCATTAGCCGTTCCACATATAAGATCATACATGGTGGCAAGAGGTTGTATTTGAGGGGCATAGTCTGGCGGAGCAGTAGCAATCCAAGCAGCAGATTGCGCGTTGTCAAGATGGTGTGTAGTTCCGTTAATAGTAATTTTAGCAGTCACACGACCATCACAAATATCGTCATACCAATTTGAGTTGTCTGCAAAATCAGTATTTAAATCAGAAGGATTTAATGCCGCGGAAACACCATTACCAGGATAAAAAATTAAAGTACCATTATCATATTCAACAGCACCTAAATTTACAGGCTTAGATACTACTTTCATAGCGGCTGCTATTCTGCTTCCTGTTGTTTTATTTAAAGGAAAAGGAAATTCACCTCCAATATCTTTTCTTGGGTATTTAGAAGAGACAGTAACAGGTTCAGGACTGTTGACAAGTTCTCTTCTATAGTTATTGTCACCTGCATTAATTAGTTTTTCATCTAATACATTTGGGTTTCGACGTGATGTACTAATACCTGGTGCTATCTTATCAGTATAAAAATTTGGACTTAAATTTTCATTATTTGTATTAATTGAAAGGTCTAGGCTATTATTAAAGTCGTACCAAAAAGGTTTTTTATTTGCAACTTCAACTGTCCATTCAACATCGCAATTATTAGTATCCAATTTACGAAGAGGATTACCTTTATCATCACATTCGTAAATGTAAAAACGTTGCGCTTGTCTTTTTAAAGCGCCATCAGAAGTGTGATATTCTATATCTGTTTCATACAAATTAGCCCATGGTATTTCAGGACTAAAAATAACATCTTCTTTTTGAGCAGGACCATTTCCTAATCTGGCAATACCAACTGAGGGATAAATTCGTAGTTTCATAATGATTACTTTAATTTTTAGTTATAAATAATTATATAGTTTTGAAAAAATGAAGTTTTAAGGCGGTTCATTAATATCTAAACTAATAGGTTATACTAAAATTAGAGTATTTAAGTGTTATTGAATTAAAATTTACCATGAAAGCACTTTTTTTTAGTATAAGCGTAGTTAAAAATTAAGATATGCTTGCTAAAAGTAAGTAAGAGTAGTTTTTAATTTATAAATACTTAATTAAAATACGAATACTCACAAAGGCAATCAAAACGGCGGTTGCCTTTTTTAATTGAATAGGATTAAATAATTGATTACTCATTCGACTACCTATTTGCCCGCCAATAAAAACTGTAATTAATAGAATAGTTGTTAATTTCCAATCAATTGTAAATTCTGGATTTAAGTATTGGCCACCCAAACCAGCAATAGAATTTACCAAAATAAATAAACTGGCAGTTGCTGCAATTTTTTTAGGTGTATCCCAATTAGTTAAATGTAATAGTGGAGCTAAGAAAATTCCACCACCAATGCCAACCATTCCAGATATAAAACCGATTACTCCACCGTAACCAGCATTTTTAGATACACTTAAGTTAGTTGTATTTTCTTTAGATGAATTTAGGTGTTTAGATACCCACATTGTAATTGCTGCGAATAGTAGCGTAGTTCCTAAAAGAATAAAAAAGAAAGTTTGGTCTATACGTAAATACCCACCTAAAAAAGCAAAGGGAATACTAAAAAGGATTAAAGGAATAACTTTTTTCCAAACATATTTTTTATGATAAGTGTATAGAATCACATTACCAGTAACTACCACTATATTACATAATAAAGCAGTTGCTCTAATTTGTGTAAAAACCAACCCAGTAAGTGCTAAAATGGCTAAATAACTAGAACCTCCGCCAAACCCGACTGATGAATATAAAATGGCAACTGTAAAAAAAAATAAAACAATATGCCAGTTATGTATAAATGTTTGTAAAAAAATATCCATAGAAAAACGAAAACACTAAATTAGTCATTATTAAAGCGTTGTTTGTAGAAAAAATAGCCATAATTTTTAAAAAATTTGTAGATTGGTTGGCTTAAAACAAATAGCTAATTATGAGTAACTACCATATAAAGACTCTAGAAGAATATTTTCAAGTTTATAGAAAATCAGTACGAAATCCAGAATTATTTTGGGAAGAAATCGCAGAAGAACACTTTGTATGGAGAAAAAAATGGGATACCGTTTTAAAGCACGATTTTTCAAAGCCTGAAGTAAAATGGTTTGAAGGAGCTAAATTAAATATTACAGAAAACTGTATAGACCGTCATTTACAAATAAGAGGCGATAAAACAGCTATATTATTTGAGCCTAATAATCCTGATGAAAAAGCAGAGCATATTTCCTATAAAGAATTACATAAAAGAGTATGTAAGTTTGCTAATGTTTTAAAAGAAAATGGAATTAAAAAAGGAGATAGGGTATGTATTTACTTACCTATGATTCCTGAATTAGCTATTTCAGTATTGGCCTGTGCTAGAATAGGAGCAGTGCATTCTGTTGTATTTGCAGGGTTTTCTTCAACAGCCTTGTCAACAAGAATAAATGACTGTGAAGCAAAAATGGTGATTACTTCCGATGGTTCTTTCCGCGGAGCGAAAACAATTGATTTAAAAGGAATTGTAGACGAAGCCCTAAATGATTGTGAATGTATTGAAACGACGTTGGTAGCAAAAAGAATTAACTCAAATATTCAAATGAAAGAAGGTCGTGATAAATGGTTACAACCTTTATTGGATGAAGCTTCAGAAATTTGTGAACCAGAAATAATGGATGCAGAAGATCCGTTATTTATTTTATATACTTCTGGTTCAACAGGAAGTCCGAAAGGAATGTTGCATACCACAGCGGGGTATATGATTTACACCGCTTATACGTTTAAAAATGTTTTTAACTATAAAGAAAATGATGTGTATTGGTGTACAGCAGATATTGGTTGGATTACAGGTCACAGTTACATTGTATATGGTCCATTAGCTAACGGAGCAACGACAGTGCTATTTGAAGGAGTTCCAAGTTACCCTGATTTTGGCCGTTTTTGGGAAATTATAGAAAAACATAAAATCAGTCAGTTTTATACAGCTCCAACTGCAATTAGAGCTTTGGCAAAAGAAAAACTAGAATTTGTTAATACCTATGATTTGTCATCTCTAAAAGTTTTAGGAACAGTAGGGGAGCCAATTAATGAAGAAGCATGGCATTGGTATAATGACAATGTAGGTAAAAAGAAAAGCCCTATTGTAGATACTTGGTGGCAAACAGAAACAGGAGGGATGATGATTTCTCCAATGCCTTATATAACACCAACCAAACCAACCTATGCAACCTTACCATTACCGGGAGTGCAATTGGCGTTAATGGATGAAAACGGACAAGAGATAAAAGGAAATCAAGTAGACGGGCGCTTGTGTGTAAAATATCCTTGGCCAGGTATGGCAAGAACAATTTGGGGAAATCACAAACGATATAATGAAACCTATTTTTCTGCTTTTAAAAACATGTATTTTACGGGTGATGGTGCTTTAAGAGATGAGGTTGGTTATTACCGAATTACAGGTAGGGTAGATGATGTAATTATTGTATCAGGGCATAATTTAGGAACAGCACCGATAGAAGATGCCGTTAATGAGCATCCAGCAGTAGCAGAGAGTGCCATTGTTGGTTTTCCTCATGATGTAAAAGGAAATGCGTTATATGGGTATGTTACCTTAAAAGGAACTGGAGAAGGGAGAGATCAGGATAACTTACGTAAAGAAATAAACCAAATAATTACTGAGCATATTGGGCCAATAGCGAAATTAAATAAAGTTCAATTTACAATAGGGTTACCTAAAACACGATCAGGTAAAATTATGCGCCGTATCTTGCGTAAAATTGCACATAATGAATTAGATAATTTAGGAGATGTTTCTACCTTATTAAATCCTGAAGTTGTGCAAAGCATTATAGATAATAGATTGTAACTTAACATGAGTATTGTAAATATTAGAACTTATCTAGAAAAATCACTTATGATTAATGATAGTGATTGGAAGTTTTTTATTTCTAGATTAAAACTAAGAAAAGTAAAAAAACGCACAAAACTTTTAGAAGTAGGGGAAGTAGAAAATTATATTTCTTTTATCGATAAAGGAGTTGTGCGTTTTTTTATTCCGAAAGAAGATAAGGAAAAAGAAACGACATTCGGCTTTTGTTTTAGCGATGAGTTTGTAAGTGCTTACGATTCTTTTTTAACTCAATCTCCTTCATTGTACGAATTAGAAACACTTACTGATGTTGAAATGTGGAGTATGTCGTATGAAGATTTACAAGAAGTCTATAGAAAAACAAGTATCGGAAATGCATTAGGCAGGTTATCTTCTGAACGATTGTATTTAATAAAATCTAAAAGAGAACAGTCATTGTTAAATGAAACAGCTGAAGAGCGTTATCTTAAATTATTTGACGAGCGACCTAAGCTAATTAAAGAAATTCCATTAAAATATATAGCTTCCTATATTGGTGTTACAGCCCAAGCTTTAAGTCGAATTAGAAAGCGAATTACTTAACTTGGGTTCATTTTTTTTACCATACTAAATTTAGTTCTTTGTAAACTAAATTTACAAGAATGACAATAGTAATTTTCATGATATTTTTATGGTACTCGGGTTTGTTTTTTCAAACCTTCTTTTTACATAGATATTCAGCACATCAAACTTTTACAATGTCTAAGTTCGGAGAAAAAGCATGTTTCTTTTTAACATGGTTAACTCAGGGTTCAAACTATTTAAGTGCTTATGGTTATGGTGTTATGCATAGAATGCATCATGCATATGCTGATACAGAGAAAGATCCACACTCACCAAAGTATGATGAGAATTTATTTAAGATGATGTGGCGTACAAAAAACATGTATCAAGATATAAATAATAATAGAATAGCAATTGAAAATAAATTCACGAAGAATGTACCACAATGGAAACGTTTTGATGATTTTGCAAGCTCTAAATTTTCTAGATTAACTTGGGGAGCTTTATATGTTGTATTCTTTCTCTTTTTTGCAACCGCTTGGTGGCATTGGTTATTTTTGGCTGTTGCTTTTTTAATGGCGCCAATACATGGAGTGATAATTAATTGGTTTGGTCGTATTTATGGTTATGTGAATTTTAAAGTAAGTGATACGTCTAAAAACTTATTACCGTTCGATTTTTTAATGATGGGAGAAGGCTATCATAACAATCATCATGCTCACGGAGGGCGTGCAAATTTCGGAGGTGTAAGATGGCATGAGGTGGATGTTACTTATTGTATTATGGTTGTATTAGATAAAATAAAGTTGATTAAACTTAAATAAACCCTTTATCTCTCGCCATTAAAATTAAGTCTTTATCATCAGAGCTGTTAACACCAAAGAGCTGTTTTATTTGGCGCTTTCTTTTTTCAATAGCTGTAATTGATAAAGGTACACTATTAGGTAAATCTTTCATTCGAGTACCTATTGATAATTCGTGAATAATTTTTCTATCAATATCATCTATTATATAATCCTTAGAAACCTCTTTTCTAAAGAGCTTCATTATCGTTTTACTATAATACGGAGGGTCATTAAGAACTTCTTGTATAGCTGTAACTAATTCTTGTGGAGTAATGTCATTTTTAACGAGAAAACCATCTGGATTTAAATTTTTTAAAATACTACGTACTCTATAGTTGTCATTAAACGTGGTAGAGACTATTATTTTAGCCTCTGGTAACATCTTATTGATTTTCAAACCTAAGTCTTCACCAGATAATATTTTACCGTCTTTAGAAGCAGGCAGTCTCATATCTAAGAAAATAACGTCAACTTTTGTAGATGTTTCTGCATATTCTTTTATTAGAGTGTAAGCAGTATCACAATTATGAGCTACAGATATTTTAAACGAAACATTTTCGTCTTGTTGATCTATGTAATTAAAAGCACTCTTATAAGCTTCAGAAATTAAAGGATGGTCATCAATAATTAAAGCAGTGTATGTTATCTTATTCATTATTCCGTTTTATAGGGGGATTTTAATAACTAACAAGGTTCCTTTATCAATTTCTGATAAAAAGTCAATAGAACCTTTTAATTTTTGTACTCTCGATTTAATGTTTTTTAAACCAATCCCTTTTTTTCCTTTTTTAACATTAAAACCAATACCATTATCTTTTAAATTGATAATAAGGTATTGATTTTCTTTAGAAAAAGCTAAAGTAACCTTTTCTGCTTTTGCATGCTTAAGAATATTTTGTAACGCTTCTTGTATAATACGATATATATTCGCTTTGGTGATTTCGCTTATAGTTTTCCAAGAAATAGTATCGTCGATATTAAATTGATATGTAAAACCTCCTAATTCACTTTTGTCTTTTAGAAGCTGTTCTATGATAGATGTAAAGTTAACAGTAGCACTGTCGAAGTTCTCATTTAATTTATGAGATACATCTCTAATTTCTTTTTCAATATCTTGTAATTCATTTAAAAAAGATTGATGTTTTTCTAAAACGTCATCATCTCCTTTAATATTTAAAAAACCCAACCCAAACCGTGTACCAAAAAGTTTACCTAAAACACCATCGTGTAACTCTTCTGATATTCGGTTACGTTCTTTAACCTTTTCTTCTTCTAGTTTAGCTTTTTGTTGAAGCGTTAAAATATACATTTCTTCATTTGCTTTTTGCTGTTCAGTTTCTAATTGAAGTTTTTCATTTTTAACTTTCTGAACTCTTAAGAAATATAATAAACTTAAAATCAGAATACCCGAAATACTCGTTATAAGTATCCAAATTTGTTGTTGATTTAAACGTTCGGTTTCTTCAATATATTCATCAGTTTCAAATTCTATACGGGTAAATTTGTTTTGTGTTCTTCGTTCTGCACTAATTAAACTATCGTTAAATTCAATATAACGATCTAAGTGTTTTTTAGAATTTTTTATATCTAGGTTTGCGAGCTGATTTAAAGTAGTTAAATAATCACCCCCATTGTTTATTTGTTTAGCTAACGTGTTAGCCTCTTGGGCATATTTTAAAGCATTTATAGTATCTCTTGTGTATTTATAATAATCTGAAATATTAATTTTTGAATTAAGGATGCCAACTTTAATACCAATACTATCTCTTATTTTTAATGCATTAAATAAATCTTTTTTGACACTAATAGTATCATTCATTAAAAGTTTACATCTAGCAATATTATTAGAAATAATGGCAAATTGTTTTTGACTTATTTTTTTATTTATTTCTAAATTTAATTTAGAAAGAGCCTTAGAGAAATGTTTTTTACTTAAAAGACATAAAGCAATGTTGTTATTAACACTGTAGTAAGTTTTTTTTCCTTTTATTAACTTTCGATATGATAGGGACTTTTCAAAATAAGAAATAGCTTTATCATACTCTTTAATATCTTGTTGTAATATGCCTAAATTATTATATGCTTGATATAACCATTTATAATTTTTTAATTTTTTAAAAATTTTTATTGCTCTAAAAATTAAAATTTCACTACCGGTATAATCTCTATACCTACCTTTTATAAATCCCATTGCATAAAGCATACGTGCAGATTTATATTTCATATTTAATTTGTTAAAACCTTTGTATGCTTGATTATAATGATAGAATGCATTATTATACTTTTCTTGATTATTATAGAAATATGCATAGCTCCAATGACTATCAGCAATAGTAAAAGTATCTTTAAGTTGTGTAGCAAGTTGTATAGTTTCTGAATTTATGCTCTTAAAGGTTGCCGTGTCTTTTAAAGTATAATAACGATATGCTATAGAACTAAGAGTTTTACTTTTATAGGTGTTGTTATCAAGTTTATTAACTCTGTTATACGCTTTATTAAGAAAAGCACTTCGTTTAACCAATTGGAATGAAGTTTTCTTAGATTTTTTTATCCAAGTGTCAATACTATCTTTTGTAGTATCATCGATTTTTTTTTGCCCAAATATTATATTAGAATAAAATAAGAATAAAATAAATAAATACTTGGTGTTAAATAAAATGATTTTCAAAAGATTTGTTTTTAGCAAATCTATAAAAATAAGCCTTTGATTTTTATCAAAGGCCTTGTATTTAAAATGTTTTAATTTCCATCTTTTCCACCATCCCCACCATCACCATCATTATCCCCACCAGTATCTAAATTACCAAGATTATCATTAGTTCCGTCATTGGCTCCATCATTGGTTCCAGCAACTAATTCTGTGTTTTGAGTTTCAGTAATTAAATCTTCAGTTAAGTCAGTACAACCTGTAGTTAAAACAATTAGTAAAGTAATTAGTAATATATTTTTTATATTTTTTAAAGTTTTCATAATTTTAGTTTTTAAAATTTGACAATAGTTTTCCTTGCCGCAGATGCAGCTGTTAGTAGGATCGAATTGGTTTTTTCGATTTTAGTCTTGGTTCAATCAAGACAATAGTTCTCTAGCCCAAGTGTTTTGGATAGTTGTAGAATTAGACTGATCTGTGAAATCAATCCGTGAAGACTCATTACTGCTAAGGCCTATTGAGTGCAACAGACTTCAGGAACTCTACTTTGTCGTTAATAAGGAAGCGTTTGTGATTTTTAATGTACGCTAGTTGATTCTAGTCCTAAAATAGTAACATCATTTGAGTTGATGAACCTATTTTTAGTAAGCGTTTCGGTTTACTGAGTAAACGTCCTTTTTCATTTAGTTTGTGTAATTTTTTCTTTTTCATAATTTTTCTTTTTAGCTTTATTAATATAGTGAAAAATAACGAATTATACAAGTTTTTAACATATTTCAATATGCTATTCTCTTAATTTATTACAACAAAAAAGACGCCCTAAAAGGCGTCTTTGTATGTGTATATTATAGAGTAGAATTGCTAGTTCTTCATTAAATATTGCTTTTTACAGTAAACATCCTTATCCATTTTTATGTTATCATTAATTCCTATTTCAAATAGGTTATTGATATTTTGGTTTAAATAAATTAGTATCATAATTTTTAGTATTATTTAATCAGTTAAATGATTATGGTGCAAATATATGAATGTTTTGGAATAAAACAAGGGATAATTACGTTTAATTGATTGATTATCAATATTTTAAGTTGTTTTTTGGGTAGCTAATTCCTGTCCAGGTTTTACCTAGATGTTGGTTTTTAGTGCAATGTTTTGTAATTCAATTGCTTAGTAGTCAAACTATAGTAGTTTATATGTTTCTAATTAAAATGTCATATTTTTAAAATTGGGTATAAAAAAAAGCGTCCAAGTAATTGGACGCTTTATATATTCTTAATTTTTATAATCAAATCATATTTGAAATTTGGTTAAATTAACATATAACGTCCGGTTTTGATAGATTGCGCTATCAACACCTCCGCAAAAACTATATTCTAGTTTTGTTTTTCTTTGTGGTATATGTAAATTCATTTTTTTCATTATAGAGCAAATGTACGATAATTTTAATTTTTATAAAGTGCTATAAAAGTAAGGGTGAGTTTCATTAATTTTTTAAATGTATATAATTCCTTTGACACAATTGAAAATTCAGTTTATTAAGATTTAGGTATAAAAAGGAGGACATCTATTCATAGGAGTGAGTTCCATGAAAAAAAGAAATAAAGCTTTTACTTTTATTGAAGTAAAGATGAAGTAGCTTAAATAAAAGAAACCATACAAGTATGTTTTTTATAGTTGATTAATTGTCAGTACTATAGTTTTTAGGTCGTTTTTTTGAGGTTTAAAGATAATTATTAAAATTAGAATTAAGGAGTTTAAAATTTCTCTTTTCTTGAATTCACTAATAAAAAATGAAAATTATTATTAGTTGAACCATATAGAAAGGTGTTTTCTTCTAAAGAAAAGGTTTTTACACTTAAAAAAAGAAAGTAAATACCTAAAAGGAATGTAGTTTTTTACCTTAATTTATTCACTTGTTAGCGATGTAATTTTGAAGAAATGAAAATCAAGATTATGGAAAATAGAAACCTGAAATTTTATAGGCTAAAAAAAACACTACTCTTTTTTACTTTAAATCTGGTATATTATTTAAGTGCACAGGTAAATTATGATGAAGGAAGAATGATTATTAATGGAGTGCAATTATTTCAAGATAGTAACAACCCTACTGCTTATTACTATCAACCTGATTTTCCTAGGTTAGCAACCAAAGAAGATGGTGATTTTGAATTAATGTGTATGAAATATATAGGTCAAGGTGGTAATGCCAGTGGAGGGCTTTTTCATGCACTAATACAATTTGACCTTCCAGAAGATATCTTAAAGGGGGTTGAAAAAGAACTTAAAGAACAAAAAGGAAACGCAACAGTTGTAGGGCCAATTCCTATGAAACAAGTATTAAAAGACGGTGGTGATGGTATTGCTAGTTTTAAAATAGTTTCCTCTATTTTGAATAATGTTGATGGAGATAATCCTTTTACTCAAAATGTAATTACTTCAGGACACGCACCCTTATATAAAAACTCTAAAGCTGCAATTGCAGCTAAATTAAATCAAGAAGGGGCCACATTATTATGGGAGTCTCTGCAAAGTAAAACTTCAGATGTTTCGGTGGTAGTAAGTGGATTTTACGAAGCCAAAGTTAAAGGGTATAATGCTATTGTATCAGCAGATATGTCTACAATATATGAACATTATAGTAAGGTATATAGTTATCAGAGTAATTATACCAAAAGACAATTACGTAAAATAACAGATGAAATGGTACAAAATCAAAAATTGAATATAGACGTTTTTGATAGATCTCAAGGTTTAGGTATTAAAACAGACGATATGAGTAGTATTTTATCATTAGTTACGGATAAATTAATTGAGTTGATGTTTGATGCTGAAACGGGTTGGGCAAAGCAACCTGAAAAAGAAACAGCTGTTGAACAAGGCCAGCTTTTAGGGAGAAGAAAAAGAGGGTTTTTTAGTAAGGTTTTTGGAGGTGCTCAAGATGAAAAATACGTTACTGATAATCAATTTGTAATTAAGAAAAGGTCAGATGTTAAGGTTAATAAATTTTATCTTAATCTTAGTAAGTCAACAACAATTAAAGTACCAATATATTCTTCTGGTAATATTAGTGGTTTGTATGATGTATTTAAAGAAGATCCTGCTAGTAAAGATAAATATTTTAGAGTTGTTGATTTAGAAGATATAGACTTTCTAAAACGTGAAATTATTTTTCAATTAGATGGTGGATATATAGATTCTTTTAATGAGATTCTAAATTCTGTAACAGTAAGCTTTAAAAAACAGTATGGAGAAGGTCATAATGATGTAACTCGTGATGTTATAATAAAACGTGGTGATCTGGAAAAAGGAGCAGATTATAAAAATGTTTTTTATCCGCGATTAGGTATTAAAGGAGCAAGCTGGTTAGACTACGAGTATAAGTTAAGTTGGAACTTAAAAGGAGATACGAAAACAATACGATTGCCTAAAGGAAAAGATAGTTGGATAAAGGCAAACGATGCAGCCATTGCCTTAACGCCACCTTTTACAAAGAGGGTTGTACAGATAGATGCTGATAGAACTTTTTTTAAAGAGTCTAATATACAGGCATGCTCCATACGATTTTACACGATTTTAAATGGTCATCCAAAACCACAGCGTACAGTAATCTTGCGTAAAAATGATGCAGAAAACACTACGAAAGTGAACCTGTATCACGATAAAGACGAACCCGTTGTATATCAAGTAAGTTGGTATACAACGAATGGACAAACAGAACAAAGCCCGAAACCATTAGAGAATAATTACCTGTTTTTAATTCCACCACAAGAATAAATTAAGGAATATCAAACGATACATATTTATATTATGAACTATTTGAAAAATAACATATTACTATTTATTCTGTTTGGATTATGCGTAATCTCAAATGCGCAAACAGTTCTCATTGATCAAGGTATAAATGCAAATGGATTATGGTGTTTTCCTATTCATAAGAATGAAAATACATACCTCTATTTGCCACAACAAGCTCGTTTGTCGCTGAACAATGATAGTATTCCAGAATTTTCATTTTTAAGGTATGTATTAGAGAAGCCTTCAGATAATTATTCAAAAACAATTACAGAAGCTGGTGGTGGAGGTATTCTTAATTTTTTGGTCTTATATGATACGCCTGAAGAATTAATAACGAATGCAGAACGTTTTTTAAAGAAAAAGTTAGAAAACGATGAAGTTAAACTTCGAGGGCCTATTATTTTTAATAGTGGTAAATATACCTTGGTTTCTTCAATTTTAAACCCTTCATCAGGAACAGCCAAAAAGGAAATTCTTGGAACTGGAGTAGCACCTATTATAGAAAATAGTAAAATTCCTTTATCATTTGATATTGATCCTGTAAAATCTAAACTATTGTTAGAAAGCTTTAAGATGTCAACTCCTGATGTTTCATTGGTTTTTGAATTAGGGTTCTCAGGCTTAACGGAAAGTTATGAGGCAGAACTTGAAATAGATTGGTCTGAAGTAAAAAAGAGTCACGCTTTTGATGCAGGGGGAAGTGTTTACTTTATTGGTGCAGATGTTGGTTTTGGTTTTGACAAGTTAAGAAAAGATAATGCTATAAAATTTACGAGTACAGGAAGCGATACCTCTATGGAAAGCTTGGTACAAACAGTATATAACAAACTTTTAGAACTAATGTTCAAGCCAACACCTTTAGAACAAGTGCCAGAAGACCAGCGTGGCGGACTTGAAGATGCCATTGGTTCTCTGATTAGCTCAGACGGTATGTTGGGAAGCAGAAATACAACTGGTTTCGGACTTAATGTTGGCTATCAATACAAAGAACATCGAACTACAGGAAAGAGCACTATGGTTTTTAAAGGTCGTAGTACTGTAGATAGAAATCACTACATCACATTTAATGCAGGTAATCTTTATGAAAAATATGGAGATAATAAAGAAATATTTAAAGATGTACCTCTTTGGGATCCCGCTTTTCAACAACGAGATGTATATGTGGGTATTGATGGAAATATAGAAAAAGAGTTTAATAAAATGTTGAATAGTGTAACGGTAAAGCTGAATAAAGAACATCAGAATGGCGATCATACGCTTAAAGAAGTATTACTTACCAAAAACACCTATAAGTCTTCAAACGGGAAAATAGCAATGAAATATTTGAATCATGAAGATGTAGATAAAAGTGAATGGCTCAACTATACATATAAAACTACATGGAAATTTATAGGAGGAGGTACTTATGAAGAAGATTGGATAACAGAATCAGCTTCTATGATTAATTTATATACACCTTTTCAAAGGCGAAAAATTGAACTTTCTGGAGATCTTAAAGTTTTTGAGGAGAAAAACATTCGAGCAGTATCAGTAAAAATAAATTATGATTTTTTTGGCGATAGAAAATCAAAGCATCTTACGCTGTATCCTTCTGATAATATTAATGATAAATTTTTTGAAATAACCTTACCTAAAGGAGTAGATGATGTGAACTATACCATCATCTGGTATGTGAAAAATAATGCACCAATAGAAAAGAAAGGAATTGACCAATATGGGTTAATATTTATCGATGAAATTCCAAACTAAAACCTGAATTTATGAATGTACTATTGAAAAATAACCTATTGCTATTCCTTTTTATGTATACCATTTTTGGATATACTCAGGTATTAGATATAGAAAAAGGTTTACGTGTTATACTAGCGGATAGTTCAGAAGTACAGCTGTATAAAAAGAGCGATTCTTTTGATGAAATTACGCAAGAGTACTATTATTTACCAACACATTTAAAGTTTTCAACCACAAAAGATAAAACATCAGAATTTTCATTACTTGTGTATGAAGGAGAAGAAAATAGAGGAAGCATTTTACATTTTTTAGTTACTTGGGGGTTAACTAAAGAGCAACTTGGAGAAGTAGATTTAGCGCTTAAAAATAGTATAAATGAAGATGCTAGACTCATGGGGGCTGTAATTCCTGAATTAGATGAAGATAAAAAGCAACTATGCATCGAAGGTAGTTCATCTCTAGTATCCATATTAAATAAGTCAGCTACATCAATAGGGAAAATAACGGTATTTCCTAATTCGAAACTAGCGAGTTCTTTCAATTTAAAAGGAGAAGATTCAGCAGTTTTAAATAAAGCAATTCAAGAAAATTCAGAGAGCTTAAAAGAAACTTTTTTAGCCATGAATTTCATAATCAAATTTAGAAAAACTAAAGAAAATTATCCCCAAAAAATTTCATACAAACTAGAAAAGAGTTTATACCAATTATTAAAATAAATATTATGAAAACAAAAATTAAACAATTACTGTGGGGCGCAACAATTTGTTGCTTAATGATGCCCTTATTATCGTCTCAAGCTCAAGTTGTAGATGATAATAACAAATTAAGTATCACTTTAAGTGATGGAACACAAGTTATATTGTACGGAGCGGCTGCAAGTTTATCTGATAGGAAATCAAAGAATTACTACTATTTACCAGTTTCTTTAAGATTAGGAGTAAAACCAGATAAAACACCAGAATTTCTTTTTATGAAATATATTACTGAAGAAAAAGAGGCAGATGGAGGAATTGGAGGTGCTTTATTACACATGCTAATGGAATGGGGTTTAACACCTACACAACAAAAGGAAGTAGAACAAATTTTAGCTGATGGGCAACAAGGAGCCAGAAAAAAAAGTGTTTTAAAAGGAGCTTTAGATGTAAAACCAGATGGAGATAAATCATTACGAATTATTTCTGCAACATTAACAGATGATAAATTGGCACCTTCAGTGGTACAGTCATTAAGTGCTCCAGTTTTACCAGGGGCAAAAGTAGCAGTAGCAACAAATTTGAGCTCAAATGGAGCACAGTTATTGGCTGCTACATTCGAGAAAACTAAATCTATAACAGATCTTTCTATTGAAATGAGTTTTAAGTATACAACCCGTATACCTGCTGCAAAAGGAAGGGTTATTGTTAATTGGAGTCAAATGCAAACTCATTTTGAGAGAGATCGTGCTAAGTATGAAGAAAAGCATGGGAAGAAAAGTAGAGGAGGAATATTTGGAGGTGTAATTGATGCCGTGTTTGGTAAAAAATCGGAGGTAAAAAGTAGATCTTATGATGAAGTACGTACTGTTATTGATCGTATGGTAGAGAAGGAATATATTAAAGTTGATTTTGACGAGAATATAGCCGATGAGCGTGTAACCAAAATTAGAGAAGCTTTTTTTGATTTCTTTTTACAAAAAATGACTGAATCAGGAGATTCTGATAATCTTGCACCTCCTACAGAAAAGGAAAAGAAAGCGATGCCTAATATTAAGTATGGTAAAAAATACACCTATAATAGACAGTTTTTTGAGAGTAGTTTTAAAAAGAAAACCGAAACCTATTATTTGAATTATAGATTGGCCGTTGAAAAACCTTTTACAATTACTGCAAACCTTGCAAGTTGGTATGATGGGGTAAAGAATAATAAAAAATGTGTGTCTTCTATATTTATGAATGACCCATTTTTTAAGCACAGAGATATTAATTTGATTCTTGATCTTGAGGCTAAAGAAATGTTTGATAAAGAAGTAAATTATGTAACAGTAAATGTGAAGAAAAAACGTAATTCAGGAAATAGTTTTAATGATTCTCGTACAATAGATACAGAGTACCTTAAAAAGAATGGTTTAAAAGCTACCATTACTTATGCGAGAGGGGAAGATAAAAATTCTGACGTATATGAATATAAGACACAATGGAGCTTAAGAGGTGGGAATATTTATCCTAAAAAGCCTAAATGGATTAAAGGAGATTGGCAAGGAGTAACGTTAGAGCCACCTATTGTTCCTAGAACTATAGAATTCGAATCAGATTTAGAAGAGTTAAAATCAATGGGAATTGTAAGAGCAACTTTATTATTACGCTATTATAAATTTGGAGAAGAGGTCGAAACAAATATTCCGCTTACAGTATCTAAAGGGGAACCATTAATTGAAAAAATGATTTTTACTGATAGGAATACACAAGGGTATGCATATCAACTAATTTTTACACATAAAGAGAAAGGAAAAATGGCACTTGGTTGGGATGATAAAATAAATGACGATTATGTTTACGCTTCCATTCCTCAAGAATTAAAAGATGATGATCCTGATTATATCGATAAAATTATAAAAGCAGGAGAAGCCATTCTCAAACCTAGTGCCGATGGAAAAGTTAGTAAGGTAGCTGGAATTTTAGAGAAATTTAAAGATGTAATAGGTGTAGTTAAAAGCAATTAAAAAGTAGCGAGAACTTGTTTTAAACAATTACAAAACTTAGACAAATGAAAAATATATATAGAATTATAAAGATGTTTGTAGTATTGGTAATAACCTCAATAACGATACAGGCACAACAACAAATATTACTGGATAAACCAGTAAGAGCTGGGGAACTTATTCTTTTTCCAGATCTTAATAAAAAGAGTAATTATTACTATTTACCAGATAAACCTCAATTAGCGTTACATCCTGATGGAGATCCTATATTTTCATTTCTTCGATATGTAAAGAATGAAAAGACTGCGGCAGATGCTAATGACGGAATTTCGGAAAGTGAAGTTGGAGGAGGTATTGTACACGCTTTGGTAGAATTAAAGGTTCCTGATAAAATGATTAAAGATGCAGAAAGAGCATTGAGTAGAGTTGATAGTAATGGGAAAATTATAGGGCCAGTGGTTTTTAAATCAGGAACTGTTTCACTTATTTCGTCTGTAGCAAAACCTAACGGGGAATTTGAAGCTAAAGTTATTGGGTTAGGAAATGCACCTATTTTAGAAAATCAACGTTCAGCAGTATCTGTGCAAGTTAATAAGTTAGGATCAAAAATACTTTGGGAAACATTTAATACACCTACTCCTGATTTCAGTGTTCATTTTGAGATGGAAGTAGAAGGATACCAATCACCAAAAAGGGTACTAATTGAAGCAAATTTTGATCGTATTTATAAACATCAATCTATAGAAGCAGCTATTGCAGCACCTGTACTTTCTGCAGAAATTAAAGCCACTTTTGATGATTTGATGGATACTGGTGCTATTAAACTTACACAAGTAGGTGATGACGAAGAACTTAATAAATTGAAAGAAGCCGCTTACACACAATTGATGAATTTGATGTTTGATAAAGTAGGTGGTACAGGGGTTCCTCAATTAAATCAATTATTGCCTAATAATCAGTCAAGTATGTTAGATCGAGCTACATCACAATTGCAAAGAGCTCGTCAGGAAACTAGAACCGAGAATAATAGAATTGAAAACTTGGAAAGAGGTCGTGAAGAAAGAGAAAGAGCAACAAGACAGAATTCACAATCTAGAGCCGATTCAGTGAGAACCAATAATGGATTAACACCTATTACGCGTACTGAAAGAAGTGAAGAAGAAGAAGAAGAAGAAAATGAGAATAGACCACAAAGAGAGGCTATGCCTAGTTTGTCAGTTGCTGTGTCTTATCAAATGAAGCAAGTACGACGACGAGGTGTGTATAGAATAGACTTAAACAAGTATACCCAAACTGTAAAAACATTACCATTTGATTATAATCTAGGAAATGTAAAAAGTATTTGTGCTTCTTGTTTTAGAGAAATCAATGCTGATGACCCATTGATGAAACAAAGACAAATTAATGCTACACTTGGAGGTATAAATATTGATGATTTTAAGCATGTAAATTTTGTAAATGTAATTATGCGTAAAAAGCATGAAAATAATCAACAGACAGTTGATGAAATTAAAATAGATAAATCTGCTTTTAACAGTAAAGGAAATTTCTTTAAAATGTTATACGGTTGGAAAGGTGATAATAATAGAGATAAATGGCTTGCTTATGATTTTAAAACTATGTGGAGTTTTAGAGGAAATCATAAAGTAGAGTCTGATTGGGAAACAACCAAATTTGGTAGTATTGCTCTAGAGCCACCTTTAGTTAAGAAACCTATTTATATTGAAGTGGACGAAGATTTTATTTTAGATGAAAACATAAAAGCCATAGAAATAAAAGTATACAGTAAACTTGGAGAAAAACAAGAGGTTAACAGTGTTAGTTTACGAACAAATAAAGCTGAATTGTCAAAAACAGTTGAAATATTACTTCCTAGAGATGTTGAAGATTATGAATATGAGATTACTTATTTTATAAAAGGGGAAAAACCTAAAAAAACAGATAAGCAAAAATCTGATTACGGAAGAATTGATATAGACAGATTTATGTAAACGAAAAAGTTTTGAAAACCATTAAATGTTACAAGATAATTAAACTAAAATAGGTTAACTATTGATGAATTATTTATGAGTTTTAAAATAATAAAATATAAACAGATGAAAACAGTATATATAAAAATAATAGGATTTATTTTTCTATTGAGCACCTATACTATTGGTATACAGGCACAAGAAGAAAAAACATCAATAACAAATCCAACGACAAGACAAATTTCTGTAAAATTACCTTTTACAGGTAATAATACATCAACAATAACTGTTGCTCAAATTAACGGAGATTTAATTTATCAAGGAGATATTATAGTTGAAGAACAAGGACGTGGTGGAGCAGCAACAGCGGGTAGTAATCTTAAATGGGCAGGATCTAAAATTCCATATGTAATTGCAAGTAGTCACCCTAAAAGGGCTGATATTCTTAGTGCAATTAGTACATTAAACTCTAGTACGAATATATGTATTGTACCTAAGACAACTGAAAGGGATTATGTCGAGTTTATTTATGAAGCAGGAAGGTGTGGAGCTTCAAGAATAGGTAAGAAGCCAGGAGGAGGAAGACAGGTTATTAAAATAGGGGATAGATGTGGTAATACAAAAGGTAGTACAATGCATGAAATTATGCATGCAATAGGGTTTTATCATGAACAAAGTAGAGATGATAGAGATACTTATGTGACTATAAATACAGCAAATATTACTTCAGGACATGCACATAATTTTGAGAAGTATAACCAAAGTTTTTGGCATTATTTTTTTCCTGAAGGTAGAAATATAGGAGCGTATGACTATGGTTCTATTATGCATTATGGAGCAGGAGCGTTTGGAGGAGGACAAACAACTATTGTACCTAAAAGAAGCGGTGCTACTATAGGTCAAAGAAGTAGGTTAAGTACAAGAGATGTAAGATGTATCAATACTTTATATCCTACTGCATGTAGTGGAGGTATATCAAGTGATTCAACAACATCTGATAGTAACTCAGGAGGAAGTTCATTAAACATTTCTTATACCGTTAGTTTAGTTCCTCAAACAACTCGTGTATCGTGTTGGGCAGCTTCAGCTTCAATGATTGTAGGATGGAGAGATAAAATAAGTATTAACCCAGAAGATATTGCAAGAGGTATAGGAAGTTGGAGAAATTACTTTCATAATGGAGGTCTTCCTGCCGATAATGTAGAAATGTTTTATCATTGGGGGTTAACTTATGTTCACCCGCAGAGTTATACAGCGCAAGGGCTTGCTGATCTTTTAAATCATGGTCCTCTATGGGTGGCCACTGATCTTAACAATGGTCCACATGTAGTTGTAGTGTCAGGCATTAGTGGAGATGGAACTCCAGATGGAACGATATTAACTGTACAGGATCCTTGGGAGCAAGGAATGACAAGGTTTCGATCTTCAAACCGCGGTTCTACATACCAAAAAACTTATAGAGAATTTATGTCAAACCAAGAAAACTTGGCACATAGAGAATTAAGCCAACCAACGGCTTTTTATATTGCATATTAGAGTAACAAATAAATTAAAGAACATGAAAAATTTTATTCATATAAAAAGATACCTTAGTATCGGTATCCTTTCCATATTGCTATGCTTTATTCAGGGAGGGTTTGCTCAAACTGTATTTAAACATACAGTTACAACGAGTAATACAAAAAAACATATTTCATCTATTAATCATAAAAGTACTAATGGAGGAAAGAACAAAATACTTATTGTAACCCATGATTATGGGAAAACAGGACCTTATGTGACGAAAGCTACTGGGGTATGGTATAATGGTAGTAAATGGACTATTTTTAACCAAGATAGAACTCCTTTAAAAGTTAAAACAAGATTCAATGTTTTGGTAATCGATAAGAGTTCAAATGCTTTTGTAGTTAAATCAGGTAATGGTCGTACTATTAAAATAAATCATAGGTTATTAAATAATAAACCCAATGCAGTATTTTTAATTACTCAAAATTGGGGAACAAGCGGGCCTTACAATCAAAATCATACAGGTGTAATGTATAGTAATGGTTTTTGGCATATATTTAATACAAATGGTAGACCTTTTAAAGCAGGAACAAAGTTTAATGTTTTGATACATAAAAAAGTGTTTAAGCATAAAGTAACATCAGAAAATAAAAAAAAACACATTACTTATGTTAGTAGTTCAAAAACAAATAATCAAACTAAGGCAATAGTTTTTACAACTTTTAATTCACAAAACTCTCGCAAAAATTATAATAATTCAATAGGGGTATGGTATTCTTCAAATAAATGGACGATATATAATGAGAATAAAAAACCTTTAAAAGGAAATGAAGCATTCAATTTACTTTCAGTAACTAATCCATCACAATCACAAGTAAATGTGATAAAATATGGAAAACCAAGTGTTATTATAAAAGATGATAAACCAGTAAAAGTAAATTATAAAGGGTTAAAGAATATTGGGCTTGTAAAATACATACCAATTAGAACAAATACTTCATCAACTAGTAAAGAACGAATAGGACCAGATATAACTAAATATGAAGATATTAGATCTCTTTTAGAAGGAGAAATATACACTTCCTTTATAGAGAAATTAAATATTTTCAGAAAAATATATAAAGATAAGAACAGTAATGCAAACGTATATTATTATTTTCCAGCAGAGTATACATTAAAGTGGGACAAAGAAACGAATGAATATGCTTTTAATATTTATTATATGTCTTCTGAAAATGGAAAAGGAAGTGTTTTGATTAATGCAGAACTTACTCCACATATTAGTAGTTATGATATAAAACTAGCAGAAAATTTACTAGCTTCTAAATTAAGAAAACCAGTTAAGTTGATGCCAATGGATCTAAGAGATGTTCCTAAAGTGGATTTTGGAGCAACTTTAACCAATTTTAATGTAAAAGCTGAAAGTATCAATGCTAGTATCCCGTCAGATTATCATAAACCTATTATTCTTGATTGGAGAATGGATAGTAATGTAGATGATTTTGTAGGTGCTATGCTTAATAATATAGGTGTAAATATAAACCTTGAATTTAGACCGTATGGAGATGAAACGACCGTAATTAATGTTCCTATTAATTTAGAGGTAAACTCACCAATGACCTATGGTAAAATAGAATTTCCTCAGACATCTGAAATATTAAACGGATGGATAAATACTTTAGATTATCCCATTATTCCAAAAAAAATTGTGTTATTACGTAAACAAGGTAATAGAAAATATTTTGAGACAATATCACTTAATAGTGAAGAAGTAGCAAAAAAAGCAAAATTTGAAATAAGTAATGAAACTAGGAGTAAATTATCAAATAGTAGTAATATCATTAACATTTGGTTGGATTATGCACTTAATAAAGATTGTAGTGCATGCAATAAAGAGGTCAAGAAAAAAATTATTGGAGGTACTTCTGGAAGTCAAATAAGCACTCTTGAAATTCAAGTGTTAAATGCTTTAGAGTATTCTGAAGCGCACTCTATGAAATTGTTAATTAAGTCAGTTCAAGGAGATCCAAACGGTGTAAGTGAAATAAGCTTTCCTGCAATTAATATAACAGAAGATGATCAATCATTAGATGGTATTCAACTTTTTGTTCCTGAAGGGAAAGAGTTGTATTACGATTATAAGTTGATTACAATTATGAAAGATGGAGAAGTAAAAACTAGTACTTGGCAAAAGAGTAATACAAATCTTTTAGTCTTAGGAGAAAATCAAATTAAAAAAATGGAAAACTATAAGGAAAAGTCCGAATTAGATAAAGCTAAGGATTCGATATTAGAAAAAGGAAAAGATGAACTTATAGAAAAAGGGAAGGAATTGCTTAAAGATATTTTTGGTAAAAAGAAAAAAGAAGAGAAGAAAAATGATCAAGATAATAATGAAGAAAACTAGAGGTAATTTTATTTATAATCATTTTGTAAAAGTATAAAGCTATGAGGATCAGTCAATTTTCAGCTAACATGATTTTTGTTTTCATATTATGTTCATTCCAGTTATTAGTAGCACAACCAGAGTATAAATCTAAGCGATTAATAGAAGGAATAGCTATTTTTAATGATATGGCTGATCCTCTTTTATTTTATTACGAACCTGGTAACCTTATTTTAAACTATACAGATAATGGAGCCCCCGATTTTAGATTTCTCGATATGCGATATACGGGTTCTAAATGTTATAATGACATAGGTGAAAAAGGTTTTATGAGTATTATACAATTTGGAGTTATAATGGAAAGGATTGAACCCGAGGTTTTGAAACGTATTAAAATAAAACTTAAAAAGCAAAATAGAATTCAATTGAAGCCTTTGCCAATATCACATATTAATACAAGACTTATATTACCAGTAGGGAGTAATAAAGATAAAAAGCATGAAATTATTAATAATGATGGAGCCTTGGAGGTAAATGATAAGTCTGGATATACAAGTTCAAAATCATTTTGGATTAAAAGAACATATACAGTAAAACTTACTAAGCACGAATCCCTATTATTAAATAAACAATTAAAGAAAAACCTATTAGGTTTAGGGTTAAGTTATTCTTACTATTCAGATGTTTGGATACAGGATGAAGAACAAATATCAGGTTCAAAAGAAGTACTAGAACAATTTGAACTAGATAGTGTTTTAAGTAATGATAAAAACCTTCAGAACAGAATTATAAAAAATAATGTCCTTACCATAAATATTGATACTAAAAAATACCCAAAAGCTATTAAACAGTTAGACCTTAATGAAGAAATACCACCGACATATGCAGCTATAGAGGTAAAATGTTACGATTTTTTAGAAAACCTTCGTTCAGATTTGTATATGAAAATTATAGAAATAGAAGCTCTAAGTGTTAATAACAATAAGAAAATTATAATAAAGGCTAAATTTTTAAGTAAACATAGAGATTTACATACACAACATATAAGTTTTCCATATGCAATACAGATGAATGCTCATATGCGTTATAGAATAATAGAAATTGATATTAATGGAGAACGTATTGTTTCCGATTGGAAAGATAAACAGGAATGCTCTTCTATTATAGATGTTACATCAAGAAAAAAAGAACAAAAAACTATAAACAAGATTGTTGATGTTGAGATAGGTAATCATATTTTTAGTAATGATTTATTTACACATATAGAGTTTCATCTTATTTATAGTAGTAATAAGAAGATTAAAACGAAAGAATTATTGTTTTCTATGACCGATGAAATATTTGTGCAGTCTATTAGATATAAAAAAGATAAAAATACTGCTTTATTTTATATTATTAAAAAATATACAACTAATGGTAAGGTTATTATTGAAAAAGAAAAAGAATTAACAGACAATTACCTATATATAATGAATTAGTTTTTTAATATGCTTTAATTTTTTTCAACTATATTTTTTTCATTAAAAACTATAGTGATTGTTATTTATTATATTTAGCATTATATTTTAAAAAAAGGTAGCAATATAAAATCACTACCTTTAATCTATTAATTTTGTAACGCTATTTCAGGACGTCACATTTTTATAATCAAATCATATTTGAAATTTGGTTAAATTAACATTTAACGTCCGGTTTTGATAGATTGCGCTATCAACACCTCCGCAAAAACTATATTCTAGTTTTGTTTTTCTTTGTGGTATATGTAAATTCATTTTTTTCATTATAGAGTAAATATACAATATTTTAAAAATGTTTATTTCATAATTAGATGCACAATTAAGGTTGTTATAGAGTTTTATGAAAAAGAGAGGGTAAGCCTCACCATAATCAAGGGCAAGCCTCACCAAGTTTTGATAAAGTTAAAATATCTTTGTATCGGTTAAAAATTACGCCTTGTTTCAGGGAGATATAAATGGAGGGGTTTATATTAATACGTCGGGGAAAATTCTATGAAAAGAAAGAAAAATGCTTTTACTCTAACCAAAGTAAAAATACAGAAAAAGTTTAAAAACGCCTTTTGAGGCGTTTTTTTATTTTATATACAGATATAGAATTTAGTCATCAGTTTCATGTTTTTTTGATAAATAAATTTAGCTCTGACTATTTTATTTAAAAAGTTATTTAATACTGTGAGTTTATTTTGACTACGATATATAATACCTCTAAGATTTTAATTTATTTTGAATTAGACTATTGATTACCAATTCAGTTTTCTCTCATAGTTTTAAATAATAAAGTGTTTGTTTCATTAATTAGTAAGTAGTTCTTATGAATTAACTTTGACAAACAAGTCTCTAAATTTTCTAGATTAACTTGGGGAGCTTTATATGTTGTATTCTTTCTCTTTTTTGCAACCGCTTGGTGGCATTGGTTATTTTTGGCTGTTGCTTTTTTAATGGCGCCAATACATGGAGTGATAATTAATTGGTTTGGTCGTATTTATGGTTATGTGAATTTTAAAGTAAGTGATACGTCTAAAAACTTATTACCGTTCGATTTTTTAATGATGGGAGAAGGCTATCATAACAATCATCATGCTCACGGAGGGCGTGCAAATTTCGGAGGTGTAAGATGGCATGAGGTGGATGTTACTTATTGTATTATGGTTGTATTAGATAAAATAAAGTTGATTAAACTTAAATAAACCCTTTATCTCTCGCCATTAAAATTAAGTCTTTATCATCAGAGCTGTTAACACCAAAGAGCTGTTTTATTTGGCGCTTTCTTTTTTCAATAGCTGTAATTGATAAAGGTACACTATTAGGTAAATCTTTCATTCGAGTACCTATTGATAATTCGTGAATAATTTTTCTATCAATATCATCTATTATATAATCCTTAGAAACCTCTTTTCTAAAGAGCTTCATTATCGTTTTACTATAATACGGAGGGTCATTAAGAACTTCTTGTATAGCTGTAACTAATTCTTGTGGAGTAATGTCATTTTTAACGAGAAAACCATCTGGATTTAAATTTTTTAAAATACTACGTACTCTATAGTTGTCATTAAACGTGGTAGAGACTATTATTTTAGCCTCTGGTAACATCTTATTGATTTTCAAACCTAAGTCTTCACCAGATAATATTTTACCGTCTTTAGAAGCAGGCAGTCTCATATCTAAGAAAATAACGTCAACTTTTGTAGATGTTTCTGCATATTCTTTTATTAGAGTGTAAGCAGTATCACAATTATGAGCTACAGATATTTTAAACGAAACATTTTCGTCTTGTTGATCTATGTAATTAAAAGCACTCTTATAAGCTTCAGAAATTAAAGGATGGTCATCAATAATTAAAGCAGTGTATGTTATCTTATTCATTATTCCGTTTTATAGGGGGATTTTAATAACTAACAAGGTTCCTTTATCAATTTCTGATAAAAAGTCAATAGAACCTTTTAATTTTTGTACTCTCGATTTAATGTTTTTTAAACCAATCCCTTTTTTTCCTTTTTTAACATTAAAACCAATACCATTATCTTTTAAATTGATAATAAGGTATTGATTTTCTTTAGAAAAAGCTAAAGTAACCTTTTCTGCTTTTGCATGCTTAAGAATATTTTGTAACGCTTCTTGTATAATACGATATATATTCGCTTTGGTGATTTCGCTTATAGTTTTCCAAGAAATAGTATCGTCGATATTAAATTGATATGTAAAACCTCCTAATTCACTTTTGTCTTTTAGAAGCTGTTCTATGATAGATGTAAAGTTAACAGTAGCACTGTCGAAGTTCTCATTTAATTTATGAGATACATCTCTAATTTCTTTTTCAATATCTTGTAATTCATTTAAAAAAGATTGATGTTTTTCTAAAACGTCATCATCTCCTTTAATATTTAAAAAACCCAACCCAAACCGTGTACCAAAAAGTTTACCTAAAACACCATCGTGTAACTCTTCTGATATTCGGTTACGTTCTTTAACCTTTTCTTCTTCTAGTTTAGCTTTTTGTTGAAGCGTTAAAATATACATTTCTTCATTTGCTTTTTGCTGTTCAGTTTCTAATTGAAGTTTTTCATTTTTAACTTTCTGAACTCTTAAGAAATATAATAAACTTAAAATCAGAATACCCGAAATACTCGTTATAAGTATCCAAATTTGTTGTTGATTTAAACGTTCGGTTTCTTCAATATATTCATCAGTTTCAAATTCTATACGGGTAAATTTGTTTTGTGTTCTTCGTTCTGCACTAATTAAACTATCGTTAAATTCAATATAACGATCTAAGTGTTTTTTAGAATTTTTTATATCTAGGTTTGCGAGCTGATTTAAAGTAGTTAAATAATCACCCCCATTGTTTATTTGTTTAGCTAACGTGTTAGCCTCTTGGGCATATTTTAAAGCATTTATAGTATCTCTTGTGTATTTATAATAATCTGAAATATTAATTTTTGAATTAAGGATGCCAACTTTAATACCAATACTATCTCTTATTTTTAATGCATTAAATAAATCTTTTTTGACACTAATAGTATCATTCATTAAAAGTTTACATCTAGCAATATTATTAGAAATAATGGCAAATTGTTTTTGACTTATTTTTTTATTTATTTCTAAATTTAATTTAGAAAGAGCCTTAGAGAAATGTTTTTTACTTAAAAGACATAAAGCAATGTTGTTATTAACACTGTAGTAAGTTTTTTTTCCTTTTATTAACTTTCGATATGATAGGGACTTTTCAAAATAAGAAATAGCTTTATCATACTCTTTAATATCTTGTTGTAATATGCCTAAATTATTATATGCTTGATATAACCATTTATAATTTTTTAATTTTTTAAAAATTTTTATTGCTCTAAAAATTAAAATTTCACTACCGGTATAATCTCTATACCTACCTTTTATAAATCCCATTGCATAAAGCATACGTGCAGATTTATATTTCATATTTAATTTGTTAAAACCTTTGTATGCTTGATTATAATGATAGAATGCATTATTATACTTTTCTTGATTATTATAGAAATATGCATAGCTCCAATGACTATCAGCAATAGTAAAAGTATCTTTAAGTTGTGTAGCAAGTTGTATAGTTTCTGAATTTATGCTCTTAAAGGTTGCCGTGTCTTTTAAAGTATAATAACGATATGCTATAGAACTAAGAGTTTTACTTTTATAGGTGTTGTTATCAAGTTTATTAACTCTGTTATACGCTTTATTAAGAAAAGCACTTCGTTTAACCAATTGGAATGAAGTTTTCTTAGATTTTTTTATCCAAGTGTCAATACTATCTTTTGTAGTATCATCGATTTTTTTTTGCCCAAATATTATATTAGAATAAAATAAGAATAAAATAAATAAATACTTGGTGTTAAATAAAATGATTTTCAAAAGATTTGTTTTTAGCAAATCTATAAAAATAAGCCTTTGATTTTTATCAAAGGCCTTGTATTTAAAATGTTTTAATTTCCATCTTTTCCACCATCCCCACCATCACCATCATTATCCCCACCAGTATCTAAATTACCAAGATTATCATTAGTTCCGTCATTGGCTCCATCATTGGTTCCAGCAACTAATTCTGTGTTTTGAGTTTCAGTAATTAAATCTTCAGTTAAGTCAGTACAACCTGTAGTTAAAACAATTAGTAAAGTAATTAGTAATATATTTTTTATATTTTTTAAAGTTTTCATAATTTTAGTTTTTAAAATTTGACAATAGTTTTCCTTGCCGCAGATGCAGCTGTTAGTAGGATCGAATTGGTTTTTTCGATTTTAGTCTTGGTTCAATCAAGACAATAGTTCTCTAGCCCAAGTGTTTTGGATAGTTGTAGAATTAGACTGATCTGTGAAATCAATCCGTGAAGACTCATTACTGCTAAGGCCTATTGAGTGCAACAGACTTCAGGAACTCTACTTTGTCGTTAATAAGGAAGCGTTTGTGATTTTTAATGTACGCTAGTTGATTCTAGTCCTAAAATAGTAACATCATTTGAGTTGATGAACCTATTTTTAGTAAGCGTTTCGGTTTACTGAGTAAACGTCCTTTTTCATTTAGTTTGTGTAATTTTTTCTTTTTCATAATTTTTCTTTTTAGCTTTATTAATATAGTGAAAAATAACGAATTATACAAGTTTTTAACATATTTCAATATGCTATTCTCTTAATTTATTACAACAAAAAAGACGCCCTAAAAGGCGTCTTTGTATGTGTATATTATAGAGTAGAATTGCTAGTTCTTCATTAAATATTGCTTTTTACAGTAAACATCCTTATCCATTTTTATGTTATCATTAATTCCTATTTCAAATAGGTTATTGATATTTTGGTTTAAATAAATTAGTATCATAATTTTTAGTATTATTTAATCAGTTAAATGATTATGGTGCAAATATATGAATGTTTTGGAATAAAACAAGGGATAATTACGTTTAATTGATTGATTATCAATATTTTAAGTTGTTTTTTGGGTAGCTAATTCCTGTCCAGGTTTTACCTAGATGTTGGTTTTTAGTGCAATGTTTTGTAATTCAATTGCTTAGTAGTCAAACTATAGTAGTTTATATGTTTCTAATTAAAATGTCATATTTTTAAAATTGGGTATAAAAAAAAGCGTCCAAGTAATTGGACGCTTTATATATTCTTAATTTTTATAATCAAATCATATTTGAAATTTGGTTAAATTAACATATAACGTCCGGTTTTGATAGATTGCGCTATCAACACCTCCGCAAAAACTATATTCT
>CBDTZS010000004.1:0-53278 GCA_965364955.1 uncultured Tenacibaculum sp. | reverse complement strand
TCCAACGGCAAGTAATCCTACAGCGATTAACGTTTCTTGTGCAGGAGATATTCCAGCAGCAGATATCACGGTAGTAACTGACGAAGCAGATAATTGTACGGGAATTATAACAGTAGCTTTTGTAAGTGAGGTAAATACAAGTCTTGGTATAATCACTAGAACATATAGCGTAACGGATGCCGCAGGAAATTCAATAAATGTAGCACAAACAATTACGGTAAATGATACCGTGAATCCCATTGCGAGTAATCCTACAGCGATTAACGTTTCATGTGCCACTGATATTCCAACAGCAGATATCACGGTAGTAACTGACGAAGCAGATAATTGTACGGGAATCATAACAGTGGCCTTTGTAAGTGATGTAAATACAAGTCCTGGTGTTATTACCAGAACATATAGTGTAGCCGATGCCGCAGGAAATTCAATAAATGTAGCACAAACAATTACGGTAAATGATACTGTGAATCCAACGGCAAGTAATCCTACAGCGATTAACGTTTCTTGTGCAGGAGATATTCCAACAGTAGATATCACGGTAGTAACTGACGAAGCAGATAATTGTACGGGAATTATAACAGTAGCTTTTGTAAGTGATGTAAATACAAGTCCTGGTGTAATCACTAGAACATATAGTGTAACGGATGCCGCAGGAAACACCATTAATGTAGTACAAACGATTACGGTAAATGATATTATAGACCCAGTGATTACTTGTCCGTCAAATACTACTCAAAAAGTTGATTCTGGCTTATTAACAGCTATAATAACCTATACAATTCCAGTAGCTACTGATAATTGTACTGAAATAACGATAATTCGAACAGCAGGTTTAGCATCAGGATCTCAATTCCCCATAGGAATAAATACGATTAGCTTTGAAGCTACCGATAAAGCAGGAAATACTGCAACTTGTAGTTTTGATATTACTATAGAAGCTGAAGACCCAATAGTCTGTACCGTAGATGCAGGAACAGATTATGATATCATTGAAGGGAATGAGGTACAATTAAGTGCTGTAATTACAAATGTAGGTACCATACAGTGGTCACCTTCAGAAGGATTAAGTAGTACTACAATAGCAAACCCTATAGCAAACCCTTCAGTAACAACAACATACATACTACGTTTCACGAATACTCAAGGCTGTATTGCAGAAGATATAATTACTGTGTTTGTAACACCATTAGAAA
The DNA here is from genome assembly GCA_965364955.1 of uncultured Tenacibaculum sp. Taxonomy (GTDB): domain Bacteria; phylum Bacteroidota; class Bacteroidia; order Flavobacteriales; family Flavobacteriaceae; genus Polaribacter. Next base: position 52,085 of record CBDTZS010000004.1, on the reverse strand, counting down.
AGGATGAAACTAAATATGGTTTTTCTCCAGATGGTGATGGTATCAATGAATATTGGGAAATAGATCGTATTGATAATTACCCTAATAACAAAGTACTGATATACAATAGATGGGGAGATTTGGTTTTTGAAATCACAGGTTATAATAATACTACAAAAGTTTTTAGAGGAATCGCTAACAGAAAAAGAAATTTAGGTGCAGACAAATTACCTGAAGGCACTTATTTATTTCATATTAAAATTGAAGGTTCTCATCATTTAAAAAAAGATAAAGGTTTCCTTATTCTAAAAAGATAACCAATGAAAATAAAAAACATAATATTGATAGTAGTAACACTATCAACAGGATTTTATCATTCAGTATTTGGACAGCAAACACCCGTTTTTGCAAATTACAGCTATAATAGCGTGATTATTAATCCGGCTCATGCAGGTTATTATCCAGATATAGATATTACAGTAACTAACAGAGGCCACTTAAATGGTATAGAAGGTAGCCCTAAAAACATAGGACTAACAGTTAACTTTCCTACAAGCTCAAAAAACATTGGCTTTGGGGGAGGCGTTTTTAGTGATCAAATAGGAGTTACTAATATCACAAGTTTGTTTGGTGCATATTCGTATAAGATATTCTTCAATTCAGACAATAGTACGTGGTGGGATTATAATCCGCATGTATTATCTTTTGGAATCACAGGAGGAGCAATGATTTATAATGAAAACCTTTTAGATTTAAATATTAATAATGATCCTAACTTCGCAAATAACATTAGTACTATTATACCAACTGTTGGAGCAGGCGTATTTTATAACAGAGAACGCATTTATATCGGTTTTTCCATTCCTAATTTACTAGGAGATTCTTTATCTTCTGATAACAATATAAATCTAAAGAGCACTTATTATTTTAACGCTGGATATCGTCTTTTTGCAACACGTTTTGAAGAAATAATGATAACCCCAAGTGTACTCATTAAGTATATTTCTGGAGCCCCTGTACAGGCAGATTTTAATACAAAGATGAATTATAAAAATAAATATGAATTTGGCGTAGGATATAGAACGAATTCATCTATAAATATCCTTGCTGGTTTTCATATATCTAAACGTCTTAGAATATTATACAACTACAATAAAAGTATCAATAATACCACAATGGACACACATGGTATTGTCTTTAACCTTCGTTTAGGAAATGGGTTTACATCAAAATAAAAACAACACATTAAAAGATACACCCCTAAATTTCGATTAAGCAAAAATATGATTCAGATCTTTTAATGTGATCTTTTAATAGTAGGTTTTTTTGACAATAAACACCTGACTTAATATTTTAATGGGGAGTAAATGGTCTCAATACAAAAAGTTGTGGAGTAAATAAAAAAGGAGACCTTTGATTTTTTAAAAAAATATTTAGATTACTTATTCGCGATTGCTAATTTATTACCACCAGAAGTGCTTGGAATCTACTCTGATTTAAATAAGTATGAAACTAAAAGCGAGGAAATTAAGTTCTATAAGTTTCTTTCTTGAGGATACAATACAAGAAACACTTCATAAAATTCCTTTAAAATAAATAAAAAAAGTAAAAGAAGTTACATTCGATATGCTTTTTGAACCCCGTATAGAGGTGTTCGAAGCGTAGAGTTTTTCATATTTTAGACGTACAACCATTTTTTCGTAGCCTCAAAACCCAACAACAAATCGTACGACCCAATATTTACCAACATAATCATAATACAATAAGGAACAAAAAAAAGCGCTTAAAAAATTGATACACAATTAATTAAGCACTTATAGTAGCGGGAACTGGACTCGAACCAGTGACCTTCGGGTTATGAGCCCGACGAGCTACCTACTGCTCTATCCCGCGATTTCGAGTGCAAAGATACATCTTTTTATTCTTTATACCCAAACATAATACTTTATTTTATTTGAAATTTAAGCACAAAAAAAAGAGTAATCATTGCTGATTACTCTTACTTAGTAGCGGGAACTGGACTCGAACCAGTGACCTTCGGGTTATGAGCCCGACGAGCTACCTACTGCTCTATCCCGCGATTTCGAGTGCAAATATACGTTCTTTTCTTTCATTTACCCTAACAAAACATATTTTAAAATAATATTTTTTCTAACTACTAGAATAACAGCATTATAAAAAAAACCATTTCTAATTTAAACAGCTTATCTTTGCTGCATGACACATAAAGCAGGATTTGTAAACATAATCGGAAACCCAAATGTTGGAAAATCAACGTTAATGAACGCTCTTGTTGGTGAGAAATTATCTATTATCACCGCTAAAGCACAAACTACAAGACATCGTATTTTAGGAATTGTAAATAATGATGACTATCAAGTAATTTTTTCTGACACACCTGGAATTATTAAACCTGCTTATGAATTACAGCAATCGATGATGGATTTTGTTAAATCTGCTTTTGATGATGCTGATGTCTTAATTTACATGGTTGAAGTTGGTGAGAAAGAATTAAAAAACGAAGCTTTTTTTAATAGAATAATTCATAGTGAAATTCCTGTTATTTTATTATTAAATAAAATTGACAAATCATCACAAGATGAGGTTGAAGAAAAAATTGAATATTGGAAAAATAAAGTGCCAAATGCTTTCGTTTATGTAATTTCTGCCTTAGAAAAATTTAATGTCGACTCTGTTTTTACAAAAATTTTAGAATTACTACCAGAAGCACCTGCTTTTTACCCAAAGGATCAATTAACAGATAAACCTGAACGTTTTTTTGTAAACGAAAAAATACGTGAAAAAATATTAACACACTATAAAAAAGAAATTCCTTATTCTATAGAAGTAGAAACTGAAGAATTTTTCGAGGAAGAAACTATTATAAAAATCCGCTCGGTAATTATGGTAGAGCGTGAAACCCAAAAAGGTATTATTATAGGCCATAAAGGTACCGCACTTAAACGTGTAGGAACAGAATCTCGTAAGGACTTAGAATTATTTTTTGATAAAAAGGTATTTCTAGAATTGTATGTAAAAGTGAATAAAAACTGGCGATCTAACGAACGACAATTAAAACGTTTCGGCTATAAAGATTAAATTATTTTTCGCAATAACACCTTAGTAAACTCTTTTAACTCTATCATTTGTTTTTTACCTGTAGATTTCCCTAGAGAACCTACAAAGTAAAGCGTTACCCAAACAATTGGCAAAACTATCAACATCACTATAGGGAATATTGACCCTTTATTTAATGACCAATTACTGTAAGCCATAACACCAAAAATAAAAAAAGCAGTAGTGACGACAAAATGCAAGAACATAAAAAATGTCCAAACTTGTGGTTTTGGCCCAAATAGTCCTTTTATCTTTGAAGTTGTTTCAGACAAGTCTTCTACCTCAATATATAATTGAGGTGACCAAAAATGAGTATCCTTTTCAGGAACATCAATAATTACATGATTATCTACAATTTTCATTTTATATTTTTTTACATCCACTAAATGGTTTTTAATTTCACTTAGTAAAACTTCAGAGTTCATCTCAAAATCAATTTGAAATCTTGGTTTTAAAAAAATCTGGTTATATAATTGATCCTCCATATTTTATAATTATTGAGGTTACAATGTAGTAAAAATAGTATACTCTTTAAAATTCAGCTTAAATTCATAACGTAAGTTGTATCTTTGCACAAATTTTTGCAAAATGAGTAGTATTGTAGCCATTGTTGGAAGACCTAATGTAGGTAAGTCCACTTTATTTAACCGTTTAGTACAACGTCGTGAAGCTATTGTAGATTCTGTTAGTGGAGTTACAAGAGATAGACACTATGGAAAGTCTGAATGGAATGGAAAAGAATTCTCGGTAATTGATACCGGTGGATATGTTGTTGGGTCTGACGATATTTTTGAAGAAGAAATACGCAAACAAGTACAGTTAGCTATTGAAGAAGCTGATATTATTGTGTTTGTAGTTGATGTTGAGCAAGGAATTACTCCTATGGATGATGCTGTTGCAAAAATGTTACGCCAAGTTAAAAAGCCACTTATTATGGCTGTAAATAAAGTAGATAATGCGATGCGTGATGCAGATGCTGTTGAATTCTACAACCTTGGTTTAGGTGACTATTACACTATTTCTTCGATAAACGGAAGTGGAACAGGTGAATTATTAGATGCTGTAACTGAAGAAATCCCTGAAGAAGAAGAAGTTGAAGAGAATGAACTTCCTCGCTTTGCAATTGTAGGTCGTCCTAATGCTGGAAAATCATCGTTTATTAATGCTTTAATTGGTGAAGATAGAAATATCGTTACGAATATAGCTGGTACAACGCGAGATTCTATTGACACAAAATACAATCGTTTTGGTTTTGAATTTAACTTAGTAGATACTGCTGGGATTAGAAAAAAATCGAAAGTAAAAGAAGATTTAGAGTTCTATTCGGTAATGCGAGCTGTTCGTGCTATTGAGCATTGTGATGTTGCTATTTTAGTAATTGATGCAACTCGTGATTTTGAAGGGCAAGATGAAAAAATATTTTGGTTAGCTGAGAAAAACAAAAAAGGGGTCGTTATACTTGTCAATAAATGGGATTTAATTGAAAAAGAAACGAATACCATGCGTGATTTTGAAGCTAAAATAAGACAGACAATTGCTCCTTTTAGTGATGTTCCTATTATATTTACTTCGGTATTAACAAAGCAACGTATTTTTAAAGCAATTGAATCTGCTGTTGAGGTTTTTGAAAACAGAAAACGTCGTATTCAAACAAGTAAATTGAACGAAACGATGTTAGAAATTTTGGCTCAAAATCCACCTCCTGCAATTAAAGGAAAATACGTTAAAATTAAATACTGTATGCAGTTACCAACATATACTCCACAATTTGCCTTTTTCGCAAATTTACCTCAGTATATTAGAGATCCGTACAAACGTTATTTAGAAAATCAATTACGTCAACATTATAACTTTAATGGAGTACCTATTATTATCTATTTTAGACAAAAATAGAAATAGATTTAACATAAATTAACTATTTTAAAAGTAGTTTTTTCATTTTCTTTGCGGGTTGTTAAACAATTTTGCTAAAAAGATTATGAAAAAACTACTTTTTATTTTTACCCTATTACTCACTACTAATATTTTTGCGCAATCTTATCCATTTAAAATAACTGGTAAGATTAATTCTGAAAAAGAAAAAACACCAATTGAATCGGCTACTATTCATTTAGAAAGAATAAAAGATAGCTCAGTTGTTTCTTATACAATATCAAACGATAAAGGTAATTTTTCTTTAGAAGGAAAATCTTTTCATAAAGACTTAAAATTATTCATTTCTTATGTAGGAATGGATAGTTACACAAAATCGCTTCCCTTAGGTGAAAATTCAAATTTCGATTTAGGTATTATTAATTTAAATGAAGAAAGTAATTTACTTAGTGAGATCATTATAAAATCTAGAGCTCCAATTACTATAAAAAAGGACACATTAGAATTTAATGTAAAATCTTTTAAAACAAAAAAAGATGCTAATGTTGAAGATTTATTAAAAAAACTACCTGGTGTAGAAATTGACGAAGAGGGTCAAATTACCGTAAATGGAAAGCCTGTTAATAAAATTTTAGTAAACGGAAAGCCCTTTTTCGGAAATGACCCTAGTATCACAACAAAAAACTTAACCAAAGATATTATTGAAAAGGTTCAGATTATGGATACAAAATCTAAATCTGAAGCATTCTCTGGCGAAAAAGGTGATGCAAACAACAAAACAATTAACCTTACAATAAAGAAAGAGAACAATAAAGGTTGGTTTGGTAGAGTCTCTGCTGGTGCAGGAACAGACAAGCGCTTTGAAGGAGCAACGATGGTAAACCGTTTCAATAATGATCAACGTTTTAGTGTTTTAGCTAGTACAAATAATATTAACTCACCTGGATTTAGTTTTGGTGAAATTCAAAAGATGTTTGGTGGCGGAAATAGTTCGTTCAGTCGTAATGGTAGCTTTAGTATTAACGGAAGAAGTTTTGGTGGTGGAAGCGGAATTGTAAAATCCAAAACAGCAGGTGCAACTTATGCTGATCAATACGGTAAAGGTGTAGATATAAATGCCAATTATTTTTACTCGGGAAGTAATTCAAATGACGAGTCAACAAGTCGTAAAGAATATACGCTTCCTGATCGAAAATACTTTTCAAACTCTACCTCTAAATCTGATGATGAAAATCACAACCATAGTGTTGGAACCGAGTTTGACATAGAAATAGATTCTACTTTCTTAATTAATATACAACCATCATTTGTTTTTAACAAAAGAGAAGGAAGTAACAACAGAAAAGAAGAGTCTTTAGATGATAGTGATAATTTAACCAACAGTTATACTAGTGATTCATATGCTAAATCTAAAGCTAACAACTTTAAGAATACTATTGATATTACAAAAAAACTAGGTTCTAAAGGTGCTTTTATTAAAGCATCGATTACCAATCAAATAGACAAATCAGATACAGAGGAAAAAAACAAGTCCAACATTGAAGTATTTGGAAGTAATGCTAGCATAGAAAACAGAGATCAAAAAAGCAGTATATCAAACAACTTAAATAGTTTTAATACGATGGTAACCTATCGTTTCCCTTTAGCTAAAAAATTATTTTTAGATGCTAAATATAGCTATAAAAGTGATGAAAGAGAGAATAAAGAAGACACCTACGACTTCAATAACACTTCTCTACAATATACCGATTTCAATCAAAGCTTGAGTTCTGACTTCACTTATAATGACATTTCAAAAACACCGTCTTTAGAATTAATTTATAAAACTAAAAAATGGCGTTTTAATTTTGAAACAGGGATTGTAAACAGAACTTTAGAAAACAACGATAAACTACGTCCTAACTTAAGTTTAAACAAAAAATTTAACAATATAGCCTTAGATGCGGGGTTTAGATACCGATTCGATTCAAAAGCTTCTATCTATTTTGATTATCGTTTAACGAATAGAGTTCCTGGTATTAATCAAATTCAACCTTTTGAAAATGTTAGTAATCCGTCAAATATAATTACTGGTAATCCTGAGTTAAAACCAACACAAAACCACAGAGCTTATCTTAACTTCAATAAATATAATTGGCAAGCAGGTACTGGTCTTTATTTATATATGAGCGGAAGTATGTTTAAAAATCAAATTATTTCTAACACGACAATTTCTGATGAATTTATTAGAAACTCTACCTACGAAAACACCGATGGTGGTTACGACTTTTTTGGAGGGGGTAGTTATAGTAAAAAAGTAAAATTAGATTCTATTACAACTTTAAAACTTAGAGCTGGATCTAATATAAGTATCTATAAAAATTTCAACATTATAAACAACATAAAAGAGGGTGCACAAACAACTTCTTTAAGACCTAATATAGGAGTAACTTTAGAATGGAATAAACTTATTTCTATTGAAACACGCTACGACGTTTCTTTTTCAAAAACGAAATATGATATAAATACCAGTCAAAATCAAGATTTTGCAAGACAGACATTACGTATAAGAGCCAAAACAAACTTCCCTAAAAAATTAGAGTGGAGAAACGATGTAAAATACACCTATAACCCTAATGTAGTTGGTTTTAATAAAGCGGCCTGGTTCTGGAATGCCACCCTATCCTATTCTATATTAAAAGATCAAGGTACAATCAGTTTAAAAGCATATGATTTATTAAATCAAAATACAAACGCACAACGTAGAGCTACTTCAAACTATATTGAAGACTCTCAAAGTACCGTATTACAACAATACTTTATGGTAGGCTTTAGTTGGAAGTTTAATAGCTTAGGTAAAAAAGGTAAAATACGAGATTACCGCAGACACTTTTAGCATATAAATTCTTAATTAAAAAAGTCATTATTTTAAATAATGACTTTTTTTTGTCCATTATTAAATGAAAGCATAACAAAGCTAAAACGACTAATTGCGTACAGTTTTGTAAATTTGCAATAGATTAAGAAAATAATTTCATGGAAGTTAGAAAATTAGAAGAGTTTAAAGACATCGAATTACCGTTACAACTAAATATTAGTTTTAAGAAAATATACACCATGCTTAAGGAGTATGCTTGTGGAAAGCATAAAGATCATCCTTTTAATGCATCAGCTAATTTGATTACAAAAGAAGTTGAAAAACACCCCGAACTCATTAATGGTTTTTCTGATCTTTCTTTGTTAAAAAAGCATGAAACTATTATAGATGTTCTACTAGAAGCTTTATTTCCTGAAATACTAACACTAAACGAAATTAAAGCTGCTACAGTTCCTTTTTCTTTTACTTCTTTCAAATTCACAAAACGTCTTGAAAACATCCTTGAAAATGCAGGTGAAGATTACGAATTAAAAGCTAGAGACTTTGAAGATGACAAAATGTACATTATGGCATGTACATTTATTTTAAACACCGTTTATAAACATCCTATCGACTTAAAGCGTCCTTTTTTCTTTGATATCCCGGATAAAAAACTCGATTTAATAAAACATTATAGGGTTGCGTTTAATGGTGATTTCATGGATATAACTCCTTCTGATAGCGCACCCAAAATCACTGAAGAAGACATTAAAATTCTTTTAGATAATTATGATAATATTGATATTTGGAAAGAAAAATTTCCTCTAAACAGCTATATTTTCAAAGGGTTTGGTCTTATGAATTTATTTGATGTTACTGCAGATGAAAATATCTCATCAATAAGAACAAGTTTATTACAAAAAGATGATGGTAGTTTTGTTGAAAAACTTCGTAAAGACTTAAGCGAATTTTATAATATTAAAGATTTAAAGGTAGGTTTTTCAGTATTTGATACTTCTGATTTATCATTACAATCAACACGTATTAAAAAGTCGGAGAGCATTATCTTATTAGATGACGAGAAAAAATTATCTTGTAACACCTTTTTTTGTAGCCACATAATTTCTAAGATTTTTAATCAACAAAAAATAGTTGCAATATCTGATACTGAAAAATATGGCGAATTTTCTAATCAAAATCAATTTTTCAAAAGATTAAAAAAGAAAAATATTGGAAGTATTTTATTAATTCCAATTAAAGCTAGTGAAAACAATGATTTAGCTTTATTAGAAATAGCCTCCCCAAGACCCTATGAATTAAACTCTGTAAATCAGCAAAAATTAAAAGATATTATCCCTGTTTTTAAAGCAGCTATAGATCGTTCGTCTGAAGAGTATTTAAACATCTTAGAAGCTACCATACAAGAACACTACACATCTTTACACCCAACAGTAAAATGGAGATTTTACGAAGCTGCTGAACAATACCAAACAGATCTTTATCATAAAAAAGAAAATGTAAAAATTGAGCAAATCGTATTTAACGATGTATACCCTTTATACGGTCAATCTGATATAAAAGGATCTTCTATAGCTAGAAATGAAGCAATTAAAGAAGATTTAACCACACAACTTACTTTAGCTATATCTGTACTAAAAAAAGCTTGTAAATCAGAGAAACTTCCTATTTACGAAGAATTAATGTTTCGTGTAAATCAATACTTAAATGATATTGTTAATGGTTTAAAAGCTGGAGATGAGATTAGCATATTAGATTTCCTAAAACGTGACGTTTATCCAGTTTTCAAACATATTAAAGAAATTAACAACGACTTAACTGCGATTGTAAACACCTATATGAATCGTTTAGATAACAATTTACATGTTGTATATGAAAAACGAAAAGCATACGAGCAAAGCGTTACGTTATTAAATGACAAGTTAGCTAAGTTTATTGACGGTAAACAAGAAGATGTACAAGCTATGTTTCCACATTATTTTGAACGTTATAAAACTGATGGTGTAGAATACAACATGTATATCGGGCAATCTTTAACCAAAGAAAAAAAATTCGACGAGCTGTATTTATACAATCTTCGCTTATGGCAATTACAAGTAATGTGCGAAATGGAAAATGTTGCGAATACCACTCGTAAATCCATGGATCATGATTTACAGGTTGCCTCTTTAATTTTAGTGCATAGTAATCCTTTGTCTATAAAATTTAGAATGGATGAAAAGCAATTTGATGTAGATGGAGCTTATAATATTCGTTATGAAATCATAAAAAAGAGGATTGACAAAGCACATATAAACGGAACTAAAGAACGACTTACTATTCCGGGGAAAATCGCAATTGTTTATTCACAAGATAAAGATGCTAAAGAATACTTGAAGTATATTAAGTATTTACAATCTAAAAAGCTTTTAGGTAAAATAGAAAATCTAGAACTAGAAGATTTACAAGGCATTTCAGGATTGAAAGCTTTACGTGTAGAAGTGATTTATCAGAAAGATTTTGACAGTAAGAAAACGATAACTATTGATGAGTTAATGGAAGAATTTAAACAATAAAAAATATATCCTCAGAATTACTTCTGGGGATACATTTTTTTTATACTAACCTACTGTTTATTGCATTTGAAATGACACTCCGAAAGCAACTACACTTACAATTATACCAATCATAAAAACCGTGTAAGTAGTTCTTAATAATTTATATTTTCTATTTAAAACCAATCCTAAAAAATATAAATCCTTAGTAAGCGAACCATATAAATAATCACGATCTTTCATCATTTCATGCATTGCCCATTCAAAATCAGGTAAATTCATTTGATGAAAGTTTCCGAAGAATAATAAATTCACTTTTTTATTCGCTACATCTTCTTTTGTAAACTTACCTTCCGTAACATTTGGACGGGTTGCCATTATAGATAATATTATAGAAGCAACAGTAAATAAAACAAAAATTACTGACGGAATAATTAAATAATGATTCGATGGATTGTCTAACTTCGGAATCAAAGTAGACAAAGCCATAGAGATAATAATCGCATTTACAGATAATAAAATATTCGCTTTCGTATCTGCAATATCACTTAAAGTAATATGATTTCTCAAAGCTACACGAAACATCGTTTCGATACCTCTTTCGGGTAATTCTACTTTATTTTTCTTAAAAGCTAATTCTTCTTTTTTCTGTTTCAGCTTTGTGCTTTCTTGAGATAATTTTTTCTGCGTTTTTAATAATTGAGCTAAATTCTTACTCTCTCCCTTACTCCAATTCTTAGCAGCAAATTCTGTATAAAAACGATGATTCGTTAGAAACTGAATATTTTCTTCGTTCCATTTTTCATCAGAAACAACACATTCTTTAGTTAATTCCCATTCTTTTCTTAGTAAAGAAGTATAATCACTGAAGTTTTTGCTCCCCAAATGAGCACAATCGGCATCACAAATAATTTTTTGTTGTTTAGAGACAGGCTTCACCCCCATTTTAGTCGCCATAATTACGCCCGAAACCTCAACAATTACCTCTTTATCAACTTTATGCTTTTTTAAGAAGTCTTCAGCTATCTTAACACTTTCTTCTTCATGATTTTCTATTGATTTTGTGTAACCAGTATCATGAAACCAAGCTGCTAACAATAAATGATTTGTAGTCTTTTCATCAACCTTTAATCCTTCAATTAATTCTTTTGTCTTCTCTACCACATGCTGTGTATGAAATACACTGTGATACACAAACGAAGATTCTAATTCTTCACTTAAAAGATTAATAACGAAATTTTCGGCTTCAATTAATAAATTTTTCATCAAAAAGATTTTTGCTAAAGTAAAAATAATATTTAACTCTCATTAATTGTAAGTTTGACGAGTATTATACGACTACCTTACTGTTAAACGCATTAAGATATAGTACAAAGTCAACACATAAATTGACGATGTACTATATTTTTTGCCCAAATTTTTCATATTTTCAATAACATTAAAAAAGAAATTCAATATGCTAACTTGGAAAAACATTATTCATTTTGCTGTAAACGGAAATCCAACTCCTATAAAAAGGGTTGAAAAAACAGAAGATGAATGGAAAGAATTATTGACTACAGAACAATTTAGAATTACACGTTTAAAAGGAACTGAACGTGCTTTTTCTGGTGAATTGTGTACTATTCATGATGAAGGCCAATACAATTGTGTTTGTTGTGATACACCTTTATTTGATTCTACGATTAAATTTAATTCAAATTCTGGTTGGCCAAGTTTTACACAACCAATTCAAGAAAGTGCAATTCAATATCATAGAGATATTACATTAGGTATGGTTCGGGTAGAAGTTTTATGTAATACATGTGATGCTCATTTAGGACATATTTTTCCTGACGGACCAGAACCAAGCGGATTAAGATATTGTATCAATTCAGAATCAATGCAATTAGAGAAAGGAGCAGAAAATGATCAATAAAAAAATACAAACAGCAACCATTGGTGGTGGATGTTTCTGGTGTACAGAGGCAGTATTCCTAGCCGTAAAAGGAGTTGAAAAAGTAATTTCTGGTTATGCTGGAGGAAACGTTCCTGGAGAACCAACATATCGTGAAATTTGTTCTGGTTTAACAGGACATGCAGAAGTAATACAAATAACTTTTGATGCTAACACAATTTCATACAATGATATTTTAGTTATTTTTATGACAACTCATAATCCAACAACCTTAAATCAACAAGGAGCGGATAGAGGAACGCAATACCGTTCGGTAATTTTTTATCATAATGAACAACAAAAAAAGATAGCCGAAATAGTAACGAAAGAAGTATCACCTTACTATGAAAATGTAATTGTTACCGAAATTAGTGAAATTCCTGTTTTTTATAAAGCGGGAAAGGATCATCAAGATTATTATAAAAACAATCAAGGTAATGGCTACTGTAGTTATGTGATCAATCCTAAACTATCTCAATTGAGAGCATTACATTCAGATAAACTACATTAAAACAAAAGAGGTTTCTATATCATATATGGAAGCCTCTTTTTAAATATACTTAAAAATAAAACTATGGATAACATTTTATTATATGGAGCAGATTGGTGTCCTGATTGTAGACGAGCGAAAGCATATTTAAAAGAAAATAATATCGAATTCACGTTTATAGATGTTGATTTAGATAAAGAAGCAACTGCTAAGGTAGAGGCAATTAATAATGGAAAACGAATCATTCCAACATTAATGATAAAAGGAAAATCATATACCAATCCAGATAATGTTGATTTAGCTGTTGTTTTAGGAATAAATGAAGCAGGAAGAGTCCAATTATTTGGAGCTGATTGGTGTCCTGATTGTAGAAGAGCAAAAAGCTTCTTAAGAGATAATGGTATTAATTTTGATTTTATTGATGTTGACCTACATGATTGGGCAACGGCTAAAGTTGAAGAAATTAATAACGGAAAACGAATTATTCCTACTATTTTAATTGACAATGTACCATACACAAATCCTGACAATGTAAAACTAACGGCGCTTCTTTCAATAAATATAGAAAAAGAACATAAAATTTATGATACTATTATTATTGGTGGTGGAGCAGCAGGATTAACAACATCTATTTATGCACAAAGAGATCGTTTTGATACTTTAATTTTAGAGAAATCTACTATTGGAGGGAATGCATTTTTAACAGAAAAAATTGAAAATTATCCTGGATTCACTTCTATTTCTGGACCAAAATTAATGGAAAAAATGGAAGAGCAAGCCACAACTTATGGAGCCGTTATTAAAACTGGTGAAGAAGTTATTGCTATCGAAAAGAAAGACGGAATGTTTACAATACAAACAAAAAGCACAACGTATTTAGGAAAAACAATAGTTTTATCTACTGGTTCTACTTACAGAAAAATAGGAATTCCAAATGAAGAAGAATTGATTGGCTCTGGAATCCATTTTTGCGCTACTTGTGATGGTGCTTTTTACAGAGATAAAGATATTATTGTTATAGGTGGTGGAAATTCTGCTTTAGAAGAAGGAATATTTCTTGCAGGTTTTTGTAAAAGTGTAAAGATTGTACACCGATCTGAAAAATTTTCAGCATCAGAAACCTATGTTGAAAAATTAAAATCAATAGATAATATTTCAACATATATGAATAAAACATCTTTAGAGTTTATTGCTAATGATAAAGGATTATTCAAAGGAATAAAATTAAAGGACAATCAAACAAATGAAGAATCTGTTTTAGAAGCAGATGGTACTTTTATTTTTATTGGCTTAATTCCGAATACGCAATCTTTTAAAGGTATAGTAAACTTAGATAATAGAGGATTTATTCAAACAACAGGTTTAGCACAAACTTCTGTTGATGGAATATTTGCAGCAGGAGATTGTAGAGAAGGAGCAATTGCACAAGTTGCCGCGGCAACTGGTGAAGGTGTTTTAGCGAGTTACGGAATTAGAAGTTATTTAAAATAACGAGTAGCCCAAAATCGATATAATTATGGAAACAGTTCCTACTATTAAATTATACGGAGCCGAAAGGTGTCATAAAACTCAACATTATAAAACATTTTTTAAAACGCGTAATCTAGATTACGCGTTTTTAGATGTTGAGCTAAATGTAAATTTTGCAGAAGAGTTACGAAACTTATACGAAAACAGAAAACTCAATTTTCCTACGATTACAATAAGTAAGAAAATGTTAAGAAATCCGACAGATAAGGAATTAGAGAAATGGATAGAAAAACTAAAATAGCGTTTGGAGGAGGTTGCTATTGGTGTACTGAAGCTGTTTTTCAATCTTTAATTGGTGTTTCTATAGTCGACCAAGGGTTTATTGCTTCTAAAGATGAAAATAACACATTTTCAGAAGCTGTAATTGTTCATTTCGACGAAGAAAAAATATCTTTAGAAACCCTAATTGAAATTCATTTATACACCCATAAAAGCACATCGCAACATTCAATGCGTAAAAAATATAGATCGGCTGTGTATGTGTTTTCTGAAAATCAAAAAAGAACAACTCAACAAATTATTAAGAACTTACAAAAAATATTTAAACAAAAAATAATTACTAAAACACTAATTTTCAACGCTTTTAAATCGTCGGAAGAACAGTTTAAAAACTATTATTACTCAAATCCTAAAAAACCTTTTTGCGAAACATTTATCACTCCTAAGTTAAAGTTTTTGTTATCTAATTTCTCTAAGGAAATAGATACAAGCAAACTTAATATTAATTAATAACATTACTTATAGTATGAAAAGCGCCAAACTAAATATCATCAATAAAAAAGGACATCAATTACAAGCCTATTTAGAGTTACCTGCGAATCAAAAGCCTAATTATTATGCGATTTTCGCACATTGTTTTACTTGTAGTAGCACTTTAGGTGCTGTTAAAAACATTAGTCGTTCTTTAACGCAACATGGTTTTGGTGTTTTGCGTTTTGATTTTACTGGTTTAGGACGCAGTGAAGGAGAATTTTCGGAAAGTTTTTTTTCCGCAAATATTGACGATCTCGTTTCTGTAAATAGCTATATTACTGAGCATTATGATGCTCCTTGTTTATTAGTTGGACATTCTCTTGGTGGAGCTGCTGCTATTGTTGCTGCATCAAAATTAGATAATATAAAAGCTGTTGCGACGATAGGTGCACCAGCAAATGTTAGCCATGTAAAACATTTATTTTCTCATGGTATTGACGATATAAAAACAGCAGGTGCTATTGAAGTAAATATTGGAGGTAGGCCTTTTAAAATCAATCAAGAATTTGTTTCTGACTTTGACAAAACTAATCTACCAGAAGTTACCAAATCTTTACGAAAACCTATACTTATTTTGCATTCTCCTATAGATACAATTGTGGGTATTAATAATGCACAAGAGCTTTATTTAAATGCTCATCACCCTAAAAGTTTTGTGAGTTTAGACGATGCAGATCATTTATTATCAAATTCAAAAGATAGTATTTATGCTGGGAATATAATTGGTACTTGGGTAGAACGATATTTTCCACAACGCGAAAACAAAATGTTAGAAATGAATGGAGAACAACTTGTTGGTCATTTAAACCTGGTTCAAAATAATTTTACAACCACTATTCAATCTAAAAACCATACAATCATTGCTGATGAACCATCATCTGTTGGTGGAGACGATTTTGGTCCATCGCCCTATGAGTATTTGAATGCTGCATTAATTGCCTGTACTGCAATGACTCTTAAAATGTATGCCGAACGTAAAAAATGGGACTTACAAGAGGTTTTTGTATACGTAACACATTCAAGAAAACATAGTGACGATTTAGGAATAGAAGTAGAAAAACCACTTTTTTTAGATCACATTAGTAAAAAACTAAAATTTGTTGGTAATTTAGATGAAAAACAAAAAAACCGATTAAAAGAAATAGCTTCTAAATGTCCCGTACATAAAACATTAGCTAGTAAAGTTATTTTTGATACAACCATTATATAAAAATAAAAATTTATGAATATAATAACAAGCCTTAAAAATTATTTCGAAACAAAAGCTAAAGGAAATAACACTTTAAAATCTCCTGAAGGAATTTGCCCAAATTGTTGGGGAAAACAAGAGTGGGATAATGAATATTATACAAAAATTAAAGTAAACAATATTACTCCAGAAGATAATACATACACTAGTTTTATTCATGAAGTTGCTGATAAACTAGATAAAATCACATTAAAAGAAGATATTTTAATCTGTGAAACCTGTAACGTTTCTTATAAAAAATAATTAGGAATGAATTATGTTAGTTTTAGAAAATCACAACTTTTTTTCAATTCTAAAGATGGAAAAATAGCCTATATTGATAATGGAAGCAAAAACGAAAAAGTAATTTTATTACTTCATGGAATTCCAACTTCAGGTTGGTTATATCGAAAAATGATTCCTCTTTTGGTTAAAAAAGGCTATCGAGTTATTGCTCCAGATATGTTAGGTTTTGGCTCGAGTGATTCTCCTAAAGATTACGATACGTATATCGAAAAAAAACAAGCACAACGTTTATTAGATTTGATGAATTTTTTAAATATTGATAGTTGGACACACGTTTTTCACGACGCAAGTGGCTTGTGGACATGGGAATTATTAAAACTCCAACCTCAACGCATTCTAAAATTAATCATTCTAAACACAATTATTTACGAAGAAGGTTTTAAACCTCCGATGCGATTTGGCAAAAACCTATTCACCAAAATTATAATGTCTTTATATACTTTTAAATTCACAAACAGCAAACTCATTGATAACCTTTTTAAAATGAGTTTAGTGAATAATAATCTTACAAAAATAGATTTAGAAGGTTATAAAAAACCTTTATTAGAGGGTAAAAACAAAGCAATGTATTATTTCTTTTCAAGAACTTGCCACAATTTACCTAATTACAAAAAATTACTACCTACTCTCAATAAACCTACAATGGTTATTTGGGGAAAGGAAGATGAATTTTTAAAATGGAACCCTCAAGAGAATCTAGTTGTCAAAGATTTAAAAATTAACAAAAGTAATATCCATCAAATAGATGCTAAGCATTTTATTCAAGAAGAAAAACCAGAAGAAATAAGTAATTTTATTCATTCGTTTATCCAAGAAAAATGAAGTTAAATAGTCAAGATACTTTCAATAAAGAATTACCTGCTGATAAAATTTCAGAAAACTCGCGTAGACAAGTATTAGATGCTTGTTTTTCTTTTGTAGAACCTAAAAAAACAGCAAATCCGAAATTACTTCATGTTTCAGAAGAAATGCTAGACGCAATTGGCTTAACTTCTGAAGATGCAAAATCAGAGGAGTTTCTAAACATTTTTACAGGAAATAAGATTTTAGAAAATACACATCCCTACGCAATGTGTTATGGCGGACATCAGTTTGGTAATTGGGCTGGTCAATTGGGTGATGGTCGTGCAATAAACTTAACCGAAGTTGTGCACAACAATAAACGTTGGACAATTCAATTAAAAGGATCTGGAGAAACACCATATTCTAGAACTGCAGATGGTTTAGCTGTATTACGATCATCAGTTAGAGAGTATTTGTGTAGTGAGGCTATGTTTCATTTAGACGTTCCAACCACCCGCGCATTGTCTTTAAGTTTATCTGGAGACAACGTATTACGAGATGTATTGTATGATGGCAACCCTGCGTATGAAAAAGGTGCGATTGTTTCTCGTTTAGCCCCAAGTTTTATTCGTTTCGGAAGCTTTGAAATTTTATCTGCAAGAAAAAATCATCCTACTTTGAAAAAACTGGTTGATTACACTATCAAGCATTTTTATTCTGAAATTACAAATGAAGGAAAACAAAAATATCTCGACTTTTTAACAGAAGTTAGAAATCGAACGATTGATATGATTGTGCATTGGCAACGTGTTGGTTTTGTACACGGAGTAATGAATACCGATAATATGTCGATTCTGGGATTAACAATAGATTATGGTCCTTATGGTTGGTTAGAAGGCTACGATTTCGGTTGGACGCCTAATACAACTGACAATCAACATAAGCGATATCGTTACGGAAATCAATCTCAGATTGGTTTGTGGAATTTATTTCAATTAGCAAATGCTCTATATCCTCTTATCGAAGAAGCAGCTCCTTTACAGGGAATTCTAGACGAATATTCTGATATTTATAATGATAAACAGCATCAAATGATGAAATCGAAAATAGGTTTATTTTCTGAGGATACAAATGACAAAGAATTGATTGGACGATTAGAAGAAACGTTACAATTAACAGAAACTGACATGACCCTTTTCTTTAGAAATTTGTCTACTATTTCTAAAGAAGATAATTTTGAAAGCGCTTTCAAAAAAATTGAAATAGCATTCTATATAATTGATGAAGTTAAAGGGGAGGTAAAAACTCAGTGGGATGATGGGTTCAATCGTTATTTAAGAAGATTACAACAAGAAGTTTTTTCTAATTCAGAAAGAAAAGAAAAAATGGATTTAATAAACCCTAAATATGTGTTGCGAAATTATATGTCTCAATTAGCAATTGATGACGCTGATAAGGGCGATTATAAATTGATTGATGAATTGTATCAACTATTAAAAAATCCGTATTCAGAACAAGCAAAACATGAAAAATGGTTTGCAAAACGACCAGAATGGGCACGTCATAAAGTTGGATGCTCTGTGTTAAGTTGTAGTTCTTAAAAAATTGTACTTTTAGGTATAGAAACTTACACTGCTAAATGACATACGAATTAAAAGAAATTATACAAAAAACTTTTCTAAATCAACAAAACGGAATACAAAATATATTAGCAACCGTTGTTGATTTAGATGGTTCTTCCTACAGAAAACCTGGAGTCCGAATGTTATTATCTGATGACGGAAAAATGATCGGTGCTGTTAGTGGTGGTTGTGTAGAAAAAGAAGTGCAACGAAGGGCTCAATCCGTTTTTAGAGATGGTAAATCCAAAATCATAACCTATGATGGTCGTTATCGTTTAGGTTGTGAAGGTGTTTTATACATTTTACTAGAACGTATTAAATTTTCTGCCGAATTTATCGAAGTTTTTTCTGATAGCTTAATAAATAGAGAATCATTTAATGTCCAGTCTTTTTATATAAAAAAGGATGAAGCTTTTGGAAATTTCGGCTCTGTAATTCAGTTTAAAGGGAAACAAAATTTCACTTTCTCTAAAAATTTCAATCTAAAAGAAAACAAAAAATTACTACTATTTGAACAAATACTTCAACCTTTATTTCGTTTATTAATTATTGGTGGCGAACATGATGCCGTAAAATTATGTGCACAAGCGGCACAATTAGGTTGGGAAGTCGCTATAATAACGTCAATAAAAGAAGCGAAAGAACTGGCTGATTTCCCAGGTGCAAAATCGGTAATCGCACAAACTCCCGAAACTATTCAATTAAACAATATAAATAAAAATACTGCTATTGTAATTATGAATCATAGCTTTACGTATGATTTGCGTTGGTTGGTAAAGTTACAAGAAGAAAAACCCATTTATATTGGGATTTTAGGGGCTGCAAAACGACGTGAAAAATTATTAAATGAATTGTTTGATTTCGCTCCAGAAATAACTGATGAATTTTTAGAAAAGATTCATACCCCTGCTGGGTTAAATATTGGCGCAGAAACTCCAGAAGAAATCGCACTATCTATTTTAGCAGAAATTTTATCAGTAGTTCGAAATAAAGAAGTGTTTTCTTTAAAAAAGATTACGGGTAGAATTCATACATAATTTTAAAACACGTTATTGCCAACGTAATGAAGCAATCTCAAATTAAATAAAGAGGTTACTTCGCTTTACTTGTAATGACCAATTCATAAAAAAACTTTCGCCTCTGTTCAAGATAACATTAATAAAACATGAAGAGAACTGTAATCTTACTACTTGCTGCTGGAAATTCGACAAGAATGGGAACTATAAAACAATTGCTTCCATACAAACAAACCACCTTGTTAGGTTGGGCTATTAAACAAGCACAACAATCAAAAGCATGTGATGTTTTTTGTGTTTTAGGAGCAAATGCAGAAATCATTAAAGAACAAATTGAGCAATATAAAGTTGAAATAATTTTTAATGTAAATTATGATGAAGGTTTGAGTGCAAGTATTGTTGCTGGTATTAATCATTTTGCTCATAAAGAAATCGACGCTGTTATAATTATGTTAGCAGATCAACCAAATGTTAATTCTATTTATTTAAATGAATTGATGATTGTTTCCGAAATAAATCCGACTAAAATAGTAGCTTCTAATTATGAAGAAAAAATTGGTGTTCCTGCAATCTTCCCAAAACATTATTTTGATCAATTATTAAATTTAAAAGGAGATAAAGGAGCGAAAGAGTTCTTAAACAAACATCAATCAGAAATTATAAAAATGAAGCCGTGTAATTTGATTGATATTGATACCAAAGAAGAGTATCAAAAACTTATTAAATAATGTACCCATATCACAACAAAATAAAACAACGCATTAATAAAGATGAATTAATAAGGTTTGAATACATAGATAAATACAAACAAATCTCTCCATGTTTATTACTGTGTTTTAATACAGAACCATATGTTAGATCAATTCGAGAGCATCGGTTTGAAGAATATAAATTACTTTTACAATCCAATTAATCAACTTATGAATTTTAGATCTTTTCTATATTTTATTACTATCATTTTATTAACTGGGTGTGCAACATATAAAGCTCAATATGCTGTTAAAGAAAAAATACAAAAATCAAATTCTGGTAAAAAAATAGCACACTCTTTTTATTTAATTGGAGATGCAGGAAATTCTAATTTAGGCTCAGTATCACCAGCGTTAGCCTATTTAGATAAACATATTAGCGAAGCAAGCGAAAATTCAACATTACTTTTTTTAGGAGATAATGTGTATGAAACAGGGGTTCCTTCTAAAAAATCTAAAGAATATCCTTTAGCAAAACATAGAATCGAAGCGCAAACTTCTATTGCTAAAAAGTTTGCTGGTAAATCTATTTTTATTCCTGGAAACCACGATTGGTATCATGGTTTAAATGGATTAAAAAGAGAAGAGAAATTAGTAGAAAAAGCTTTAGGTAAAAACTCTTTTTTACCAGAAAATGGTTGTCCTTTAAAAAAAGTAAACATATCTAAAGATGTCGTTTTAATTATTGTTGATACACATTGGTATGTTACCAACTGGGATAATCACCCTAAAATAAACGACAATTGTGAAATAAAAACAAGAGTAAAATTCTTTGAGGAATTTAAAGGATTAATAAAAAAAGCGAGAGGTAAAACAACCATTATAGCAATGCATCATCCGATGTTTACAAACGGTTCTCATGGTGGTTATTATTCTTTTGAAAGCCATATGAAACCTCTTCCTGTTTTAGGAACTCTAAAAAACGTTTTAAGAAAAACGACAGGAATTACCAATACCGATTTACAAAATAAAAAATACAATGAGCTTAAAAAACACATTGTAACCTTAGCGCAAGAAAACGATAAAACTATTTTTGTTTCTGGACATGAACATAGTTTGCAGTATATCGTTGAAGATAATATTCCGCAAATAATTAGCGGGTCAGGTTCTAAAACCACTGCTACCAAATTAGCTGGCGGAGCAAAATTCACATATGGAAGTCAAGGTTATGCCAAATTAGATATTTATAAAGATGGCTCTTCTAACGTTAGTTTTTATTCGGTTAATGATAATAAAATAATTTACCAAACCAATGTTTTAGGCCCAGATAAAAAGAAGGTATTTACAACGTACCCGAATCGTAAAATTACTAAGAAATCAGCAGCAATTTATACCGATAAAGAAGTTACAAAAGGAGGTTTATACCGCTATTTTTGGGGGGAACGATATCGTAAATATTTCGGAACGAAAGTTACTGCCCCTACAGTAAATTTAGATACCCTTTTTGGCGGATTAAGGCCTGTTAGAAAAGGAGGAGGAAATCAATCTAAGTCTTTGAGATTACGCGATAAAAAAGGAAGTGAATATGTTATGCGAGCATTGCGAAAAAATGCCGTTCAATATTTACAAGCAGTTGCTTTTAAAGATCAGTATTTAGAAGGTCAATTTGATGAAACTTATACTGAAGGCTTATTGTTAGATGTATTTACAGGTTCTCATCCGTATGCACCATTTACCATTGGAACTTTATCAGACGCTGTAGGTATTTACCATACAAATCCTGTTTTATATTATATTCCAAAACAAAACGCATTAGGTTCTTTTAATTCTGAATTTGGAGATGAACTGTATATGATTGAAGAACGCGCAGCTTCTGGTCATGGAGATAAAGCAAGTTTCGGTTTTTCGAATAAAGTAATTAGTACTGATGATTTATTGAAGAATTTATCTAAAAATGAAAAACATAAACTAGACGAAGCCGCTTATATTAAAGCACGTCTATTTGATATGTTAATTGGTGATTGGGACAGACATGAAGACCAATGGCGTTGGGCTGTTTTTAAAGAAAATGGATATACAATTTATCGTCCAATCCCTAGAGACAGAGATCAAGCTTTTTCTATTATGGGTGACGGTGCTTTATTAAATTTAGCGACAAAAATGGTTCCTGCACTACGTTTAATGCAAGCATATCAAGAAGATTTAAAAAGTCCGAAATGGTTTAATTTAGAACCGTATCCTTTAGATATGTCATTGATAAATGAATCTGATAAAAGCATTTGGGATGCACAGGTAAAACACATTATTTCTAATATTACTGATAAAGTTATAGACAATTCTTTTTCTAATTTTCCTGATGAAGTACAAGATGAAACTATCAAAATTATCAAGGAAAAACTACAAGGAAGACGAAAAAATTTACAGAAAATATCTGATAATTATTTCAGTCATATCAATAAATTTCAAGTAATTAAAGGGACTCATAAAGATGATTGGTTTGAAATTGATCGATTACCAAACGGACAAACAAAAGTTACTGCCTACAGAGTCAAAAAAGGAGAGAAAGGAACTATTTTTCATCAAAGAACATACAATCATTCTCAAACTAAAGAAATCTGGATATACGGTTTAGATAACAATGATATGTTTGTGGTCAAAGGTGATGGAGACAACTTAATTAAACTTAGAATTGTTGGTGGTCATAATAACGATAGTTATAATATCATTAATGGTGAAAAAGTAAAAATTTACGATCATAAAACAAAGAAAAATACTTTTATTACTGCTAATGGAAGTAAAAAACTAACGGATGATTACGAAACAAATGTTTACAACTATAAAAAATTAAAAAACAACGCTAATGTTTTAACTCCGCTATTAGGTATGAATCCTGATGATGGTCTTAAAATAGGATTCGCCAATATTTATACTGCAAATGGTTTTGAACGAAATCCGTTTACATCACAACACATGATATCAGGAGCATATTTTTTTGCTACTAATGGTTTTGAGTTAAATTATTCTAGTGAATTTGCAAATATCATTGGGCAATGGAACCTAGGTTTTAATGCAACCTATACAAGTCCTAATTATGCTATTAACTTCTTTGGACTCGGTAATAATACGGCAAACTTACAAGCTAATGATATTGAAGACAAAGATTATAATCGTGTAAAAATTAGAAAATTTATAACGGGTTCATCAATACATTGGAAAGGAGATTTGGGTGCCGAAATAAAACTAGGATTAAACTATCAATCTTTTAAAGTTGATAAAACTCTTAATCGATTTATCGCAACACAAGCTATTGATTTTAATACTCAAAATTTCTTAAACGCTGAAGCTAGCTATACTTTTAATAATACTGACAACCCTGCTTTTACAACAATGGGAATGAAAACAGAATTACTAGTTGGCTATACTTCTAACCTGAAAAAAAGTAACAACTTTGGGTATGCAGTTCCTTCTATTTCTTTTGATTACAAATTAGTTCCTAGCGGGCAGTTAGTAATCGCTACAAAATTCAAAGGACATCTTACTTTTGGTAATGATTTTGAGTTTTATCAAGGTGCTAATTTAGGTGCCAACAATGGATTACGCGGTTACAGAAATGAGCGTTTTACAGGTAAAAACGCATTCTATCATAGCTCAGATATTCGATTAAATTTAAGAAGACTAAAAACAGGCTTATTACCATTACATATTGGTGTTTACGGTGGATTTGATTACGGTAAAGTATGGTTAGAAAACATTGATTCTAAAAACTGGAACACTTCTATTGGTGGCGGAATTTTCTTTAACGGCGCAAATATGATGACAGGAAATCTTTCTGCCTTTAATAGCGATGATGGTTTACGAATAGCGTTTGCTATGGGATTTAATTTTTAATTAATCATTGTAATAATTCTTTTCGATGCTAATCAGGATATACTTATTATTTAATAATAAGTATATTTACTTCCTTAATTAAAAATAATATTATGAGATATACTACAAACTCACCAATGGTCATTACTGACGATATGGATGGAGAAATTATTATATTAAATACAGAGAGTGGTAAATATTTTAGTACTGAAAAAACGGGAGCAATAATCTGGAAAATGTTATCTAACGGTTATACTCTTAATGAAACGACAGAAATAATATCTAATCACTTTTCGATTGAAAATGAAGCTATAAATAAAGATTTAAATTCTCTTTTAATACAACTTATTGATGAAGGTTTAATAAAGGTTGATGAGATTACAAAACCAAAAACTGATATTGACTTAAGTAACATTAGTGAATACACTACACCAGAAATCATCGCTTATTCAGACATGGAAAAATTATTACTTATGGATCCTGTTCATGAAGTAGAGAATATGGGGTGGCCAAATGTAAAAAAAGATGAAAAAAATTAATGATATCTGAATATTTCCACATTCTGGAAAACACGTTTTCTAAGGCTAATACTGAAGATATTCATCATAGTTTTTCTATTGCAAATAAGCACGTAGATATTACATTTTCGAATTCAATATTGGCTAGTAAATTATTACCTGCTTTTGCACACCTTGAAAATAGTAGTTTCTCGTGTAAAGATTTAACTATTCATGTGTGGGATAGTAAAACTAGCGGTGTACCAATACCTAAACCTACTTTTACTCGAAAAAACAACCTCGCCCTAAATAATGGTTATGGCCATAATGTACGATATGGAGATATTACTAAACCTCGATTTATTTACGTAGATAATTCCAATCCTTTTATGTGTTTTTTCGATCCTGTGAAAAAACAAGCCTTTTACTGGTATGATGACGCATCAAAAATACCTTATTATGAAAAAGGTGCACCTATGCATACATTATTTGATTGGTGGCTAGAAACCCAAGGTTTGCTCCTAGCACATGCAGGTGCCATTGGCAACGAGAAAGGAGGGGTTCTTATAGTAGGTAAAGGAGGCCAGGGTAAATCAACTACAGCTATTTCAAGCTTATGGGATAATGACCTTTATTATGTTGCAGATGACTATTTAATATTACAAAACTCTCCTCAACCGACTGCTTATAGTTTGTATAATACTGGGAAATTAAATTATGACCATTTAACAACTAATTTACCACATTTATTACCTCTTTTAGACAATCCAAAAACTGCGCATAAAGAGAAAGCTTTGTTTTTTTTTAATCAAAGTCATAAAGAAAAAATGATTTCTTCATTACAACTTTCTAGCGCAATATTACCGCTGGTTACGAATCAAGAGCTTACTACATTTTCTCCTGTAAAGCCCATGAAACTACTTATAGGGCTAGCATCAAGTACTATTTACCAATCTTCTAGAGGAAGTACAGAAAAACTTAATATACTAACAAGTACATTGTCTAATTTACCCTGTTATGCTTTAAATACAGGTAAAGATTTAACTGATATACCAAAAAAGATAAAAAAGCTACTACAACAACATGCCATATAATCCAAAAATATCTGTAATAACTCCAGCATATAACGCTGAAAAATATATTGGTGATGCCATCAAAAGCATACAGCAACAGGATTATGATAATTTAGAAATTATAGTTATTGATGATGGTTCTACAGACGCTACAGCTGATATTTGTAAAACATTAGGAGTAACATTAATACAACAAGAAAACTTAGGGATTTCTGCAGCTCGTAATGTTGGATTAAAAGCTGCAACTGGAGATTTGATCGCTTTTTTAGATGCTGATGACTTATGGTATGAAAACATATTAAAAAGTCAGTTAGATCTATTACAAAAACCAGAATCACCTTCTTTTGTTTTAGGACTAAGTGTCGCTGTTAATAAAGACGCATTGCCAATAACAGAAACTCATTTTGTATTGTCTTTAGGAACAGCTCTAATAAAAAAAGAGGTCTTTGAAAAAGTAGGAGACTTTGATGAAAAACTTGATTTTGGCGAAGATCTTGATTGGTTTTTACGTGTGATGGAAGCTGAATTCAGCTGTGCCGTTGAGTCAAACCCCGTTTTAAAATTTCGCCGTCATGAAAACAACACGACCAATAATCGTGAGAAAACAAATCAATTCTTTTTAAAAGCGATTAGACAATCTTTAAAAAGGCGTAGAGACAAAAATCAAGTAAATAAAAGTCCTTTAAACAATTTAATAGCTCAACTAAAAGAACTTGATATGGCTAATAATTTATTTTAAAAATAAAAACTAAATTTATGACTGACAAAAACACGAATTCATCATACCCTTTAGTTAGTATTGTTATTCCCGCATATAATGCATGCAAAAACATAGAAGAAACATTAACTAGTGTTTTTAATCAAGAGTATCCAAACCTTGAAGTAATCGTTGTTGATGACGGTTCCGAAGATACTACGGCTACTATTGCTAAAACATTTGACATTGTATATATACACCAAAAAAACCAGGGTAAACCAACTGCCATGAACGCAGGTTTTTCTGCAGCCAAAGGAGAGTTTATTGCTTCTATAGATTCAGATGATCTATGGTTACCTGAAAAAATATCTAAGCAAATGGAAACCTTTAATTCTAACACTGAATTAGAAATTGCCTTTTGCCATGTAAAACAATTCCTTTGCCCTAAAATTAAAGCATCAGAGCATACCTTTTTTATTCCTGAAAATTCAGAAATACTTTCTGGACTCACCACCATAGCAATGCTAATTAAAAAAGAAGCATTTTATCGTATTGGCCTTTTTAATGAAGAGTATAAGTTTGGAGATTTTATTCAGTGGTACGGAAGAGCGAAAGACCTTAATATAAAAGAAACAGTACTAGAAGATGTTTTGGTATTAAGACGAATTCATAAAAGTAATTTAGGAAGCGATCAAATGGCAGCTAAACTTAGTTATATGAAAGTAATTAAAGAACGTTTAAGGCGTCAAAAAGAAAATAAAAATTAAAAAACAGGTGGCTTTTCTCCCTTACATATATAGCTTTTACAAAAAAAATAAGCTGATCATTACTACTTCAATTACCTTATCAATAATTCAAGCTGCATTATTAATTCCCATTGCTTATTTTATTAAACAAACCTTTGATGTATCTATACCAAACAACGATAATAAGCAAATGGTTATCTATGGTATTTGTATCATATTTTTTTTTATCGCTAGCAGTACAATCGGAATATATGTTCGATGGAAAGTCCTTGAATTAGTAAAAACTCACATCAAAAACCTTCAATTACGCCTTGTAAACAAATTTTTATCGTTGCCTAGGCAGTTTTACTCACACCTTTCTCCTGAAAAGCTACAATTAATTATGACTGTTGAAACGGCCAGACAAGACGGTATGATAAATGCTCTTTTTGGCACATTTATTCCTTCAGCAATTATTTCAATAATACTCATACTTTCTTTGCTATATATTAATCCATTTTTATTCCTTTTCACCTTAATTGGGTTGTCCTCAATTTTTTTGTTTCACAGGATATTAATAAGTAAATCTAAACTTAGATCAAATCAATTTCATAGTGCCTATAACAATTTTTGTCAAGGCATTTTATTTATTAGTCATAAAACTGATCTAATTCACACACAAGCAACTGAATCATATGAATCGTTAATTCAAGAAAAAAAAATTGAGGCTGTTTTTTCTACTAGTATTAAAATGATAAAAACGAATACTTTATTCAAATACATCCAAGAAAACATCATGATTGTACTCAGCATACTGCTACTTTTTGTTGGTACTTTCCTTGTAACGTCAAAAGTTATGAGTATTGGAGACCTACTCTCTTTTTACTTAATAATTGGACTACTTAAATCTCACCTGAGAACTTTTTCGATCTCCCTCCCAGATATTATAGAAGGTAAAGAAAGCTATAAAACATTGAATGAGTTTTTATCCTTTCCTGATCCAATATACAACGGAATAAAAAAACTAGATTTTATAGGTGATATTTATATGCATAATATTCATTTTTCTTATGAAAATAAAAAAATACTGAATGGTATTGAACTAAAATTAACAAAAGGAAAATGTATTGCGTTATCCGGAAACAACGGATCTGGAAAAAGCACTATCATTGCTATCCTAGAAGGATTATATAAACCAAACAAAGGTCGTATCATTATTAATGGTGTAAATTATAATGATATTGACATGACTCATTTTCGTAAACAAATAGGTATTGTACAACAACAACCCATCTTATTTTCTGGAAGTATTTATGATAATATTACTTATGGTAATCATAAAATAGGTGACACTAAGGTAAAACAAGCTACAAAATATATTGAAATAGATTCTTTTATTCAATCTTTGCCTGAAAAATACAATACAAAAATAGGTGATAATGGTATTTTGCTCTCTGGAGGTCAACAGCAACGTATCGCATTAGCAAGAGCAATACTTAATGAACCTTCATTGCTCATTTTAGATGAACCCACAAACCATTTAGATGCTATAAGTGTTACTCTTCTTCTTAAACAATTAAAGTCTTTACCATTTAACCCCACTATTTTGGTTGTAAGTCATCATAAATTAATGCTTGAGGTTGCTGATGAAGCATATTTTTTAGAAAATGGAAAAACAAACAAGATAAAATAATATGAACATAGATAACCTTATTTCAAAAGTTGAATGCTGGCCTAATGAAAATCAGACATTATTGTTAAAGGCTGCCCTTAACAAAGATGAAAGCGCCATTGAAGCGTGGAAAAAATGGTCTTCTAAAGTTGATTTTGAAAACACAGACAACGGCTCTTATCGTTTATACCCATTAGTTTATCGTAATCTTACTGATTTAAATATTGACCCAAATCATATACCTGAAATATTCAAAGGCGTTTATAGGTATTATTGGTCTTATTCGAATCGCTTATTTGTTAAAACGAGTTCAGTTCTAAAAAAATTAATTACCAATAACATTCCTGTTTTGTTACTAAAAGGAGCACCATTAGCTATTAATTTTTATGATAACATAGCCACTCGTCCTTTAAATGATATCGATATAATGATTCGACATGAACATTTAAATCAAACTATAGACATCCTTAATAAAAACGGATTTCACTCAATTTCACCTATTCATAGAAACACTTTCAAATGGAGACATGCTATCTGTTTTAAAAATAATGATGGCTTTGAAATAGACTTACATTTAAGTTTATTTTTAGAAAACTTAAATGAAGAACATCAAGAAACATATTGGAAACATTCGGAAAACATGAATTTCATGGGGCTAAAAACCTTAACCATTTGTCCAACTGACCATCTATTTCATACAATAGTACATGGCTTAAATCATAATGACTTAGCACCTATTCGGTGGATTGCAGATGCTAAAATGATAATTAACAAAAACACTATCGATTGGGAAAGAATTGTAGATTTAGCTATTAAAAACAAGCTATCTGTTAAGCTTTTAGTTTCTTTAAAATACCTGAAATCAAATTTTATTAAGACTATTCCTGAAGAGGTATTTGATGCCTTTCTAAAAATACCTAACAACCGTTTCCAAAAAATAGAGTTCCTTGAGAAAACTAAAAAATCAAATCAGATAAAAATACATTGGTATAACTATCTTCGAACAAAAAATAATTCTAAAAACATATTTCCTTTTAATTTGATACCCTATTTAAAAGCAAGTTTTGGTCTGAAATCATCTCTAGAAATTCCTTTTTATATTTTAAAAAAACTTTCTAAATAGAATCAGATTAGACTATAGCACTTTTTATTCTCTTTATAATTATAAATTTAAACCATGACACAACAAGTAGTATTAGTATCTGGAGCATTATTTGGAATGCTTGCAGTAATTTTTGGAGCCTTTGGCGCACATGCCTTAAAGAAAATCTTATCAGACCACCAGTTAAAATCGTTTGAAACAGGTGTGAAGTATCAAATGTATCATGCAATTGTTTTATTGTTTGTGGGAAGCTCTTTTTCGGTTCCAAACCAATTAATGAGTTGGTCTTTCATTATCGGAATACTACTTTTTTCTTTTAGCATTTATGGATTAGTTTTATCGGATGCTAAAGGTAAAAAAATGAAGTTTTTGGGACCAATTACACCAGTAGGTGGTTTGTTATTAGTTATTGGATGGGTAATGTTATTATTAGAGTTTACTTCAATGTAAACTCATACAACTTACCCCCTTTTAAATGTGCTTTCTCATCAGTAATATAAAGTGTATTACTGTCTTTAAAAGTGATGCTTTCTTTTTGTGAAACATGACCTAATGGAAGTTCAATTACTTCTCCTGAGAAAAAATCATCTCCAATAAAATTAGTAAATACAAAAACAGACTGGTGATTCAATAACACAACTTTGTTTCCTATAGGTGATATTGCTGCTGCGGTTACCCAACAATGAAAATCAGCACATGTTTCAAATGTTGAGATGAATTGAGCTTCATGATTCCCTTTTATAGCTGGGATTTTATACAAAGTCGTTTTACCATAATTTTCAGCTACTCTACTTTTAGTAAAAATGTATAAAAATCCATTTTGATAAAGGATGCTTTCAGCATCAAAAAAACGTTTTTCTTTTTTAGGTGGGAATTTTTTTTGAGAAGGATAAGAAAACCTAATTTTTTCGACATTAACAACATCTTTTACAAACAAGTCTTGATGCTTTATTTTAAGTATTCTTAAATTTCTTCGCTTGTTATTATTATTTCCAAAATCTGCAATATATAAATTTCCTTCTTCGTCAGATGTTACATCTTCCCAATCATTATTTTTAGCATTAACAATAACCTCTCTTATGATTTTTCCTTCTGTGTCAACTCCATAAATTACAGGTTTATTTCCACTATCATTTAGCATCCATAATAAACCAGAGCTCTCCATTTTTTCTATCCCAGAAACTTCCTCCAAGGTATTTGGTAGATCTGCAAGTACTTTTAGTTGTCCAAAGTCTTGACAACTAATTATCAGTAAAAAAGATACTAAAATTAAGGTTTTTTTAATCATTCTAATGTAATTCAATTACCATCCACCAGAAGCTCCACCTCCACCAAAACTACCTCCGCCAAAACCTCCTCCGAAGCCTCCGCCACCAAAACTACCTCCAGATGAACCGCCAAAACTACCACCGCCTCCGAAACCTCCACGGCCTGCATTACTTAAAATTATAGTTTGTAGAATATCTCCTGCTATATTTCTTTTCCTAGAACCATTTCCCCCTCCTCCACGATTATTTCTATTTCCTCTAAAAATTAAAAAGAATATAATTATAACGATGATGAAAAATATGATGGGTGCTCTGTTAGAATCAGCTGACTCGCTTTTTCGAGTTCCTTGGTATTCTCCGTTTAAAGTTTCAAAAATAGCGTAAGCACCCTTATCTAAACCCGTATAATAATCGCCACGTTTAAATTCTGGAATAATTTCTCTTTCAATAATTCTTTTTGAAGCAAAATCGGTCAGTAAGTGTTCGGTTCCTTTACCTGCTTGGATTGATATTTTACGATCTCCTTTAGCTAATAAAATTAAAACACCATTATCTTCTTTTGCTTGTCCAATCCCCCATTTCTCTCCCCAATTTGCAGCTAAATAATTAATGTTTTCTCCTTCAGTTGAATTAATAATTGCAATAACTATTTGCGTAGAAGTTGTATCTGAATATGTAATTAACTTACTTTCTAAAGTAGCTTTCTGCTCTCCAGAAAGTAATCTTACATAATCATAAACGCCAGTTTGAAGCTCTGGCTTTTCTGGAATTTCAAATCCTTGAGAAAAAATATTTTGAACACCTAAAAATAAGAAAAGAAAAGTAAGATTAAAAAAAAATAAACTATTTCTATTTTTCATCAACAACTGTTTACTTATTACTGAGTTATGAATCATCCTTTAGAAATTTCGTTAGACAATTCGTTTTCGTCATCTATTTGCCAAGGAAAATGAGCTTTTAACTCTTCTCCTGCTTTTAAAATCCCAGCAACAATCCCTTCTTTAAAATTTCCTTTTACAAAATGAGCCTGCATTGTGTTTTTTGTAGTATCCCAAAAGTTTTTGGGCACAACTTTATTTATACCATCATCACCATAAATAACAAATTTTTTGTCATTTACTGCCACGTAAATTAGCACCGCATTTTGTGCTTTGGTATTAAACATTTTTAGCAAATGAAACACTTCTAGTGCTCGTTCAAAAACATCTTTACTAACCGATGCTTCTATGTGAACTCTAATTTCACCAGAAGTATTTTTCTCTGCAATTAGAATAGCAGAAATAATTTCTTGTTCTTCTTCAATAGTAAGAAAACTTTCTACTTTAGACATTTATTTATTTTTTTTACCGAAATCAAAATTTACATCTGGTGCATTTTCTGAACCTGCAGCAGCTTTATAACGATTCATTTCATCGAAATTGAAAATTCCTGCTAAGAAAGAACCTGGAAATTTCTTAATTAATTTGTTATAAATATTTACACTTTCGTTAAAACGATCACGTGCTACATTAATTCTATTTTCAGTTCCTTCTAATTGACTCTGCAACTCTAAGAAATTCTTATTAGCTTTTAAATCAGGATATCTTTCTACAACAACCATCAATTTACTTAATGCTCCTGTTAATCCTGATTGTGCTTGTTGAAATTGAGCCATTTTTTCTGGAGTCAAATCTCCTGCATTGATATTTACTGAAGTTGCTTTTGCCCTTGCTTCTATAACTTGCGTTAACGTTTCTTTTTCAAAGTCTGCAGCTCCTTGCACAGTCTTTACTAAATTTCCAATTAAATCATTTCTACGTTGATAAGAACTTTCTACGTTAGACCAAGTCGTTTTAGCGTTTTCTTGAAATTCAACCGCATTATTTTGAAAACTTACAGCCCAATTGTACAATCCAAAAGCGACAACAGCTAAAATAATTAGAGGAAGGAATTTTTTCATATTTTTTATTTTTATTATAATTGATTTTTTATTTTTTGTAATGCTGCTTTTACAGCTTCTAATCTACTAATAATTTCGTGATTACTTATAACGCCTTCTGGATTTCTCTTTAGCTTTTGCTTCGCTCCATCCAACGTAAACCCTCTTTCTTTTACTAAATTAAATATCAACTTGAAATTCTCAATATCTCCTTTAGTAAACAGTCGATTTCCTTTCGCGTTCTTTTTAGGTTTAATAACATCAAATTCTTGTTCCCAAAAGCGAATTAGCGAAACATTTACGTCGAAAGCTTTGGAAACTTCACCAATTTTATAATATCTTTTTTCAGGTAGTTCTACATACATTTTTCTTAGCAAATTCTAATTAATCGTATGATTGTCCTTTTTGTTGTGAAGCTTTTTGCATAGCTACGAACTCTTCAGGAGTTAAATCTCCGTAGTAATAATAAATCGGATTTACAGCTCTACCATTTTTATGTACTTCATAATGTAAATGTGGTGCCATAGAACGACCAGTATTACCTACATAGCCTATTATATCTCCACGTTTTACTTTCTGTCCTTTCTTTGTAGTAATTTTACTCATGTGTGCATAAATTGTTTCGTAACCATAACCATGATCAACATATACCACCTTACCAAAACTAGAACTACGATGTGCTTTTTTTATCGTTCCGTTTCCTGAGGCAAAAATAGGCGTTCCTTTTGGCGAGGTAAAATCCATACCATTATGCATTCTTCGTGTTTTTAGTATAGGATGCATACGCATACCGTACCCAGATGCCATACGTTTTAAATCTTGATTTTTTACTGGCTGTATTGCAGGAATTGATGCCAACATACTTTCTTTTTCTCTCGCTAAACTAACAATCTCATCCAATGATTTTGATTGCACCACCATTTGTTTAGACAACACATCTAAATCTTTAGTAACATTTTTAACCATTTCGGTATTATCAAACCCCTCTAAGTTCTTATATCTATTCACACCACCAAAACCTGCTTTACGCTGCTCTTCTGGTATCGGACTCGCTTCAAAATAAGTTCTATAAATATTATTATCACGTGTTTGTAATTCTGATAACACTTCTGAACTCTCTTCCATTCTTTTTGAAAGCAATTCATAATGCAGTTTTAAATTCTCTAATTCTCTCTTTTGAGTTCTTTCTTTAGGTGACATTAAAAACTGGCTAAACCCAATAAAACCGAAGAAAGCGATTAGCAAAGCTCCGACAATCCCTAAAAAAGATTTTTTATACGTTTCGGCTTTCTTTGACTCTATCTTTCGATATGATAATGTCTCGGGGTCATAATAATATTTTACTTTCGCCATAATGCTAAATATACTATTTTTGTGCTTTTTAAATTAAGCATCCTTTTAAAAGAGGATATACAGTTTGAAAACTCACAAATTTACAAAATGTTTTAAAATTACTTTTATATAGAAGTTTTTTTTATACAAATTAACAACAGATAAGACACCAAGTCCTATGAAATCTCAAGAAATACGCGCTAAGTTTTTAAACTTTTTTGAATCTAAACAACATAAAATTGTTCCTTCTGCGCCAATGGTGTTAAAGAATGACCCTACTTTAATGTTTGTAAACGCAGGTATGGTTCCTTTTAAAGAGTATTTTTTAGGGCAGAAAAAAGTAATTAATACTAGGGTTTCTGATTCTCAAAAATGTTTACGGGTTTCAGGGAAACATAATGATTTAGAAGAAGTAGGAAAAGATACCTACCACCATACATTATTTGAAATGCTTGGAAATTGGTCTTTTGGCGATTATTTTAAGAAAGAAGCAATTGCTTGGGCTTGGGAATTACTTACCGAAGTATATAAAATAGATAAAGACATTTTATACGTTACTATTTTTGAAGGTGATGAAAAAGATGGTTTAGCTAAAGATACTGAAGCATATGACATTTGGAAGCAATACATTTCGGAAGACAGAATTTTATTAGGTAATAAAGATGATAATTTCTGGGAAATGGGCGCTCAAGGACCTTGTGGACCTTGTTCTGAAATTCATATAGACATCCGCTCTCAGGAAGAAAAAGCGAAAGTTTCAGGAGCTACATTGGTAAATTTAGATCATCCACATGTTGTTGAAGTATGGAACTTAGTTTTTATGCAATACAATCGTAAAGCAAATGGAAGCTTAGAAAACTTACCTTCAACACATATCGATACTGGTATGGGCTTTGAACGTTTATGTATGGCACTGCAAGGTGTTCAATCTAATTACGACACCGATGTTTTTACGCCAATCATTAGAGAAATCGAAACGATTACTGGTGTAAAATATGAAGATGCTACTGTTTCTGGAGACGAAGCAGATATTGCTATTCGTGTTATTGCAGACCATGTTCGTGCTGTCGCATTTTCTATTGCCGATGGTCAGTTACCAAGTAATACTGGTGCTGGTTATGTTATTAGAAGAATATTAAGAAGAGCAATTCGTTACGGATTTACTTTCCTGAATCAAAAAGAACCTTTTATCTACAAATTAGTAGAAACATTAAGTGCGCAAATGGGAGATGCTTTTCCTGAAATAAAAGCACAAGAACAGTTAGCTCATAATGTAATTAAAGAAGAAGAGCATTCTTTCTTAAAAACCTTAGAACAAGGTTTACTTTTATTAGACACAATAACCGCTAATGCTGGAGAGAAAATAATTTCTGGAAAAAAAGTATTTGAACTAAAAGATACTTATGGTTTTCCTGAAGATTTAACTGCTTTGGTTTTATCTGAAAAAGGATTAGATTATAATAAAGAAGAATATAAAACAGCTTTAAAAGAGCAACAAAATAGAGGAAGAGAAGCTACAGCTATTGAAACCGATGATTGGAATGTTTTAATAGAAGACGATGAAGAGGAATTTATAGGATACGATACTTTAACTGCTGATGTTAAATTAACGCGTTACAGAAAAGTAACCACCAAAAAAGACGGTGAACAATATCAATTAGTATTTAATATGACCCCTTTTTATCCAGAAGGAGGAGGTCAAGTTGGTGATGTAGGTTATATCGAAACTTCTAATGGAGATGTAATTTATGTCGTAAACACAAAAAAGGAAAACAACCTTATTATTCACTACACTAAAAATTTACCTGAAAATTTATCAGAAAGATTTAAAGCGGTAGTAAATGAAGAAGCTAGAAATTTATCAGCAAGTAACCATACTGCAACGCATTTATTACACCAAGCATTGCGTGCTGTTTTAGGAACACATGTAGAGCAAAAAGGTTCGTTGGTGAGTCCAAAACATTTACGTTTCGACTTTTCTCACTTCTCTAAAGTAGATGCAGATCAATTGCAAGAAATAGAAAACTTTGTAAATGCTCGTATTCGTGAAAACATTTCTTTAATTGAAAGAAGAAATATACCAATGCAACAAGCAATTGACGAAGGTGCTATCGCTTTATTTGGAGAGAAATATGGAGATTCTGTAAGAGCCATTAAGTTTGGGCAATCTATGGAATTATGTGGTGGAACACACATACCACAAACTGGTGATATTTGGCATTTTAAAATAAAATCTGAAGGAGCCGTTGCGTCAGGAATCAGAAGAATTGAGGCAATTACTAATGTTGCTGTTGGAAATTATTTTGAAGAAGTTGAACGTAATTTTTCTGCGGTAAAACAATTATTAAAAAACCCGAAAGACGTCGCAAAATCTGTAAATAGCTTACAAGATGAAAACACTGCTTTAAAAAAGCAAATAGAGCAATTATTAAAAGACAAAGCACAAAACTTATCTGGTGAATTAAGAAATCAATTACAAGAAATAAATGGCGTTCAGTTTTTAGCGACTAAAGTAGATTTAGATGCTAACGGAATTAAGAACTTAGCCTTTGCTTTAGGGAAAGAATTCAACAATTTGTTCTTATTTTTTGCTACCTCAGAGAAAGCAGACAAAGCAATGTTAACATGTTATATTTCTAAAGAACTAGCTGCAGAACGTGGTTACGATGCAGGAAAAGTAGTAAGAGAACTAGGAAAGCTAATTCACGGAGGTGGTGGTGGCCAAAATTTCTTTGCTACTGCTGGAGGTAAAAACCCAGGCGGTATTCCGAAAGCTTTAGAAAAAGCGAAAGAGTATATTGCTTAGAATATGAATTACAATATTAAAAAAGGTTCAAAGAATATTTTCTTTGAACCTTTTTTAGTTTAATGCCTTTTTATATGTTGCAATCGCCCTTTCTCTTGCAAACTTATGTTCTACTATTGGTTGCGGATATGTTAATTCATCAAAATTATCAACCCATTTTCTTATATATTGTAAATCTCTATCAAACTTCTTTAATTGAGCTTCTGGGTTAAAAACTCTAAAATACGGAGCAGAATCACAACCTGTACCTGCTGCCCATTGCCAATTTCCGTTATTTGCCGAGAGTTCGTAATCTAATAACTTTTCTGCAAAATACCCCTCTCCCCAACGCCAATCAATTAGTAAATGTTTACATAAAAACCCTGCGGTTATCATTCTTACACGATTATGCATATAGCCTGTTTTATTTAATTGCCGCATTCCTGCATCAACCATCGGATACCCTGTTTCTCCTTTACACCATTTCTCAAATTCGGCTTCATTATTTCTCCAAGGTACCGCATCGTATTTTTTCTTAAAGTTATTCGTAACCACTTTAGGAAAATGAAACAACACTTGCATAAAAAATTCGCGCCAAATTAATTCATTTAAAAAAGTAGCATTCGTTTTTAAGGCAAATTGAACCATTTTACGAACACTTACTAAACCAAACCGAAAATATGGAGACAAATAAGAAGTTTTATCGATAAAAGGAAAATCTCTTATTTCATCATAATTATTTAAACTTGATAAATTATAAGGCTTCACTTTTATATGACTTTCATTAAAACCTAATGATTCTAATGTAGGAAAACTTGTTTTAAAATGATGGAAAGCCGAGAAATTAATAGTAAATTCTTTTAAATCTACCTCAATATTAAACTTTTGCAACCACTTATTTTTATAAGGCGTATAGATCGTATAAGGTAGTCCGTCGTTTTTCACAACTTCATCCTCTTCAAATACAACTTGATCTTTGTAACTGTGAAAATCAATATTATTTGAAATTAAAAATTCTTTAATTTCATTATCTCTTTTTATCGCGTATGGTTCGTAATCTTTATTTGTATAAACAGCTGTAATATTAAATTCTGATAGTAAGCCATTCCATACTTCAATAGGGTTTCCTTTTTTAACTAATAATGAAGACCCTTCAATTTTTAATATTTTATCTAATGCTGATAATGTTTGATAAATAAAAGAGATTCTTGCATCATCTTTTGGCAACTTATCTAGTATTTCTTCATCAAAAATAAATATAGGAATTACTTTATTATTACATTTTAAGGCATTGAATAATGCTACGTTATCCTCTAAACGCAAGTCCCTACGAAACCAAAAAACCGCAACTTTATTTTCCATTAAACATTTTCTCTAAAGTTACAAACCTGTATTCAAAAATTGTTTTTAACTGCTTTTTTATAAATACTGCTTGCGCTATGTGTCCTAAAAAACCAAACGGAATTTTATACGATATTTTATCTTTCATTAAAGTATTTCCATTCTCTAATTCTTCAAACCAATGCTCATGATGCCACATTTTGTATGGACCAAAACGTTGTTCATCAATAAAAAAATCTTGCTCTTTGACTTGAGTTATTTCTGTTACCCAATTGGTTTTAATAAACGGAACCGGAGAAACTTTATAGGTTATTATTTGCCCTTGATATGCTTTTTTATCAACTTTAGATGTAATATTAAACCCCATTTTATGTGGTGTAATCTTCGCTAAATTTTCTGGGGAAGAAAAGTAATCCCAAGCTTTCGCTAGTGATATGTTTAATTCTTGCTCAGTTTCCAAAGTATAAATTCCCGAATGTTTTTTAAAATTCAACATTTATAAAAACTTGGTTATTTTAGAACTCATAGGTTTTGTTATAGAATAGAAAACATCTACCAAACGCCCTTCTTCATCTACCAAATACTTTTGAAAATTCCATTTTACTGAAGAATTCATTTTACCATTCTTTCCTTTTTGTGTTAACCATTGATATATCGGATGTTGATTATCTCCTTTTACATCTATTTTTTCAGTCATAGGAAAATCTACCCCGTAAGTTAAACGACAAAATGATTTTATTTCTGATTCTTGACCTGGCTCTTGACCTCCAAACTGATTACATGGTAAACCTATAATTACTAGCTTATCTTTGTGCTTAGCATATAATTCTTGTAACCCTTCATATTGATTTGTAAATCCGCATTTAGAGGCAACATTAACAAATAAAATTTTCTTTCCTTTATATTGACTAAGGTTTAACTGTTCTCCGTCAATTCCTTCTATTTTTATATCGTATAAAGATTCTTTAGAAGCTATAATTTGTGCGTTTCCTAAAAAGCTGAATAATGCCATAAGTAAAGTTATTTTTAATGTTTTCATTTATTTAAGTGTTATTTTTTCTATTGATAATTTAAATGCTTCCTTCTGTTTATTTCCTATAAGTATAGCAATTTCAGTTATTTTTGCTCCTGAAAAATTATCAACATTTAATTTATACCCCCTAAAAGAAGCATAAAATTTATGTAACGGTAATTCTATTTCTTCTGTACTTTTTGATGTTTGAAAAGATTGGATATACCAAAAACGCTGATTATTTTTAGCTTTAATTCTAAACTGATATTTTTTACCGTCTCCTTTTAATTTAAGCACTAACTTAGTTTTTTTATCATCTAAATTAATAATTACTGGTAAGCGAGTCATAGCAAATCCACCATTATTATCTAAAGAAA
The DNA here is from genome assembly GCA_965364955.1 of uncultured Tenacibaculum sp. Lineage (GTDB taxonomy): Bacteria > Bacteroidota > Bacteroidia > Flavobacteriales > Flavobacteriaceae > Polaribacter. The sequence continues at coordinate 11,710 of CBDTZS010000004.1, read as the reverse complement.
CATTCCCTGAAAAAATCATTTTGTTTTCTTCATTAAGTTTCATCGAAGAGTTAGATATTCCTCCCATAACATCATCATTTGTTATGTACCAACGTTGGTTAGTCTTATTTTTATCAAAAATTACAATTTCATCATTCATACATAAAAAGATACTGAGTATTACTAGCCATTTCATTTGCTTCAGTTTTAAATTTTAACACTTACAATTCCAGCATCTAAAGGAATAATTTGACCTGTTATAGAACTTGCATCTTCTGAGAGTAAATAACAAGCTAAACTTGCGACTTCTTCTGGTTTCAAATATTTTTTTAATGGATGTCTATCTTGCATACTTTCTTGCTGTTTTTCATTTCTTAACAAACGTGCTGCTAATGGAGTATCAGTTACTGTTGGCGCAATTGCGTTGAAACGAATTTTTGTAGCATATTCTGCCGCTAACGATTTTGTTAATCCTTCTACTGCCGATTTACTTGTAGCTATACTTGCATGAAATGGCATACCTAAAAAGGATGCTACCGTACTAAATAAGACTACACTACCACTATTCTTTGCTAAGGTACTATCGTATGCTTTCAATGCTTTAATTGCCCCAACAACATTAATTTCAAAATCGTCTTTAAAATCAGTGACCTTTAATCGTGTAAACGACTTTAAATTTATACTTCCCGGACAATAGACAAGACCATGAACCTCATCTAACGGAGGTAATTCATCTTTAAGAATATCACACGAATAATGTTTTACATTTATATGCTCTTCAGGTGCTGTTCTACTAATATTTATAATATTATGACTTTCCTTTAACTTTGTTACTATCGCTTTTCCAATACCCGAACTACCACCTACTACTATAATTGTTTTCATTTTACACCTATTTTTATTAGTAGTTTTTTAAATATTTTAACGTTTAGATATTTTATTATTGCTTATACTTTGCTGTCTTGCACACTTAAATCTTCCTTTTTCAAATGCTCGTTTTGCTTCATGTTTAGTACTTCTACCTTGAACTCTTGCCCGCCATAATTTAAAACTAGAAAGTTTTAATTCTTTACGCATTAATTCAATTACTTGTTGTTCTTTTAAACCAAACTGAAACTTTATAGCGTCAAACGTAGTACGGTCTTCCCAAGCCATTTCTATTATTCTATCTAAATCTCTATATGTCATAATATTCAAAACTTAAAAAATTAATAAACACGCTTTTATTTATTAACCAAAGCGTTAATCATTCCTTTAAAAACAAAGGCATGAAATGGTAAAACAGTATACCAATACAAACGTCCTAAAACTCCTTTGGGTCTAAATACAGCTCTTTGATATAGTTTATCTTTTACAATCTTAAATTCTAACCATGCTTCTCCTGGCAGCTTCATTTCGGCAAACAATAACAATCTTTTTTCTTTTTTATCTGCTAATAATACACGCCAAAAATCTAAAGGATCTCCTGCTTCTAAATATGTATCATGTGTTCTTCCTCTTCGCAAACCAACACCTCCAAAAATCTTGTCGACATATCCTCTTAATTTCCATAAACTATTAAAACTATACCATCCGTTTTTACCACCGATAGACCAAATTTTATTAATTGTAAACTCTTCATCCGTAATTTTTATAGAACGTACATCTTTAAAACAACCATATTGTGGCATTTGAATATGATCAGACAATTGATCTTTAAAAGTACCACTACTAATTGCGTCTTTCCAACTTGATACAACAGCATTTTGTTCTATTCTTTGAAATGCTAATTTTACCGCATCTTTATAACAAATAGGTTGTATATCTAAAAGCTGATTAATATTACTAGCTTTAGCTATTACCTCAACTTTCATGCTATCCACCAGTGCTTGCGCCAAATTAAATGATGTAGATGTAACGAAATACAACCAATACGATGATAATTTTGGAGTTAACAACGGTAATGTAAAAATGTATCTTTTAAAACCTCTTACTTCAGCAAATTCTAAAAGCATTTCTTTGTATGTAAGTACTTCCGTACCACAGATATCAAAAGATTTATTATACAATTCTTCATTTCCAACTGCCCGTTCTAAGAAGGCTAATACATCTCTAATAGCAATAGGTTGTGATTTGGTATTTAACCATTTTGGAGTAACCATTAGAGGTAATTTTTCTACAATATCTCTAATAATTTCAAAAGAGGCACTACCACTACCAACAATAATACCAGCTCTAAATGTTGTTAGTGCATATTTATTTGAGTCTAAATTTTGTTCAACTAAAAAACGCGAAGCTAAATGTTTAGATAAAGAACTGTCGTTTACAATACCACTTAAATATACAACTTGCTTACAGTTTGTTTTTTCTACTAAACTTTTAAAATTCTTAGCACAACGTTGTTCTAAATCATCAAAATTAACAGCATCTGTAGCCATTGAATGTATTAAATAATAGGCTACATCTATATCTGAAGAAAAAGAAATATTTTCTGTATTTAAAAAATCTACTTTTATAAACTCAATGTTTTTTTTATTTTCTATTTCATCAGGAATTCGATTCAAATCACGCACACAGCAAACTAACTCATGCCCTGCGTCTAGTAATTTTAACACCAATCGTTTTGCAATATACCCTGTGGTTCCTGTGATTAGAATTTTCATTTATTTCGGTCTTTGATATGATAATCGTTTATATTTTTCAGATACCATATAAGTATCTAAACCATTTATTGCTACAATTTTTTCTTTAGATAAATTTAAAAAACCATCTTTTGAAAGCATTGAATCTTTAAAATACAAATCGGTCACCTCTCCCAAAACCAAAATAGTTCCGTTTGCTTTAATATGATATTCCTCCAAAAATTTCATTCCTATTTGCAAAGGTGACTCTGTTACGTAAGGCGCATGAAAGCCATCTTTATATTCTGGAGATAAATCAGTTTTATCAAATTCTGATATTCCCGAAGCATATTTTGCAGACGTATGATGAGCACCTTCAATTATACCTTCACAAACTGCATTTATAGTGTAAAAACCTGTTTTCTTTATGTTGTCATATGTATTACGTGCTACTGTGGTAGGACGTAATACAAAGCCTAAAATTGCAGGACTAGAACCATAATGAACTACTGAACTAAAAATAGCCAAATTGGTTACTCCATCTTCTGATTTTGTAGCTACAAGATTTGCTGATTTATAACCAGAAATACTATTCATTAAATTTATTTTATATAGATGTTCCATCTCATCTATTGCGGCTCTAGATAAATGCATTAAATATTTTTATAATTATTAATTTTAATGTCTGTAGCTTTTAAATCATGCATTAAATTATACAAACCAAAAAAGGTTCTATTAATATAAATAAAGTGCTTTGATCCTCGATTTCCGTTTATTTTTCTTAACTCTGTACTTTTAGAATATTTCTGACCCAACTCCGCAATTCTACCAAAGAAATTTTCATTAGAAAAATCAAACTCTTCTTGCTGAAACGGTTGCGTAAACAACGATAACATTTCGTAAAACAATCCTTTAAAGAAAGAGATTACTTCTTCAGAATCGTCTTTTCTTAAAATCTCTAACTCATATAATTTACTTTCGAAAAAAGCTGGATCGTCAATATTTTCACGTATTGCTAATTCGAAATATGGTATGTAAAAACTTTGAGGAACTTCTTTCATACATCCAAAATCAATAACTATTAAATCATTTTCGGGTGAAACTAAAAAATTACCTGGATGCGGATCTGCATGTACTTTTTTCAAAACATGTAATTGATACATGTAAAAATCCCATAAGGCTTGTCCTAACTTATTTGACTCCTCTTGATTAAATTGCTTCTTAGTAAACTCAGAAAGATGCACTCCATCCATCCAATCCATCGTTAAAATCCTATCAGAAGAAAACTCTGAATAATATTTCGGGAATTTTAAATTAGGAATATGTTTACAAGCATTTGCAATCTCATTACTTTGTTTTAATTCTAAAACATAATTAGTTTCCTCTAATAACTTACTTTCAACCTCTTTAAAGTACTCATCAGAACCTTCTCCTTTTATATTAAACATTTTCATAGCAATAGGTTTTACCATTGCTAAATCGGTAGAAATACTGTTTGCAACACCAGGGTATTGAATTTTTACTGCTAATGTTTTAGAATTTGAAGTAGCTTTATGTACTTGACCAATACTTGCAGCATTTACAGAATCTACAGTAAACGTATCGAAAACCTCATTGGGTGTTTTCTTAAAATATTTTTGAAAAGTTTTTACTACTAAGGGGCCAGAAAGAGGCGGAACCGAAAACTGTGATAACGAAAATTTTTCTACATAAGCATTTGGAAGTAAACTTTTTTCCATGCTTAACATTTGCGCTACCTTTAATGCCGATCCTTTTAACTCTTTTAATCCGTCATAAATATCTGTTGCATTATCTTCGTTTAACTGATCTCTTGCTTCTTCTTCGGTTTTCGTTATTTTATTTCCGTAATACTTGGCATAGTTTACTCCTACTTTAATTCCTGTAGTTACTAACTTAGTTGCTCTTTCTATTTTAGATGTGGGAATTTTATTTAATGTTTTCATATTGATGTGCTTTTTTCTTTCCACAAAAACTTCGCTAAATCTATCACACTTTTTAAAGGTGCAATTTGCTGAATATCGAAACTCGCTTTGATTGATTTCTCTATAAAAACATCTGTTTTTTCAAAGTTTGAAGATTCATCATCAATCCAAAATTTCATAACCATTAATAATTGTATCCAATAACTTTCTACAATCGTTTTATCTTGAATTTTATTGACTTTATCATTCTTAAAATCAATCTTCTCTAAACTAATTCCGCTTACAAAATTTATAAACTCTGTTCGTAATTGTTTTAAAACTGATAATTTCGAGAAGTTTGATTTCACATCTTTAAACTGTAATAAAACGTAAGATCTATTTGCCGTTAATAACTCGAAAAAAGTAAAATAAAAACTTAGTAATTTATCTTTTGATGCATATTCTTTATAAGCTTCCGTTTTATGTAATAAATGAATTGTTTCTTTTGCAAAAATTGCAAAAATTGATTTTTCTAAACTTTCAAAACTTGAGTAGTGCCTGTAAAAATCAGACTCTTCAAAATTATTATCTTTTGCAAAAGAATAAATAGAAGAAGGCTTGCCAGCTATTAAAACTGAACTCATATACCATTCTACTATTTTATCTTGGGTAATATTATTTTTTTCTGTCATAATTTTAATTATAAAATACGATGTATGCGTTTAAACTTGTTGCAATCGTCATCCATATTAAATACGGGAGTATTAGTAATGTAAACAACCGTAATCTTTTTAAGTGTTCAAACGTAAAATATCCAATTAGCAACCATAATAAAGTAATGGAAACTAATCCTACTACTGTTAAATGTTGATTGAAAAAGAAGAAATTCCAACTTACATTTAAAACCCATTGACCAATAAAAAGTGTTGTTAATTTTTTATTTAAAAATGAATATTCAAAACTTAATCTTGTCATATAAAAAGTAAACAATAACATAATTGTAGTCCAAGCAGCTCCGAAAACCCATCCTGGAGGTGTCCAAGGCGCTTTATTTAAAGAAAGGTACCAATCTTTTTGAGGGCCATTTTCCATTAATAAAACTCCTATCCCTAATGCTAAAAAATTTACCACTAAAAAAATTATAAAACGTATGTATTTATTTTCTTTCAAAATTTTTATTTTTTAAATAATTAAATATTAACTGTACTGAAAACAACATATTAAATGCATAAAAAATATCTTCAAACGGAATTGTAAATATTCTAAAACCTAAGTTTTCATTATCATTATACCAAACCACAGGCTCTTCTATAAAACTCCCTGTTAAGATTCCGTTTATTATTAAAAACGGAATTAAAACCACTAAAAAACTAGGGAAATACTCTTGTAGTGTTTCTAAATGATTTTTTAATCCATAAAAAATCAACAGTAAAAAGAATATAAAATTTATAGTAGTATACAACTTACCAAAATTAAAAATCACTAATATTAATGTTATAAAAACTAACAAAAAACTAATAATAACTGTTACTGATTTTGATAGTTTAAATTCAGGTTTTAAATACTTTAAAACTTCATGAGTAAACAAACACGCATAGGGTATACAAAAGAAAAACAGCCATTCCTCTAGAGGCATTTGAAAAATCTCTATAGATAAATGATATGTTGAATTGAAACCCCAAACTCCATACTTTGTAAACAATCCATCCCAAATTAAAAAAGGAATCGCAACTAATAATATACTTATAAAAGCTATTTTGAAATACTGAATAAAATGAAATTTTTTCTCAAAAATGCTATATAATAAAGGAACACTTAAACTTCCTACAATTAATATAAGATACAGGTAGTGACTCATTGTCTTTTCTTAAAATATTTAAAAGGTACAAACAGCATTCCGAAACATTCTCCGTCTGGTTTACCTAAATGTTTATGATGAATTTTATGTGCTTTTCTTAATCCTTTTAAATATTGATTATTTGTATTTTTAAACCAATTAAATCGTCTATGAATTAACACATCATGTACTAAAAAATAAGCCAATCCGTATAGTAAAATTCCTAACCCGATAAAGAACAAGTAATTTAACCCAGGTCTAATTCCGAAATAAAACAACAAGATACTTGGTGTTGCAAATACTACAAAAAAGGCATCGTTTTTCTCGAACACATTCGGGTATCCTGGTTGATGGTGATCTTCATGTAAATACCAACCGAAACCATGCATTATATATTTATGAGTACACCACGTAACTCCTTCCATAATAAGAAAGGTTAAAAGAGTAATTAACAAAAAAAATGCGCCAATCATAATGAGGTGTTTTTTATAATATATTTATCTAAGTAATCTGTACTGTCTTTTTTATTTAAATACTCTATCAAAAACTTTTTATCTGTACTTATTTCTGATGAGTAATTAAGTATTCTTGGTAAGTTCTCCTGAATAACCAAACGCATATATCTTAAATGAATGTTTTCTGGAAATTTGTTTATTAAATATTCCAATTTTTTTTTCTCTTTTTTGAATATTGACAATTTTTTCCAAGGTAAAAATGTATATTTTGCTTGTTTCATTTTTAATGAAATTACATACCCCTGAATACCTACCTTTTTAGTATTTTGAAACTTCTTAATATATAATAATTCTTGCTTTTTATTTGATATCTCATGGTATTCTGTGATAAATTCAGGCGCACCTAATATTATACTCATAAAAGAAAGACAAATTAAAAGGCTGAACATTATTATATCATATTTAATTTATACCTAACGTAACTTCTTGCTAGTAAATTTATTTTCATAGGATTAGATATTCTAATTCTAGTATCCATTATTTTATATGATGGTGTTGCCTTTAACTTTTTAAGCAATTTCTTATAATATCGATATGCCATATAAACTCCAAATTTAGCTTCAACAGGTAATTTTAAAATTCCATTTTGAAAAGCATATTCAAAATCAGCTTCTATATTTTTAATAATAGCATCTTTAGACTTAGTATCTAATTCTTTAAGGTTAACATTTGGAAAGTATGAACGATTTAAAACTTCAAAATCATCTTTTAGATCACGTAAAAAATTCACCTTTTGAAATGCTGAACCTAAACGCATTGCTGCGTCTTTAAGTTCATCATACCTTTGTTTGTCTCCGTTAACAAAAACCTTTAAGCACATTAAACCTACAACATCTGCTGATCCATAAATATACGCATTATACTCCTCTTCTGTCTTGTATTCTGTCTTAACTAAATCAGCTTTCATGCTTTTTAAAAAAGCCTGTACCATTTCGTCTGGAATATCATATTCATTTACTGTATGAATGAATGAATTTAAAATAGGGTTTAAACTTATCCCATCTTTCTTCCCTGTGTAATATTCATTTTCAAACCTTGCTAACAACACTTCTTTATCGTATTCATGAAAAGAATCAACAATTTCATCTGCAAAACGCACAAAACCATAAATATTGTAAATAGCAGCTCTAATTACCGGTGACAACATTTTAGCTGCTAACGAAAAAGAAGTGCTATATTTTTTAGTTACTAATTTACTACAAGAGTAGGAAACCTCATCAAATAGTTGTTTCATTTTTTGTGGTGTTTTAAAATTAAATCTGATGCTATTTTACCAGAAATTAACGCTGGTGGCACTCCTGGTCCTGGCACTGTTAATTGACCTGTAAAAAATAAATTTTTAACTTTCTTGCTTTTTATTTTTGGCCTTAAAAAAGCAGTTTGTGTTAATATATTTGCCAAACCATAAGCATTTCCTTTATAAGAATTATAATCTTTCTTAAAATCATTAACACAAAAACTTTCTTTAAATAAAATACTTTCTTTAACCGATTGATCAGTTAGTTTTTCTAATCTATTTAAAATGATGTTGAAATATTTTTCTCTAATTTCGGGCGTATCTTCTATACCCGGAGCTAATGGAATTAAAAAAGTTGCAGCTTCTTTATGTGTTGGCACAAAAGAACCATCTGTTATAGAGGGAAAACTTGCGTAGAACAACGGTTCTTTAGGCCAACCAGGGGCATCATATATTGTTGATGCATGTATATCAAAATCTGTATCAAAAAAGAGTGTATGATGGCAAACGTTCTCTAATTTTTTATCAAAACCTACATAGAACAGCAATGATGAAGGTGCGAACACTTTTTTATCCCAATATTTTTCAGAATATTGCCTGTACTCTTTTGGCAATAATGTTTCGGTATGATGGTAATCTGCTCCACTTAAAACGATATCAGAAGAAATAAACTCTTCGTTTACGACAAGCCCTACAGCCTCGCCTAATTCATTTACAGTAACCTCATCTACATTCGCTTTTGTTATAAAATCAACTCCTAAATCAGTAGCTAACGTAACCATGGCTTCAACTACTTTATACATCCCTCCTTTTGGGTGCCAAGTCCCTAAACCAAAGTCAGCGTAATTCATAAAATTGTAAAAAGCCGGAGTATTACTTGGTTTTGCTCCTAAAAACAAAACTGGGAACTCCAAAATTTTAATCAGTTTTTTACTCTTAATTTTCTTACGAACCTGCTTTCTTATGGTAGAAAAAAATTGAGTTATTTTTCCAATAGTTACCGGTGTTACTAACTCTAAAGGAGAGACCCCTGGCTTATATACTAAGTCGTTTATAGAAACATCATAATTATACGCTGCTGATTTTAAAAACGTTTTTAAATGAGCAGCACTTCCTTTTTCTTCTTTTTCGAATACTTCGTATATTTCTTCTAAACTCCCTGGAATTGTAATTGAATCTTTAACATCGAAGTACACCTGATATGCTGGAGTTAATTTTTCTAGCACATAGTAGTCGGAAGGTTTTTTGCCAAAATCTGCAAAAAACTTCTCAAATACATCTGGCATCCAATACCAAGTTGGTCCAATATCGAAAGTAAATCCGTCTTTTATTAATTGTCTCGCTCTACCACCTATTGTTGCGTTTTTTTCTAAAACCACAACGTCATACCCGGCTTTAGCAAGATAACATGCTGCCGCTAAAGAAGAAAAACCTGAACCTATTATTGATATTTTTTTTTTCATTTTTATAATTTATAAGTTTATTAGCGGCACTTACAAATAACCGTAAACGCATGATACAAAAGGAATTAATCAAATATACATATTTTGTTTAACAAAATCAAATAAAGGGTAAACAAAATAAAAAAATGTAAAAAAAATTACATCTCTTTTAACACATCAATTACCGATGCATAAACAGATATATTCGCATCAAAATCTATCTCTTTTACCATTAGAGCTTTATTACCTGCTGCAATTAATTTATGCTTCGTACCTCTCAAAACACTTTCGATCTCATGAAAATAGTCAACAACCTTATCATCATAAGGCTGAACGGTGAATGACGTTATAAAACGAATCTCAGTATCGCTCTCAAAAAAATAATTTAAATTATTTAAAGGTAAACTTTGTCCTAGGTATATGGTTGAATTACCTCTTAAAACCAATTCATAGTTCAAATACATTAATCCTAATTCATGTATTTCATTTTCAGGCAAAAACAACACATATGTAATTTCTGAATTAACTATTGAGTGCTCCAATTTATCTGTACTAATTTGGATTTTCTGAGCTATTAGGGTTGAAATAAAATGCTCATGTGCAGGCAATAAGGTATCCGTTTGCCACAACAAGCCGATATGATTTAAAAAGGGAATAAAAACATCCTTAAATATTTCTCTGAATGTTTTTTTACTCAGTAGCTTGTTATAAGTAGTATTAAATAACATTTTATCAAATTGAAACATTGATAGCTTAAAAGAATTAATAGCTTCATCATTTACAGCAGTTTTAAAAGCCAATTCTCTTGCCCTAATAATAATAGTATCGTCAGACATTTCTGCTATTTTAGAAATCTTGTGATTATTATTATTTAACAGAACAACATTTAGTAACTTTAATAAGTTTTCTGAAGAATAATACCGAATATTAGTATCTGTTCTTTCTGGCGACAATAAATTATACCGCTTTTCCCAAATACGAATAGTATGCGCTTTTATCCCTGAAATATTTTCAAGGTCTTTAATTGTAAAAGATTTCTTAATATTGTTCAACTTATACTAGTTTTAATTAAACAAATGTACAAATATTTATCTAAAGGAACTCTAGTAACCATTTTTAATGATTTTATCTTTATTTTTGAATTGATTTTATCTTTACTCAAATGATTCTTCAAACTCAAATTCCATTAAAAAAACAACAGTTACATCAAATAGACTACAACTCTAAGTTGCTTTTATTGGGGTCTTGTTTTTCAGAAAATATAGGAGATAAATTATCTTATTACAAATTTCAATCAAAAGTAAATCCTTTCGGCATTTTATTTCAACCAAAGGCTATTGAAAACCTAATAACAAATGCCATAAACCAAAAGACGTACACAGAAGACAACATCTTTTTTCATAACGAACGTTGGCATTGTTTTGATGCACACTCGACATTAAGTGCTACAAGTAAAGATGAAATTTTAAATAACCTAAACACAGCAAATACCACAACACTTAAACAATTAAACGACTCTACACATGTTATAATAACATTAGGAACTTCTTGGGTATATCGTTTTATTGAAACGGATACAATTGTTGCCAATTGTCATAAAATTCCACAGAAAAAATTTTTAAAAGAAATTTTATCAATCGAAGAAATTACCGAAAATCTAGAAGCTATTATTTCTTTGATTAAATCTATAAACAATACAGTTTCTATAATTTTCACAGTTTCACCTGTTAGACATTTAAAAGACGGATTTGTAGAAAATCAACGTAGTAAATCTCATTTACTTTCTGCTATTCACAACACAATAGATAAGAGAAATAATACTCATTATTTCCCTTCTTATGAAATTATGATGGATGAGTTACGTGATTATCGTTTTTACGCAGATGATATGATTCACCCAAATAAAACGGCTATCAATTATATATGGCAAAAATTTACTGCTGTTTGGATTTCTGAAGAAGCTCAAAAAACAATAGCGAAAGTAGAAGTCATACAAAAAGGACTAACACATCGCCCTTTTAACGCTGTTTCTGAAGCTCATTTGAAGTTCATAAGTAGTCTTCAACAAAAAAAGGAAACACTTGTAAAAGCATTCCCTTTTATGAAATTTTAATTTTCAATCCTATTTAACCAAATATTGATCTACATTTTGCCAAGGACCTCCATTAATAACATCAA
>CBDTZS010000003.1:0-59739 GCA_965364955.1 uncultured Tenacibaculum sp. | reverse complement strand
TTTTGTTAAAGACAATAAGCTATATATTTTGTTAACCTTATGCTGTTTTTTCATATTGAATCTTATGAATTTGTAAAATTATAATCATTATAGTTAACACTACTATTAGTCTACAAAATGTTAGTGTTAAGAATGAGTATCATTTCTGTTTATAGTTTGTATTTGTGTCTATTTATTTAAAAATCACTATCTTATGGGGTAAATAGATTTACTAACTAATCATAATTATCATGTTACACATTAAAAAAGCAACCGTTTATTTAATGACAGCAATTATGTTTATCCTAATCGCGTGTCAATCTCCTCAAACTAAAAATAGTGCCTACCCTGAAAATGAAATCCCGTTTGAATCTAGTTCAAATGAGGCCATGCAAGAATTTCTTACAGGATTGAATATTTTGGATCAAGGAAATGGGCAAAAAGCAAAACCTTTTTTTGATAAAGCCTTAGCGTTAGATCCTAATTTTGTGAGTGCTCAAATGTATAGGGCCTTTAGTAGTAGTTCAGCAAAAGATTTTTCGGAAAACCGAGATAAATTTTTAGCAATGCGAGACAATGCCAATGAAGGTGAAGTTATCTTGATGGATATTCTTCTGACCAGTATGGAAAATGATGATGTAAAGGAGTTGGAATTAAGTAAAAAATTAGCAAAAAAATATCCACACTCAGCACGAGCCTTTGATTATTTAGCAGGAGCGTATTCTTCTTTAGATAAAGTTGATAAAGCCCGTGTAAATTGGGCAAAATCAATGAAATTAAATGCTGATTATTTACCTGCAATTTCAAATCTTGGACTTTCATATTTATTTACTTCGCCTAAGGATTTTAAGAAAGCAGAAAAATATATGGAGATGGTGGTAGAGAAAGTACCACAAAGTTCTCGATCTCAAATTGATTTAGGTGATTGTTATCGTGCACAAAATGATTTAGAAAAAGCATTGAAAAGCTATGTAAAGGCTGCTGAACTTGATCCTGAAGATCAGGTGGCATTTTCAAAAGCAGGACATGCCAATAGTTTTCTGGGTAATTTTGACGCTGCACGAAAAAACTTTCAAGATTCTCGTGCTGTAAGTGAATTTGGTGCGAACTCATACAATTTTGAGTCATTTACTTACTTATATGAAGATAGTCCTGAAAAAGCGTTGACATTTTTAGAGAACGCTGCTAAAACGGTAGATGAGATGGATATTCCGGAAAGTAATAAAACGGGAGCGAAAATGAACTGTACATTTAATAGTGCAATGATTGCAATGCATCATGGCGATGTTGAGCATTTAAAAGAAGTTGTAGCGTTGATGAGACCGCTTTCAATCCAATTAGGTAAAGATATTGGCTCGAATGCTGCAACTTTGAATCAAAAAGCGAATATGCATTATTGGGATGCTATTGCTTCTGCAACTGCAGGTGATTATGAGGAAGCACTAGCGAAAGCAGAAATGATAAAAACCACTTTGGCAACTATTAATGATCCTAATAAATTAAGAGCTTATCATAGGGTATACACATTTGTGAATTATAAGCAAGAAAATTACGACAAAGCACTTGAGCATGCAGTAAAATTAAATCCAGACAATGTGTATGATAGATATTGGATGGCTCGCGCAAATAAAATGGCAGGGAATAATGATGTAGCAATGGCGATGTTTAATGAAATTGCTGACAATAATTTTAATAGTGTTGGTTACGCATTGATACGTAATGAAGTGAAAGGAATGCTTGCTTCAGTTGAATAGTTCTAATTATTATTTCTTTAGGGTTAAGTAATGAAGATTTTCTGTTAATTGTGTGGGTTTGGTTTAATTCCTTAAACAGGGAATATCTGAACTAATTAAAAATAGATTAAGTATTAAAATTAAAAAAGCAACCTCAATAGAGGTTGCTTTTAAAATATAATTTATTATAATTCTTATCCTAAGAAAGAATATTTAAAATCTGTAGGAGTTACAAATGTTTCTTTAATTAAGCGAACAGAAGTCCAACGTAATAAGTTTTGAGCAGAACCTGCTTTGTCATTTGTTCCAGAAGATCTAGCTCCTCCGAATGGTTGCTGACCTACAACTGCTCCAGTTGGTTTATCGTTAATGTAGAAGTTTCCAGCAGCATTTTCTAATGCTTTAGAAGCTTTCTCAACAATATATCTATCTGTAGAGAAAATTGCACCTGTTAAGGCATATTCTGTAGATTCATCAACTAATTTTAATGAAGCTTCCCATTCTGCATCTTCATATACATAAATAGTCATTACAGGGCCGAATAATTCTGTACACATTGTTTTATACATCGGGTCTTTTGCAACAATAACAGTTGGTTCAATAAAGTACCCAACAGATTTATCATGACCACCACCAATAATAACATCAGCATCAGCATCCGCTTTAGCAGCATCTAAGAAACTTGCGATTTTGTCAAAAGAACCTTCGTGAATTACAGCATTTACATAGTTAGATGGATCTTCTGGAGAACCCATTTTTATTTCACTTGCTTGTGTAATTAAATGTCCTTTTACTTCTTCCCACATTGACGCTGGAATAAAAGCTCTTGAAGCTGCAGAACATTTTTGTCCTTGATATTCAAAAGTACCTCTTGTAATTCCGGTTGCAACTTGTAATGGGTTTGCAGAATTGTGAGCCCAGATAAAATCTTTTCCACCTGTTTCTCCAACAATTCTTGGGTATGTTTTATAATTATGGATATTGTTTCCAATTTGTTTCCATAAGTTTTTGAAAACATGCGTAGATCCTGTGAAATGTAATCCAGAGAAATCTGGAGAAGCTAACACAGTATCAGTAATCATAACTGGATCTCCATAAACAACGTTTATTACGCCATCAGGTAAACCCGCTTCTTTAAATAAGTCTACAATTACTTGTGCAGAATATGCTTGATGATCAGATGGTTTCCAAACAACAACATTCCCCATTAAAGCTGGTGCTGCAACTAAATTAGCAGCAATAGAAGTAAAGTTAAATGGTGTAATTGCATACACAAATCCTTCTAAAGGTCTGTACTCAACTCTGTTCCAAATTCCTGGTGCAGAATCAGGCTGATCTTTAAAAATATCAGTCATGTATTGTACATTGAAACGGAAAAAATCAATCATTTCACAAGCAGCATCAATTTCTGCTTGGTGTACATTTTTAGATTGCGCTATCATTGTAGCAGCATTCATTCTTGCTCTATAAGGACCGGCTAATAATTCAGCAGCCTTTAAGAAAATAGAAGCTCTTTCCATCCAGCTAACACTAGACCATGCTTCTCTTGCAGCTAATGCTGTAGCAATTGCAGTATCTACGTGCGATTTTTCAGCTACATGATACTGTCCAACAACATGTTTGTGATCATGTGGAGGTGTAATGTTTCTGGTATTTCCAGTTCTTACTTCACCATTAATATGCATTGGCACATCAATGTTGCTATTAAACATTGCTTTATAAGTTGCTAAAAGCTCTTCTCTTTCTGGAGATCCTGGAGCATAGCCTTTAACAGGCTCATTTATTGCTTCTGGAACTTTAAAAAAACCTCTTCCCATTTTAGTATATTGTTTGTTAAATTAGATTTAATTTTGAAACACAAAGTTAAGTTTATTTTTAGTAATAACTTAGTAGTTCTTAAGTATCATTTACCAAAATATAATACAATATGTGCACGGTAACTTATTTACCTTTAGGGTCCCATGATTTTATAGTAACCTCGAATAGAGATGAAGATCCGAATAGAGAAACCATTCCACCAAAAGAATACGATGAGGGTGGAGTAAAATTGACCTACCCAAAAGATTTGTTAGCGGGCGGTACTTGGATTGGTTTATCTGAAAAAAGAAGGTTGATTTGTTTATTGAATGGTGGTTTTACCAAACATGAACGTACAGAGAGTTACCGAATGAGTAGGGGTGTAATTGTAAAACAATTATTAAAAGTTGATAATCCTATTGAAATCATTAACCATTTTGATTTTGAAGGAATTGAACCATTTACTATTGTTTTAGTTGATTGGAGGAAAACTTTAAAAGTCTATGAATTGGTTTGGGATGGAGTAAAAAAACATTTTCAGGAATTAGAAAATGAACCCAAAATATGGTCGTCATCAATGTTGTACAATGATGAGGTAACGCAATTACGTCGTGATTGGTTTGGCGATTGGTTACAAGAAAATGAAGGTTTTACAAAAGAGGACATTCTAGAATTTCATAGAGATGAGACGAAAGGAAATACGGAAACATCCTTAAAAATGAAGCGTTCTCGTGTAGAGACCGTAAGTGTTACTTCTGTTTTAAAGAAAGGTGATGAAGTAATTATGAATTATTATCCAGTTGTAGCTTAGTCTTGATTTATGGCTAGATATAGGGGGGTGTGAAACAA
This sequence comes from uncultured Tenacibaculum sp., assembly GCA_965364955.1. Classification (GTDB taxonomy): domain Bacteria; phylum Bacteroidota; class Bacteroidia; order Flavobacteriales; family Flavobacteriaceae; genus Polaribacter. The sequence goes on along the minus strand of CBDTZS010000003.1, from coordinate 55,381 downwards.
AGTTTATTACTATTTTTGTAAAAAAAAAAGAGATGTTTAAAAAACGACTGTTATTATTGTCAATAATTTCCTTCTTTTTATTTACTAGTTGTTTTGAGTTTGTTGAAGAAATATCTTTTAATAAAGATGGCTCAGGAAGAGCTACGTTAACTATAAATTTAAGTAAAAGTAAAACTAAAATAGCATCGATAATGCTCTTGGACAGTATTAATGGGTATCAAGTACCATCAAAAACTTCGATTAAAAATAAATTATCAGAAATTGTTGAGAAAATAAAAGCGACGAAAGGGATTCATAATGTGAAAAACACCTTGAATTTTGATGAGTTTATTATTACTGTTTCTTGTGATTTTGATACTGTAGAGGATCTCAACATCGTCTTGTCAACTTTTAGTTCTAAAAAGGAAGCATTAGCCATAAAAAAACACAAACATTTTACATATAACAAAACCAATAAGATATTTATTCGTAGCCATCATTTTAATATTGGTAAAGAGTTTCAGAATACAAAAATGAAAGATCGTAAGGTTTTTGAAACCGCCAGTTATACCGGTGTGTATCGTTTTGATTCTCCTGTGAAATCATGTACAAATCAGCAGGCTAAAATATCAAAAAATAAAAAAGCGGTGATGTTACGAGTAAATGCTCAAGATATAATAACGAATAAGCAAACTATAAAAAATAAAATACAACTACTTAAATAAAATTAATCATGAAAAAAATTATTGCTACACTATTACTAGTAAACTCCTTTATTGCTTTGCAAGCGCAAAAATTAGAAAGTAAAATACCTAATAATGCAGACGTTGTCATTGTTGCAAATGCAGCGAACTTATTTAAGTTAATTGCTATTTCTGATATAGATAATAGCATGGTAGGGAAAGAGATTTTAAAAGACGTTAATAAAAAAAGAGAAACAAAAGTTGCCTCGGTAAGTGAAGCCGGAATTAATGTAAAATCAAATGCATATTATTTTTTTCAGAAAACAGATAGTATATCATATCATACGGTTTTAGTAGCGCTTAATGATAGAGAATTACATGAATCTATGCTGAAGAAAAGAAATGTAAAGAAAATAAAAAGAGAAAAAGGATATAATTATATAGAAGGGTCTCGCGAGGTAACAATTTGGAATGATGAGCTTCTTTTAATTGTTAATGCAAGTAAGTTTTCAGGTTATTTTAAGAAGCATAAAAAGCATTTTGAAGATTTAAAAGAGAAAGGAGAATCTACTTACGCTGTTAAAAAGAGGTTTTCTAAACTATGGACTAAAAAGATGGCTTTTTCAATATTAAAGAATCAGTTTTCTAATTCTATTGCGACCAATTCAAGTTTTCAAAAGGGAAAGAAAAAAGGTGCTTCTGCAACACTTTGGGTTCGTAATTATGGTATGTTAATGTCTGATTTAATCGGTTCTTTTGGAAATGAATTAGATTCTTCTATGTCTTATTTAATGCCTCAAAAAGGTGCTAATATTTATGGAATAGAAGAGGTTACAGCTAATTTGTTTTTTGAAAAAAACAACGCGAGAATTTCATTAGATATGGCTGTTAGTGGAGATATGGAAAAATCTTTTAAAAAGATTTATAATAAAAAAATGAATAGCTCTTTAATAAATAGCTTTGATCATAATAAAGCGATAGCTTTTTGGAGTGTTTCAATGAATACTGAACAGTTACTGGTGCAATATCCAGACATGATTAGTAGTATGTATGGCGGGGTATTACCTAAATTTAAAGAAGAGATAGATATCGTTGGAGATATGTTATCATTGGTAATAGATGAAAAAGCGATTGCTAAATTAGTAACAGGAGATGCATTGTTTGTCTTAAATGATTTTGCTGAAAAGGATGTTACTTACACTACTTATAAATATGGTGAAGATTATAAACGTACAGCAGTATCTAAAACGAAAAAAACATTGGTACCTGATTTTACATTAATGATCGGGTCGGAAGAAAAAGAGTTGTTAAACAAAATGTTTAGATTAGGGCAAAAACATAAGGTTGTGAATGCGACTAATAACGTGTTTGAGTTTGTTAACAAAAAAGGAGAGTTACCATTCAATTTATATTCAGTAATTAAAAACGAAGTTTTATATGTAACTACATCAAAAACAAGAGCTATAAATATTGAGGCAGGAAGAGTTAGTTATAAAGGAGCTAAGTATAGTAAATTGATTAAAAGAAATTCGAGTGTGTTATATTTAGATGTAAATGCTTTGATTGATAATTTACCTAAAAAAATGTTTGGTAGAGACGAAAGAAAAATGGCAAGTTTTTCTAATGAAAACATTAATGATATTCAATTTAAAGTTTCAAGAATAAAAAGAGGTAAAATGTCTTCTGAATTGCGATTGAATACAAAAGGGAAAGAAGAAAACACCTTAAAGTTATTATTCAAGTTAATTAATAATATGGCTAAGTAAACAGATGGTTAAAAAGATAGGATATACTATTTTAATTGTAATTGGTTTACTATTTACGGTTGGGTATTTTAGGTATAACCCAACCGTAAATATTACGAATGTAATACCTATTTCTGCGGATGCAATCGTTCGTGTTAATTTGCGAGAAATTGAATATAATATGGTAAAGGATGTTGTCAAGCATCCTTTTTCGTATTTTAAGTCAACCAAAAATTCAGGAAGTACTGAAAGTAGACTTTCTTTATTTGATCAAATAGTTATTCCTACCAATGTCTTTTTTTACACAAATTACAGTAATTTAAAAAATAGATGGATTAGTAGTGTTATTGAAATAAAAGACAAGACTAACTTACAAGCGTTTTTTAAGCAAGAAAAATTGGTAAGAAAAACCATAGATGATATTGAATATTTTACTCATAAAAATGTTGTTTATTTTATAGCTAATAATGAATTAAGAATACTATTTAGCTTTAATAAAATCACTAAAGTTGAGAATATACTGAGTGTGGTTCTTAAGGGAGAAAATTATTTAGGAGAAAAAGAGGGTATACTTAGCAATATAAAAACAAGCAATCAACTTATAGCTGTATCCACTAAAAAGGAAGGTTTTTTTGAGCTTAGTATGAGTTCCGAAGAACTGTCAATAAAAGGTCAGTTGAATCAAAAGAATAATCTTTTTTTACCTTATAAAATTCAAAAGAATACTAATTCCTTAGCGTCGATTTCAGGGAGAATTAATAAACAATTATTGTTTGGTCTTGTAAAAACAAAACAAAAAGAGAGGTTTGAAAAGCTAGTAAATTTGTCATTAGATTCAATTAATAATCATTGGGATGGGGAGGTTGATATTAATTTAGAATCTTTTATAAAAAGAAATGACACAATTATAACCTACGAATACGATGATGACTTCAATAAGGTTGAGAAAAAATCAATTCAAAAAAAGGTAGTTCCTAAATTAAATATTAGAATAGGAGGTAGTACTTTTTTTGATTATTTATTGTCAAAAGATGCAATTAAAAATATTGAGAAAGAGAATTTATTGGTTGTAAATCCATTTTTTAAAACCTATGCGAATAAGCGTAAAAACGAGTTGTTTTTGTTTTCTAACGGTACTTATAAAGATGACTCTGTAAGAAGTGAAAAGAATAAGTTTTTGTTGTTTTTTAATGTAGAAAAATATTTACAAAACGAAAGTGATTTTTATTCAATCTCCAAAGAATATTTTTCTTCAGTAAGAAATATTAAAGCAGTTGTTACTAAAGAAAATAAAATAGAAATAGTGGTTAATTTAAAAGGCACTCCACAAAAATTTATGTATCAAATTCTAAAAGAATTTAATACAATGCAAAAGCAATAAATGAAATTATTAAGGAACCTACAAAGGCCAAGAAAAAGAACACAGTATTAGCTATTATGTATTTGATAAATGTTTTCGTGTAGCCCTGGTTGTAAAACTTCTTCATGGCTAAGAATAAATAAATAACAAATAATAACAAGAATATTGGCGTTATATATTCAGTGTCTTTAGTATAGCCTATAATATAAAATATAGAAGCTAATAAGAAAAAAACTGTTTGCACATGAAAAACAAAGACTAAATGTTCAACATAGGTATAGTTTCTTCTTATGTACAATATTTTTAAAAATAATGTAAATAATGGAAGTAGAATAAATAAAGCTATAGAGGCATATGATATCGTTTGTTTAATTAACTTACGACCAGTTTCTTCGTTGGAAGTCATGCTGCTAAAGACTTTTAATCTACTATACCAAAACCTGTTCTTAAAGTTTTTTTCTAGCTGTAAGCTATCTAAGGCAGCATCTGTTGAAACATCAGGATATTTTTTATAAAATTTCATGTATTTCATAATCTCTATCTTTTCCTTTCCAAAGGTTAAGGTATGGTCTTTATCCTTGTCAATGGTTTTTTTTATAAGTGAATCAGTTTTTTTAGAAGTTTGTAAAGAATCCTTTAGCTTAGCTTTATCAATTTCATTAAAAATAAGATTCTGAATAGAATCGATATCTACTTCTTTTTTTAAACCCTCTTTAGTATTAAAATTAATACTTGTTTTTGGGCTGTCGTTACCTTTTCTTAAGTCGTTGAATTTATTATAGCTTTCGGTAGCTCCTAGAATTAAAAAGAAAATAATAGAGGTGGTGATATAAAAACGGAAAGGATTTACATATCTGTTGCGCTTTCCTTCAATATAGTTTTTAGATACTTTTCCTGGTTTTATCAGTAAAGGGATAAGTGTTTTCCAAAATTTTGCATCCCAAGAAATAAAACCTGCAAAAACTTCACGAATAAAACTTCCTAGCGTGATTTTTTTTCCTTTATTTTTTTGACCACATTCAGGACAAAATTGCTCGCTTTGAGAAAAAGGATATCCACAATTTAAGCAATTAGGATCTTTTATAAGTGCAACTTTATTTTTCTTAGCCATTAGTTTAAAGTAGGAGTAGTGGTTAATTGAAATGTCGGAATAATTACTAAAAATTCCTCTGAAGTTTCAAAGTTAATCATTTTATAGTTTCCTTTCATAGCTCCGTTTGTTGAAAGTAAAAAGCAATTTGATTTATAACTATAAGTTTCCTTAGGTTTAAGGATAGGTGTTTCTCCAACAACGCCTTCACCTTCGATGTATTCAGTGTCGTTAAGTGAATCAAAAATTATCCAAAAACGTTCTAAAAGTTTTACGGTATCTTTAGAGTTATTTTCAATAGAGATGTAGTAACTAAAAGAATAGTATTGTTCATAACCACGGTAGATTAGACCATTAAAAGTGGTCTTGATGGATATTTTTATGCCTTTGGTTATTTGTTGAAACATAGTCTAATATAGGTTATTTTCAGTTTTTAATCAATTATAACATCTGTAAATTATCTATTTTGATTGAAATAACCATTTCCTACTCCGATTACTCTGTCGTAGGTTTCTCCAAAAGGTTTGTAATACACAATCACAGTGTATTCATTTTCAGTTTGGTAGAAAGAACCATCAATTTCATTTAAATTAATACTATTGTTCTTATTTAGTGTAGCGTAGCTATAATTATAAAAACCTTGTTTGAACTTAATTTCGGCTTGGTATACATTATCAACTGTGTTGTACTTCATTTTGTTTTCATCTGATAATTGATAATTATTAAAAGCGCCATATACAAAAGTATCTTTATCTTCAAAAGGCTCGAAAGCATCTAAAGAGAAATGAACTATAGAATAATCAGCTTCAGTATTTGAATCATTAGCTTCTAAAGTTCTAACAACAAATTGACCGTTAATATCAGGGTTAAATGTGTACGTTTTATCAGCTCTTTGTTCATCGGTGTAAATGTAGCTATGATAAATGTTTTTTCTTTCGGTTTTGGCAATGTTTAAGCTTGTGTTACGTAAATGCTTACTATCAAAGTTCAAGAATTCATTTCCTCCCCAAAAATTTGTTTTAAAAGTGTGATTGTATAGTAGCTGTTGAGGTTTTATAAATTGAGGTTGAATATTATTGATTGCTGTATTCCAGTTGTGGTTTTGGAATAAAGTAATATTAATTTCTCGAGTAGCATTGTTAATGGGGATATTCGGGTGATTTACTGAAAATTGAACTGTTTGTTTTTGATTGTTTGATTTTGTATCCCTACTTCTGAGAACTGCTACTCCAACGGTTGTAATATCTTCGTAAAAGATACAGCGCCTAGAAAAAACCACCTCATAATCTTCATTTAAAACAGAAATCAAGTAATTCCCGCTTTTGGTAATTATAGTATTTTGATTAGGTATTTCAACCGAATAATGGGTATACGATTGTAATGTGTTAAATGAATTCGTGATATTAATTATTTCGTTTTCGTCAAAACCATCGATGTATTGATTAGATGTTAAATTGCTTGGTTTCCAATCGTGAGTCATATGGGCAACTTTGTATTGATATTCTTTACTGTCAGCTTCCAAATCATCAAATGATAATTCTAAAACATTTCCAAGTCGAACAATTGCTGCAAACTGATTTGCATTGTGCTTCGGTCTTAATTGAATTGTTTTAATGTTTTGCGCATTTATCGTTTGGTATAATGCGAAGAATAAGAAGATTAAAATATGTTTTATCATAAGTGCAAATGTATCAAAATGTAGACCAAAGACAAATATTTATTTAGAACAGATATAAATAAAGAACTATTGAAAAGATATAAATATAAATACTTAACAAAAATTTTCAAAATCTGTAAATTTGCCTGTTTTTAGAAAATCAATTTAATCAGTTATTATGTCAAAAGACATCCGTATTAAGAAAGGCTTGGATATCAAACTCGTTGGCGATGCAGAGCAAACAACTGCTGAGCTTTCGTTGGGTAGTATATTCGCAATTAAGCCAGATGATTTTCACGGCGTTATTCCAAAGATTTTAGCAAAAGAAGGTACCGAAGTAAAAGCGGGTCAAGCACTTTTTTATTCAAAAAGTGATGAGCGTATATTATTTCCAAGCCCTGTTAGTGGTAAAGTTACAGAAATCGTTCGTGGAGCCAGAAGAAAAGTTTTAGCAATTAAAATCACTGCTGATGCACAGCAGGAATACAAAGATTTTGGAAAAAAAGATATTGATGCAATGTCTAGCGAAGAAGTGAAGAGTCACTTGTTTGCTTCGGGTTGTTGGCCATTTGTAAAACAGCGTCCGTATGACGTGATTGCAAATCCAAATCAAGCACCAAAAGCAATTTTTGTATCAGCCTACGCAAGTGCACCTTTAGCAGCAGATTATGATTATGCATTAAAAGGCAAAGAGGCTGAATTACAAGCTGCTTTAACTGCGTTAACAAAGTTAACAGAAGGTAAAGTACACGTTTCAGTTGCAAAAGATTCAACATTGTCTCCATTTAAAGAGATGAAAGGTGTTGAGCTGCATAACATATCTGGTCCACATCCTGTTGGTAATGTAAGTACTCAAATTGCACAAATAAATCCTATTAATAAAGGAGAAGTTGTGTGGGTAGTTACTCCACAAGATTTAGTGGTAATAGGTGAGTTATTGTTAACTGGTAAGTTTAACGCTAAGCGTACAGTAGCTTTAGCAGGATCTAAATTTAATAAGCCAAAATATGTTACTGCTATGGCAGGAGCAAGTATTGCAACGCTTGTAAAAGGAAATTTAGAAGCTGATAATGCTCGTGTAATAAGCGGAAACGTATTAAGTGGAACTCAAGTTGGCGAAGAAGGATATTTAGGGTACTATGAGAATATAGTTACTGCAATTCCTGAAGGAGATGATTATGAATTATTTGGATGGAATAAGCCAGTTTTTGATAAGGTTTCTACTTCAAGAGCATTTACGTTCTCTTGGTTAACTCCGAAGAAAAAATATGACTTAAATACAAACACAAACGGTGAGCACAGAGCATTTGTGGTTACGGGTTCGTATGAAGAAGTATTTCCGTTAGATATTTACCCGATGCAATTATTAAAAGCGTGTAAATACCAAGATCTTGACGAAATGGAAGGATTAGGAGCTTATGAAATTGCACCAGAAGATTTCGCTTTAACAGAATTTATTTGTGTGTCTAAACAACCTCACCAGAAGATAATTCGTGAAGGATTAGATTTAATGAGAGAAGAATTAGGATAAGATATGGGCTTAAAACAAAACTTACATAATTTAAAAGAAAAGTATAAGGGTACTAAGATGGCACCTGCGTTTAACGCAATCCACACCTTCTTATATTTGCCAAATGAGACGACTCACGGAGGAACTCATATAAAGGCCGCTGATGATTTAAAACGTACGATGAACATAGTAATTATGTCATTAGTACCGTGTTTAATCTTCGGAATGTTCAATGCAGGTTATCAACATAACGCTGCAGTTAACGGATTTACAGAAGGAATGTCTTTCTTTAGTGGAGATTTCTGGAATATGGGTAATTTCTTAATCGGTTTAGTTAAAATTTTACCATTAATAATTGTATCATATGTCGTTGGTTTAGCTGTCGAAATTATTTTCGCAGTAATTAAGGGCCACGAAGTAGAAGAAGGGTATTTAGTAACAGGAATGTTAGTTCCGTTAATTGTACCAATCGATTTACCTTTATGGATGCTAAGTGTAGCCATCATTTTTGGTGTAGTTATCGGTAAAGAAGTATTTGGTGGTACAGGAATGAATATATTAAACCCTGCATTAACTATTCGTGCATTTTTATTCTTTGCATATCCTACTTGGATGTCTGGAGATAAAGTATGGGTAGAAGGAGCTAGAGAGTTGGCAGGAACTGCTGATGCTATTTCTGGTGAAACAATTCTAGGAACTTTAGCACAATCACAACCAGTAACACATTCAGTTTCTGATATGTTCTTCGGATTTATTCCGGGTTCAGTAGGAGAAACTTCAACATTATTAATTTTATTAGGAGCGCTATTCTTAATCTTTACAAAGATTGGAAGCTGGAGAATTATGTTATCTGCAGTAATCGGAGCTTTAGTAATGGGATTCCTCTTTAATCAAGTAGTTGAGTTGGGATGGATTGGTGAAACAAGTAAGTTTTACGGATTAATGAGTTTAGATTTCTGGAAACATTTACTAATTGGAGGTTTTGCGTTTGGAGCTATATATATGGCTACTGATCCAGTATCAGCATCGCAAACCAACAAAGGAAAATGGATTTACGGTTTCTTTATCGGATTTATTTCGATTATGATTCGTGTATTCAATCCAGCATACCCAGAAGGAGTAATGTTAGCTATTTTATTAATGAACGTTTTTGCTCCAACAATTGACCATTATGTGGTTCAAGGAAATGTGAAGAGAAGATTAAAACGTGCTAAAGTTAAAACTGCCTAATTATGAGCAAAAGAACAGACAGTAATGGATATACACTGCTTTTTGCCATTGGTATGGTATTAGTAGTGGGTGCGTTGTTAGCTTATACAGCTTCATCGCTTCGCCCAATGATTGACGCAAATAAGCGTATCGAAAAGCAACAAAATATTTTGTATGCTATGGGTGTAAATGATAATGATGAGAGCAGTGCAGTTTTTGTTTCTAAAGACAAAGTAGCTGCTGAGTTTTCAAAATACATCAAAAAACAATTAGTTATCGAAGGTGCTAAAGTTACTGAAGATGCTGAAGCGTATTTAATTGATGTAAAAAAACAACAAACAGCTGCAAAAGCAGGAAACGTAAGGAAATTACCAGTATTTGTAGGAGAGAAAGACGGTAAAACGTTTTACATCACACCAATTAGAGGTAAAGGTCTTTGGGATGCTATTTGGGCATATGTTGCAATGGATAAAAATATGGTAGTTCAAGGTGCTTTTTTCGATCATAAAGGAGAAACACCAGGTTTAGGAGCTAACATTAAGCAACGTTACTTTATGGATGATTTCATTGGAGAAGATTTAATGAACAACGGTTCTTTTAAAGGAATCACAGTTTCTAAATCAAACAATGATCCGAAGAACGAAGATAAAAATGATAACGAGGTAGATGCAATTGCAGGAGCAACTATTACTGGAGACGGTGTTGCAGCAATGATTAAATCTGAATTAGGTTTATACGTGCCTTACTTTAAAACATTGAAATAAATATGGGACTTTTATCAAAAAAAGACGCAGTATTAATTACAGATCCGTTATTAGATAACAACCCAATTACGATTCAAGTATTAGGTATCTGTTCGGCATTAGCAATTACAGCAGAGCTTAAAGCTTCTATAGTAATGGCAATTTCTGTATTATTTGTATTAGGTATAGGGAACGTTGTAATCTCTTTAATGAGAAACATTATTCCATCGAAAATTAGAATTATCGTACAATTAATTGTAGTTGCTGCTTTAGTAATTATAGTTGATCAAGTATTAAAAGCTTTTGCTTATGAACTAAGTAAAACACTTTCGGTATTTGTAGGGTTAATTATTACCAACTGTATTATTATGGGACGTTTTGAAGCTTTTGCTTTAGGAAACGGACCCTGGAGAGCATTCTTAGATGGAATTGGAAACGCTTTAGGATACGGTGCTATTTTAATAGCTGTCGGTTTTTTTAGAGAGTTATTAGGTTCTGGTACTTTATTAGGATTTAAAGTGTTAGGAGATCCAATTGAACTAACAGGATTGTATGCTTACGGATATGAAAATAACGGATTTATGTTATTATCACCAATGGCGTTAATCGTGGTAGGTATTATCATTTGGATACAACGTAGTAGAAACGAAGCATTAATTGAAGACTAACTTAGTTAGAATTTATTAAAAATATAGAAAAATGGAACATTTAGAATTGTTTTTCAAGTCGATATTTATAGATAACATGGTATTTGCTACATTCTTAGGAATGTGTTCTTATCTAGCGGTATCTAAAAAAGTAGCAACAGCAGTAGGTTTAGGAGCTGCAGTTATTTTTGTATTAGCTGTAACAGTACCTATCAACTGGTTATTAGATCAATATTTACTACAACCAGGAGCATTATCTTGGTTAGGAGCAGAATATGCAGATTATGATTTAAGTTTCTTATCATTTATTATGTTTATTGCAACCATTGCAACCATGGTACAATTGGTAGAAATTATTGTTGAAAAATTTGCACCAGCATTGTATAACTCTTTAGGTATTTTCTTACCATTAATTGCAGTAAACTGTGCAATTTTAGGAGGGTCTTTATTTATGCAATCTCGCGAAATACCAACATTAGGGTTATCATTAACTTATGGTATTGGTTCAGGGATCGGATGGTTTTTAGCAATTTTAGCAATTGCAGCGATTCGTGAAAAAATTAGATATTCAGCGGTACCACCAGCTTTAAGAGGGTTAGGAATAACTTTTATTATTACTGGATTAATGGCGATTGGATTTATGAGTTTTGGAGGAATGTTAACAGGAGGTGATGAAGAAGTGAAAACGGAAGAAGCTCCTAAAGCAGAAATCAAAATTGAGAAGAAAATTGAGATAAAAGAGGAAGCTGAAAAATTAGCTGATAACACTAAAAAAATTATAGAATAATGGTATTTTTAGAAGTAAGTACAGGAGGTACAGTAGCTGTAACAGTTATATCTTTTTTAATAATTCTATTAGTTTTAGTAGGATTGTTATTATTTGTTAAGCAAAAATTAGCACCATCAGGTCCCGTAAAAATAACGATTAATGGCGATAAAGTAATTGAAGTTGCTTCAGGAGGTACATTATTATCTACTTTAGGAGCTGAAAAGATTTTCTTACCATCAGCTTGTGGTGGAGGTGGATCTTGTGTTCAATGTGAATGTCACGTTAATTCAGGTGGAGGTGAAGCTTTACCAACGGAAACACCTCACTTTACAAGAAAAGAATTAGCAGGAGGAGTACGTTTATCTTGTCAAGTAAAAGTAAAACAAGACATGGATATTTCTATTCCAGAAGAAATTTTTGGAATTAAGAAATGGGAAGCAACTGTTGTTAGAAATTATAACGTAGCCACTTTTATTAAAGAATTTGTAGTTGAAATCCCAGAAGATATGGGCTACAAAGCAGGAGGTTATATTCAAATTGAAATTCCAAAAACTGTTGTAAAGTATGCCGATATGGACGTTACAGCGCATCCAGAAGAACATCCAGGTGAGCCTGATAAGTTTAAAGGAGATTGGGAAAAATTTGGTTTATGGCCATTAGTAATGAAAAATGAAGAGACTGTTGAACGTGCATATTCTATGGCTTCTTATCCTGCTGAAGGAAAAGAAATTATGTTAAATGTTCGTATTGCAACGCCTGCATTTGATAGAGAGAAAGGTGGATGGATGGATGTAAATCCTGGTATTGCCTCTTCTTATATCTTTAACTGTAAAAAAGGAGATAAAGTAACTATTTCTGGTCCTTATGGTGAATTCTTTATTAATGAATCTGAAGCAGAAATGTTATATGTAGGTGGTGGAGCAGGTATGGCACCAATGCGTTCTCACTTATATCAATTATTCAGAACATTAAAAACAGGTAGAACAGTAACGTATTGGTACGGTGGTCGTTCTAAAGCAGAATTATTCTATGTAGATCATTTTAGAGCTTTAGAAAAAGATTTCCCTAATTTTAAATTCTTTATCGCCTTATCAGATCCTACAGAAGCAGATAACTGGAATGTTAAAACTGATGTTAGTGATGAAGCAGGAGACGGATTTACAGGATTTATACATCAAGTAGTAATTAACGAATATTTATCAAAGCATGATGCACCAGAAGACTTAGAATTATATTTCTGTGGCCCACCATTAATGAACAACGCTGTTCAGAAAATGGGAGAAGATTTTGGTCTTGCTGACGAGAATATTCGATTTGATGACTTTGGAGGATAGGCGATAATCGACCTTCGGCAAGATTCGTTTGTCATACTAAACTTGTTTTAGTATCTTATAATAAATAAGAAAACCGATACAGAAATGTATCGGTTTTCTTATTTTAAATATCATTTTTTTGATCTTTAAAAGGTGGATGAAAGTAAATTACTCATGATTATAAAACTTCGCTAAATTTACTAAGACTCCTTTTATATTTAAATAAATAAGCGTTTTAAAAAAGCGTACTAATTTTTTATGAATAAATTTATTGCTATTCTTTTTTTTATAACGGTTTGCACATCTTATGGGCAAACAAAGTTGTTAGATTCTCTTATGCCAAAATCTGTTATAATAGAAAAGGTTGCGCAGTTTAGAAAAGCTGTCGGATATTTTGAAGAAGCTATTAAGAATAAGAGGTCAGAGCATAATTTTTCTGAAAACCATTTAATTCTGGCAGAGAACTGTTTACATTGGAGTGAACAGCATGATACGGAAGAGTCTACATTAAGAATAAAATACTATCTTTTTCATTATTACAATAATCAATATAAAGCAATTCCCGAAACGGTTTATAGAGCCAGAGAATTATTAACTTTTAAGAAGTTTTTAGGTATGGAAGAATCTATGTATGTTTTGTTTGTTTTAAAATTGGCCTATAATGATTCGAAACGGTATGATAAATTATTAAAATTGCTGCCATTATATTATGATCAGCAGAAAAAGTATGGAAAACCATTTGGTGAGACGAATGAAGATAAAATTGTAGAAGCTGAACAGGGGTTAATAGATGCGTATGCTCATCTATATTATAATATTAAGAATTATAAGCAAGCTCAAAAATATTTTAAGTTGCAGTTAAAGTATTTAAAGTCAATAGAGTCTCATTATAGCATCTCTTATTCTAGATCTAGTTGTGAAAACAATATTGGACTTTCATTTTTGGGTGAAAAGGAAAATGATAGTGCATCCTATTATTTCGATAGTGCTTTGCATACAATAAACACTAAAATAATTGGGCGCAAGAATATAGATGCCACTTATTTAAATCATTTTATAAATATAATAAAGGCTAATAAAGCGACTGTAGATATAGAAAATAAAAAGTATGATATTGCACTACCTATTCTGTATAAAGTTTTAAAATCAAGTAAAGAAACAAAAGAAATGCACATTCAATTGAGTACTTACTTTGATCTTGCTAAAATCTTTTACCATAAAAAAAAAGGAACACATTCTTTAAAGTATTTAGATAGTATATTTAAAATTATTAAGTCATCTAAAAATGACAAAATGATGGTAAAGGCATTAAATTTAAAAGCCAAGAACCTTATGCTACTTGGAGACATTAATGATGCAAATGATATTTTTACAAGACATAAAAACCTTATAGATTCATTAGAGCAAGAGAAAACAAACAAAATCTATACAGAAGAGACTATTAAATTAGATGTAAAAAATAAAACAAATCAATTAATTGAAAGTAAAAAAGTAATACTCAAAAAAGAGAAAATTGGTTTTTACCAAAAGATTGGAATTGGTTTACTCTTGTTTATTATTTTGAGTATGTTTTTTGTCTATAAAAAATTCAATGAAAAATCTAAAATTATTCAAAATCAAAAAGTTGTTGCAGAGAAGTCTTTACAACAAAAAGAAGTATTATTAAAAGAAATACATCACAGAGTAAAAAATAACTTACAATTAGTTTCAGGGCTCTTGTATTTGCAATCGGTAAAGCATAAAAATAATGAGGTAACAGCAATGATAGATGAATCTCAAAAGCACATAAACTCTATTGCGTTGGTTCACGAAATGTTGTATAAAGATGATACGCTATCTTTAGTCTCAATGGAAAAGTATTTAAAAGAATTGGGGACTCGGTTATTACAAGTTTCACATCAAAGAGATATAGAGTTCAGACTTAATGTAACTGATGTTAATTTACCTGTAGATTATGCAACAACAGTAGGTCTTATTATTAACGAGTTAGTTACAAACTCGTTAAAATATGCGTTTACTACAGAGAGTGGAACTGTTGCTGTATCTTTAAATGAAATTAATAAGAATGAATATCTTTTTACCTATGCTGATAATGGAAAAGGTTATGAAGCTGAGGATAAAATAAAAGCTAATAAAACTTTAGGGCAGAGATTGATAAAAATGCTTGCTGAAGAAATTGAAGCCGATTTAACTATTAAAAATGAAAACGGTTTGACCTATGTTTTTAACTTTAAAACGAGAATAAAATAGATGGCAGTCCCAATAAACATTTATATAGTAGAAGATGTAGCAATCTCTAGAATGTCATTAGAAACCATGTTGCAAGAAAACGGATTCGAAGTTTCTGGTTCTGCTGCTAAAGCAGAAACAGCATGGGAAGAAATTCAGAATTTACCAGTAGATTTAATTTTGTTAGACATTAATTTAGCAGGAGAAAAAAATGGAGTTTGGTTAGCGCAACAGGTTCGAAAGCATTTAAACATATCTATAGTATATTTAACAGCGTTTGGTGATCAACAAACGCTTAAAGAAGTATTAGAAACGAAACCTAATGGGTATTTAATGAAACCTTACCAAGAACCAACGTTATTAACAACAATTAATATAGCGTTGACTAATTTCGAGAATCAAAAAGTATCTACTACTTCTGGTACTGAATCAAACCATAATGATTTCGTATTTATAAAAGACGGACACACAAAAATTAAAATAAATGTTAATGATATTTATTATGTAAAATCTGATGGAAATTATATTGAAATTACATTAAAAGATAAAACACATGTTGTAAGAAATAAGCTGCAGGAGTTTAAAAAAGTATTGCCTAATTCTTTGTTTTTTCAAAGCCATCAACGGTATGTAATCAATATTGATAAAATAGGCGTTTTAAAAAATGATATGGTTATTATTCAAAACCAAGAAATACCTCTTTCATTAAAGTATAAAACAGCCATAGGAACCGCACTTTCAATATTGTAACTTTTATAAGTTTACTTCTAAGGTTGATTTCGTCAATCAGCATTTAAAACCGAATGTAAGTTCGAGTGATTCCACTTTTTGTGGAATAATATAGAGAAAGGTTAATTTTTTCAAAGCCTAGTATCTAAAAAGAGAATAGATACAGTAACTATTTCTCCTACTTCCCATAAAAAGCCCCAAACTTCCCATTTTTTTGTAGTAGTCAATATCATAATCAATCTTTGTGGGTTATTATAGTTTATTAATTAAATAACGAACCGGTTTATGAAACTCACCTACAGAAAATCATCATTACTAACAATTTTAGTTTTCTTACTTGCTTATTCTTCCTATGGACAGATTACTTATGAAAGTAGCTCTTTCACAAATGGTAGTGAATATCTAACCCAACAGTCTACGACAGTAGGGGATGATGGGCATACTAGAAATACCTATGCAAATGGAGTAACGATTATATGGACTGTTGCGGGAGTTGGTTACTCAAGATGGGAAATTACTAAGTTTATACCTTTCGTTGGGACAATTACTCTTTTTTATAGTGATATTGCTTCATATCCTAATCCACCAGATCTTACATTGGGGAATTGGACCGGTAGTGGAACAATAACCACCCTAACAGGCGATGTGCAGAATACAATTACTCCTCCAGTAACTATATCAACTTCACAAACAAATGCTACAGGAAATGGATTAAATGACGGAACTGCTACAGTAACAGTTTCAGGAGGTATCCCTCCATACCTTTATGTGTGGAACGATGGGCAAACTACAGTAAAAGCAGTTAATTTAGTAGCTGGTAATTATACCGTAATAGTTACAGATGACAATGGTAATGGTAATTCAAAAATAAGTAATACCATTACAATAACAGAACCTGTAGCACCAACCTTTACATCAACAGCAATTACTGCTGTTAATGAAGAGAATGCGTATATCTACAATATTACAACCAATGATGTAAATGGAGACGCTGTAGCAGTTACTGCGACCACGAAGCCTAGTTGGTTAAGCTTATCAGCTGCGACTACTACAGTAAGCTCTCTTGCTTTTAGTACAGGGATAAGTCAAAGGGAGCGAATTCGCCGTCAATCACTTAGGGGAGTTTCTGCAGACGCATCAGGTAATGTATATGTGGTAGTTGCTAACCCTAGTCATAAAATATATAAAATAAGCCCATCTGGAGTGGTTACTACGTTGGCAGGGTCTACGGGAGGTTTTGCAAATGGCACAGGAATCGCAGCTCAATTTAGCTCTCCTTCTGGGCTTGCAGTAGATGCTTCAGGAAATGTGTATGTTGCAGATACAGGTAATCATAGAATACGTAAAATAAGCCCATCTGGTGTGGTTACTACGTTGGCGGGGTCTACGCAAGGTTTTTCAGAAGGGACAGGTACTGCAGCTCAATTTAGTAATCCTTATGGAGTTTCTGTAGATGGATTAGGCAATGTGTACGTTGGAGATTCAGGTAATCATAGAATACGTAAAATAAGCCCATCTGGTGTAGTTACTACGTTGGCAGGGAGTACATCTGGTTTTGCAAATGGTGTAGGAACCGCAGCTCAATTTAGGACTTCTAAAGGAGTTTCTGTAGATGTATTAGGTAATGTATATGTTGCAGATGCTGGTAATTTTAAAATACGTAAAATAAGCCCATCTGGTGTGGTTACTACCTTGGCTGGAAGTACGTATGGTTTTGCAGAAGGCAGAGGTGCCGCAGCTCAATTTGAGGCGCCTGTGGGAGTTTCTGTAGATACATCAGGAAATGTATATGTTGTAGATGTTGGTAATTTTAAAATGCGTAAAATAACTCCATCTGGTCTGGTTAGTACGTTGGCAGAGATTACAGGTTCCCATAATGCAGTTTATGTAGATGTATCAGGTACTGTGTATGTTGCCGATAATGTTAGTGATAAAATCAGGAAAATAACGGAAAGTGCTTTACTTACAGGGGATTCGACTGGAAAAACAGGAGTACATAATGTAGTATTAAAAGCAGCTGATGGCAATGGTGGTATAACTAATCAGTCTTTTACAATTACGGTAAAAGGAAAACCTACTGTAACCTTAGCACCGGCAACAACGGTTATTGCAAAAGGAGCTACTTTAAATGGAAATGTAACATCAGATAATAGTGCAACAATTACCGAAAGAGGTTTTGTGTATGCATTAACAGCTAACGATAGTTCACCAACATTAGCAGAGGTAAACAGCACAACAGTTTTTAAAGTAATAGTTACTGGAACAACAGGAGTATTTACCAAAGCACTTACAGGCTTAAATGCAAACAGTGATTATAGTGTTATTGCTTTTGCAACCAACAGTGTTGGTACAACAGAATCTTCAATAAAAACTTTTACAACGATAAACACGGCACCAACATTTGCATCAACAGCAGTTACTTCTGTTGATCAAGGGAATGCGTATACCTATAACATTACAACCAATGATGTAGATGGGGACGCAGTAACAGTCACCGCAACTACATTACCTAGTTGGTTAACACTTAACTCTAGAGAGGTAAGTACTTTTGCAGGAAGTACAAATGGTTTTGCAAACGGTACAGGTATTGCTGCTCAATTTAATAGCACTTTTGGTATTGCAATAGATGGTTTAGGTACTATTTATGTTGCAGATTCTCAAAATCATAAAATCAGAAAAATTACAGCAGATGGTGTTGTAACTACCCTAGCAGGTTCTACAAAAGGGTTTATGGATGGAGTTGGAACTGTAGCACAATTTGATTCTCCTAGAGGAATTGCTGTGGATGTGTCTGGTAATGTTTATGTTGCGGATTCTTACAACAATAGAATTAGGAAAATATCGCCTACGGGCGTTGTAACTACCCTAGCAGGTTATACAAGAGGTTTTACAAATGGAGTAGGAACTGCGGCACAATTTGACACCCCTAGTGGAGTTGCTGTAGATGCATCAGGAAATGTTTTTGTAGCAGAGTCTTCTAATAGTGCAATACGAAAAATTACATCAGGAGGTGTAGTTACCACTCTAGCAGGTGGAACATCTGGTTATAAAGATGGGGTTGTAGCTATTGCTCAATTTAAACAACCTATGGGAATAGCGATAGATGCTGCGGGGAATTTATATGTAGCCGACACTTTTAATCATAGGATTAGAAAAATATCATTAGCAGGAGTAGTAACTACGCTTGCAGGTTCAGGAACATCTAGTTTTGCAGACGGTATTGGAACAGCAGCTTCATTTAGTGCTCCAAGAAACATTACTGTCGACTCTTCTGGAAATATTTATGTTGCTGATACATTCAATAAAAAAATCAGAAAAATTACATTAGTAAATGTTGTAACTACGGTAGCAGTAGATACTCAATTTGTTTTTCCTAAAGGTGTTGCTATAAATTCTTTTGGAGATATCTATGTTTCAGGTAGTGATAAAATAAAAAAAATATCAAAAAATACTGTACTGACAGGAACACCAACTGCTGCAGATGTAGGTACACATAATGTAGTTTTAAAAGCAGATGATGGGAATGGAGGTGCCGTAAACCAAAGTTTTACAATTACGGTAAAAGGAAAACCTACTTTAACTACGGCTGCAGCAACAACGATTACAGCAAGTAGAGCTACAGTAAATGGAAACGTAACTGCAAATGGCGGAGCAACAATTACCGAAAGAGGTTTTGTGTATGCATTAACAGCTAACGACAGCTCACTAACATTAGCAGAGGTAAACAACACAACTGTTTTTAAAGTAATAGTTACCGGAACAACAGGAGCATTTACCAAAGCACTTACAGGTTTAAATGCAAACAGTGGTTATAGTGTTATTGCTTTTGCAACCAATAGTGTGGGTACTACAGAGTCTTCAATAAAGATTTTTACAACTATAAACACCGCTCCAACCTTTACATCAACAGCAGTTACTTCTGTTAATGAAGGCAGTGCGTATACCTATAATATTACAACCAATGATGTAGATGGTGATGCTGTAACAGTTACAGCAATTACGAAACCTAGTTGGTTAACATTTGGTAAAATAGATATATTGAGTACAATTGGAGCTGGTACAGTTGGGAATACAGATGGAGACAAAACAACAGCTCAATTCCATGACCCTACTAGTATTGCTGTAGATGCAAGTGGTAATATGTACGTTGGAACTAACGGTAATTATACTGGAACTCATATTCAAATCAGGAAAATTACACCTGATGGAATCGTATCTACATTTGCAGGGGGCGGTAGTTCGGGTAGTTTAGACGGTACTGGAACCAATGCTACTTTTAGTAGTATCTATGGAATGGATATTGACGATACGGGAAATGTATATGTAGCCGATGGAAATAGTGTTAGAAAAATTACACCAGAAAGAGTTGTAACTACTTTAGGGACTATTAATCAGGTAACAGATGTTGTGGTTGATAGTGAAGGAAATGTATATGGAGCAGAATATAATACAGGGCATTTGTATAAAATTGTACCAGGTTCAGCAGCAGTTCTTTTTGCGCACAGTGCTACTGGAGGTTCACAAGTCGCAGGTTTGTCAATTGACGATTCTAATAATGTTTATATAAGCAGTAGAGGGGGAAAAATATTTAAAGTAACACCTGCTGCAGTGGTAACAGAAGAATTTTCAGGACTTACAATCAATGGAGGATTAGCTCATGATGCAAATGGTGATTTTTATTATACAGCAAATGGAGTAGTAAATAAGCTAGATTTTTCAAATGGAGTCGAGACGACTGTAATGTCAGGCATAGGGCAAACCTGGGGTGTAGATGTCAGCACGTCTGGAAATGTATATGCAGTAGATAGGAGTAATCATCAAATAAAAACGAAAGTAAATAATGGTTCAGTATTGACCGGAAATACTTTAGGTAATGTAGGAAGTCATAATGTAACATTAAGTGCTAATGATAGCAATGGAGGTACCGTAAACCAGAGTTTTACAATCACGGTAAATGACGTTACTGCGCCAACAATTACGAACTTTAGTCCATTCGACGGGGCAACAGAGATTACTTTAAATAGTAACTTGTTGCTTACCTTTAACGAAAACATATATGCTAATACAGGAAATATTAGCATATATGACGCTAGTGATGATAGCCTTGTAGAAACAATTAATGTAACAAGCGGTAATGTAGCTACTACTAATAAATTAGCAACCATAAACCCAACAACTGCTTTGGCATATAATAAAAGTTATTATGTTAAGGTAGCAACAACAGCATTTAAAGATGCGAGCAATAATAATTTTGCAGGTATTACAGACAAAACAACATGGCGATTTGCTACAGAATTAAGAGTAGCACCAACAATTACGTTTGCAAATGTTAATAAAACCTATGGAGATGCTAACTTTAATTTAGCAGCAACGTCAAATTCTCAAGGAACAATTACCTACTCAATTATAGGAGCAGCTAATGGAACAAGCCTTTCTGGAATTAATAATAAAACAGCTTCTTTAGGAAACGCAGCAACCATAACTGTTAGAGCAACACAAGCCGTTAATGGCCAATACGCTGCAAGTACTAAGGATATTACCTTAACTATTGATAAAGCAACTATTACTGCAACTGCGGATAATAAATCTAAAGAGTACGGAGCAGTTAATCCAGCGTTTACAATTCGTTATAGCGGTTTTAAAAATGGAGAAACAAAAACTGTTTTAGATACTGCACCAACAGTTTCATCAACAGCTACAGCAACTACCAATGTAGGAACTGCGGATATTACAGTAATAGGAGGTTCTGATAACAATTACATCATCGCAACAGAAAAAGGAATCTTAACAATTGGTAAAGCAACATTAATTGTGACAGCTAAAAATACAACGATTAATTATGGTGATAATTTCTCAATTGATTTTGAATATGGAACATTTAAAAATGGTGAAGATGCATCTGTATTAGATACAGGAGCTTATGTTTATATTGTTGGTTCATCACCTTATAATGTTGGTACATATACAATTAAACCAGATGCTGTTAGTGATAATAACTATACACCAAGTTATATTAACGGTACTCTTACAGTAAATAAGGCAACATTAACAGCAACTGCAGAAGATAAGAGTAAAGAATATGGAGCAGCAAATCCAGCCTTTACAATTTCATATAGCGGTTTCAAAGGATCGGATAGTGTAGCAGATGTTGATACAGCACCAACTGTAAGTTCTACGGCAACAATATCTACAAATGTAGGAACTGCAACAATTACAGCAACAGGAGGAACAGATAATAATTATACTATTTCAACTGTAAACGGAACCTTAACCATTGGAAAAGCAATTTTAACAGCAACTGCAGAAGATAAGAGTAAAGAATATGGAGAAGCGAATCCAGTCTTTACGATTTCATATAGTGGATTCAAAGGGTCTGATAGTGTAGCAGATATTGATTCAGCACCAACTGCTGCATCAACAGCATCTACGATCACATCTGTTGGTTTAGCAGTAATAACAGCAGCAGGGGGAGCAGATAATAATTATACTATTTCAACTGTAAATGGAATATTAACAATTGGGAAAGCAATGTTAACAGCAACAGCAGATGATAAGAGTAAGGAATATGGAGATTCAAATCCAGCCTTTACAATTTCATATAGCGGTTTCAAAGGATCGGATAGTTTAGCAGATATTGATACAGCACCAACCGCTGCATCAACAGCAACAGTAACTACAAATGTTGGAACCTATGTAATTACAACAGCAGGAGGAGCTGATAATAATTATAACATCACAACTGTAAATGGTACGTTAACTATTGAAAAAGCAATGTTAACAGCAACAGCAGATGATAAGGATAAAGTATTTGGAAAAGTGAATCCTACATTTACGATAACTTATAATGGTTTTGTAAATGCAGATACTCCTACTGATTTAGACACAGCTCCAGTAGCAAGCACAACGGCAACAAATAACACACCTGCCGGAACCGTAAGTATTAGTTTAAGTACAGGGGTAGACGCTAATTATTCAATTACAAGTATAAATGGAACTTTAACCATTTTAGCAGATACTGATGGAGATGGAGACCCAGATATAACAGATGAAGATGATGATAACGATGGAGTATTAGATGTGGATGATAATAGTCCTGATATTCCAAATTCAGATCAACAAGATACAGATGGTGATGGAACACCTGATGTAGAAGAAGATTGTGATAATGATGGTATTATTAATTACATTGATACAGATACTACTAGCTGTACAAGCGCTATTACCCAAAAGAAAAAATACGGATTCTCACCAAACGGAGATGGTATTAATGATACTTGGACGATAGATAATATTTACTTATACCCTAATAATACGGTAAAAGTATTTAATCGATCAGGTAGAATGGTTTTTGAGCAAAAAGCATATAAAAACACATGGAATGGTATTTCAAATAAAGGAGGAAATGGAGAGAGATTACCTGTAGGTCCTTATTTGTTTATCATAGAATTAAATGATGGAGCTATAAAACCAATTCAGGGTTGGTTATATATTAACTATTAATAAAAGTAGCTAAATGATTATTTCAATAAAATTTAAAAAGAACAAAATGAAATCAATTTCAAAAATTAGCTTATTTGCAACACTTTTTGCTATTAATATATTAGTTGCACAACAAGACCCTAATTTTACATTATATAATTTTAACATGAATATCATTAACCCTGCGTATGCAGGGTCTAATGATACAGGTGAGATAAATTTATCTCACCGAAGTCAATGGATAGGGATAGATAATGCCCCGAGTACACAAACACTTTCTTATTCTACTCCTTTAAAAAATAATTTAGGACTTGGTGTTTCTATAATAAATGATAAAGTATTTGTTTTAAGTGAAACAGATGTAGCTATAGATGTATCATATAAGTTAAAAATATCTGAAACTCATAATTTATTCTTTGGAGCAAAATTTGGTGGAGGGTTTGTTAATATTGACTTAAACAATGCTGGTGCTCCAGGAAATGACCCATTATTTGTAAGTAATCAAAGTTTCTTTAATACACATTTAGGTGCTGGTTTATATTTAAAGCATAAAAATTATTATGTAACACTTTCTACGCCTAATTTTTTAAAAGGAAAACGTTATGAAAAACAAGGAAATACACCAAGAGCAGCTGTAGATAACTTACACATGTATTATGGTGCAGGATACCATTTTAAAGTTTCTGAAACTGTAAAAATAACACCTGGGTTTATGTATAGAAGCACTGAAGGAGCTCCGTCTTCTACAGATATTAACACAACGGTTGATTATAATAATATTCAAGCAGGTATGAATTACAGATTAGATGAGTCGTATTCAATCTTCACATTATTTAATATGACAAAAAACCTACGTTTTGGTGCTGCCTATGATTTTACTACTTCTGAAATTAATGACATAAACAACAATGGATCTATTGAAATGTTGATTAGATATCAATTTTAAATAAATCATTGCTAGGTTAAGGCCTAGGAATGATGTTAAAAACCGAAACATTTCTGTTTCGGTTTTTTTATACTTAAAAAAGTATCGTTTAGATACTAATTTTAAACACTTAGGAATTTTTTCAGCAAGAATCATTTTGTTTTTTAGAAATTACTTAAAAATAAAACATGAATTGTCCAAAATGTAATTCAAAAAATTTAGGAAGAAAACATAGATCTAGTATTCAAAGACTATTTTTTTTTGGTAAAAAGTATAAATGCTTCCATTGTAAAGTTATATTTATTCAAGCTAATGTCATTAAAAGCTTTTACATTTTGTCAAAGTAATATACTTATGGTATTTGGTAATAGAAAGCGTACCTTTGCGGCAAATTACTGTAAATGATTACTTTTCAAGATTTAGATTTATCAAATCCATTACGAAATTCAATTGAAGAATTAGGTTTTGTAAACCCAACACCAATTCAAGAAGAAGCCTTTCCTATTATACGATCGGGTAAAGATGTTGTGGGTATTGCTCAAACAGGTACGGGTAAAACATTCGCATATATGTTACCTATACTTCGCGATTTAAAGTTCTCAAAACAGTTACATCCTAGAGTGCTTGTTGTAGTACCAACACGTGAATTAGTAGTGCAAGTAGTTAATGAAATTGAAAAACTTTCAGAGTTCATGACATTACGTACTATTGGTGTTTTTGGAGGTATTAATTTGAATCGTCATAAACAAGAAGTTGTATTAGGAGCAGATGTTATAGTCGCTACTCCAGGTCGTTTATATGATTTAGCTGTAAGTAAAGTTTTGAAGCTGAAATCAATTCAGAAATTAGTGATTGATGAAGTTGATGTAATGCTTGATTTAGGGTTTAGATTTCAGTTATTAAATATTTTTGACTTATTACCTGAAAAGCGTCAAAACATTATGTTCTCTGCAACAATGACAGAAGATGTAGAGGCATTGATTGATGATTTTTTTACAGCACCTAAAAAGATTTTTATAGCAGTTAGTGGAACTCCACTTGATAATATTCAGCAAATTAGTTACGATGTACCTAACTTTTATACAAAGGTTAATTTATTACACGAATTACTGTATAATAAAAGTGAGTATAGTAAAGTACTAGTTTTTGCTCCGAATAAAAGAAATGCGGATCGATTATTTGAATGTGTAAAAGAAGAATTCCCTTCTCAGTCATGTGTTATTCATTCGAATAAAACACAAAATTATCGTATGCGTTCTATCGAGCAATTTAACAATGGAGAAAAACGAATTTTAATAGCAACCGATGTTATTGCTCGTGGATTAGATTTAGAGGAAGTTACACATGTAATAAACTTTAATACACCTTACTTCCCTGAAAATTATATGCACAGAATTGGTCGTACTGGTCGAGCAGAACATGAAGGAAAAACAATTCTTTTCTCAACAAAAGACGAACAGGAAGCTAAGCATAGAATTGAGGAGTTGATGAATTATGAAATTCCGAAAGCAGAAATTCCTGAACAGGTTGAAATAACCAAACAATTAACAGAAGAAGAGCGTCCGAAAGAAGATGGAGAAAGTGATAAAAATAGAACTTCTTTAGAATACGTTCCTGGCCCTGCTTTTCATGAAAAGAGTGAAAAGAATAGTAAAACGAATCAAGGAGGGTCTTATCGTAGAGAAATTGCAAAAAAATATAAAAAACCTAAGACAAAAGGAGATAAAAACTTCAACTTAAGAAATAAGAGAAAATAATGCAGGTACTTACCCAGCAAGAACTCCATAATTTAGGAATGAACATTGTGGGTAAAAAACTACAAGAAAAGGGTTATGAGTTTGTTGCAATTAATAGCGAACTCAAAAAACACCCACAGTTTGTTTTATTTAGAAAAGGAGAACCTACCATTTTTGTTTTGGTAAAAACAACAAATAACATTCAATCACCAGAAGAATATGATGTTTTATGGATGGAAACATTTAAAGAGCATTCAAAAAAACAAAACGCAGAAATTTGGTTTGCAGGTATTGGTATTGCAAACGCAGAGAGTGTAGAATTACCTGTTTTTAAAGACCAACCTTATTATATTTCGTTTAATGACTTCATTAAAATTTAATATTTCTGTAAATTGTAAAACAGAAATTACCAATTACACATAATTATATACCAAATATACAATATCAGTTATTTATCTAGATAACAGGTAGTTAAACTTGTATATTTGTTGTGGGGATATTAATAAATATAATTATGAAAACACAATTACTAAAGGGGATTCAAAACTTTTTCAAAAACATTTTAGAGCAATTAGCAGAGTTTGGTAAAGCAGCCAGTTTTGCAATAAACAATTAAAATAAGTATCAAATTTTGAAAGAAAACACTCGTTTTAAAAAGCGAGTGTTTTTTTGTGCTTTAATGTTAACTTTATAAGATGAATGATTTACTATTACAAATACAGCAATGTAAAATATGCGAAAACTTTATTAAACCTAGGCCGGTTGTATTTGCTGATAAAGATTCAAAAATTATAATCATAGGTCAAGCACCAGGAGTTAAAGTTCATAATTCGGGTATCCCTTGGGATGACGCAAGTGGTAAGCAGTTAAGGAAGTGGCTAGGAGTTACAGATGAACAGTTTTATGACACTAAAAATTTTGGCATTATTCCTATGGGGTTTTGTTATCCAGGAAAGGGTAAGTCAGGAGATTTAGCTCCAAGAAAAGAATGTGCACCTCAATGGCATCATTTGTTATTAGAACAATTGCCAAATATAGAGTTGGTAATTTTAATAGGGATGTATGCACAGAAATATTATTTAAAAGAAACAGTAAAAAGAACACTAACAGATACCGTTAATTCTTTTGAAGAATACTTGCCTAAGTATTTTGTATTGCCACATCCTTCTCCAAGAAATCGATTTTGGCTAACAAAAAATCCATGGTTTGCAAAAGAAGTGTTGCCCGTATTAAAAAAGAAAGTAACTGAAGTAATCATAATTAACGAGATAAAGAATAAATGAAAAGAGATTGGTTAAGTTGATAAATTTGTATTTTTGCATACTATGGAAGAAACACGTGAAGAAATATCAGAAAAAGCAGTTTTAATTGGTATTATCACCCAAAAGCAAAACGAAAAAGAGTCTGAAGAATATTTAGATGAGTTAGAGTTCTTAACTTTAACTGCTGGAGGTGTTACTGTAAAGCGTTTTGTTCAGAAAATGGAAAAACCGAATCCTAAAACTTTTTTAGGAACAGGAAAATTAGAGGAGGTAAGAGTATATATTGAATCACATGGTATTAGTACTGCAATTTTCGATGATGAACTATCACCTGCGCAATTAAGGAATATTGAAAATGAATTAGGTTGTAAAGTATTAGACAGAACGAATTTGATTCTTGACATTTTTGCAAGTAGAGCTCAAACAAGTTCAGCTAAAGCGCAAGTGGAATTAGCGCAATGTCAATATTTGTTACCTCGATTAACAAGATTGTGGACTCACCTTGATAAACAAAAGGGGGGTATTGGTATGCGTGGACCTGGTGAAACAGAAATAGAAACAGACCGTCGTATTATCCGTGAAAAAATCACTTTATTAAAGAAAAGGCTTATCACTATCGATAAGCAAATGGCAGTACAACGAAAGAATAGAGGTAAAATGGTTCGTGTATCGATAGTCGGATATACAAATGTTGGGAAATCAACCTTAATGAATGTAATAAGTAAAAGTGATGTATTTGCAGAAGACAAATTATTCGCGACACTTGATACAACGGTAAGGAAGGTAGTCATTAAAAACATTCCTTTTTTAATGACAGATACCGTTGGGTTTATTAGAAAATTACCAACTCAGTTAGTTGAGTCATTTAAATCGACCTTAGATGAAGTTCGTGAGTCTGACTTATTATTGCATGTAGTGGATATATGTCACCCTAATTTTGAAGATCATATAGCCTCTGTAAATAAAATTTTAGAAGAAATAGGTAGTGCAAATAAGCCTGTAGTAATGGTTTTTAATAAAATTGATGCATATACCCATGAAACGATTGCAGAAGATGATCTAATCACAGAAAAAACAAAGGCCCATTATACACTTGCTGATTGGAAAAAAACATGGATGAATGATTTAGGCAAAGAAAGCCTTTTTATATCTGCTCTTACTAAAGATAATTTAGAAGATTTTAAGGAGAAAGTGTACGAAGAAGTTAAAAAGATACACATTCAACGATTTCCGTATAATGATTTTTTATATCAAGAACACGAGTAAACACTGAGATAAATAAACTTTTTAACAAGAAAACGCGTAAATATTTTTTATCTATGCGTTTTTTTTATTATATTTAGTAGCGCTTAACAGGTAAGCAAGTAGTAAAAAACAGTACTTTTAAACATTTTAGCCCCCCCCAAAAATGAAAAATATTAACACCTCTCGTTTCGAATTATCAAAAATCCTTTTTGGTAATATTTTCCAAAGTATAAATTCAACACCGTATTCCTTACTCTTTATTAAATAATATAGATAGATCGCATTCAATAGTGTTTTATTTTTTTAAAAACAGATTGAATTACTTACTTAGAATTTAAAAAAATTGTAATGAAAAATTTAATTATAATATTAGTCACGTATTTTACTGTGCTGCAAATTTCTTCTCAAGAAGTTTGTGTCTCAGAAAATAAAACACTGGTTGATATCAATACCGTTAACAAGTGCGCTGTAGTAAAAGGTGAAAACAAGAATAAAAAGGGAAATATTAATGACATAACTATTTCTAGTAAGAGATATTTTAAAAAACGAATTTATTTAAATCAAACCGTTTATTTAGCGAGTAATTTAAAAATAAATCTGATCGCAAATATTGCAATTATTAATGATTTAGATACTCCGTTCTTGTTAGTTTCAAGAAGGGAGTTAAAAGTTGAAGAAATACCTTTTGATTTAGTTGAGGAAATACCATTATTTGCATCTTGTGCTGAGGGCATAGTAGATAAGGCTGTCTGTTTTAACGAAGAAATGCAGAAACACATAAACACTACATTTCAGTATCCTGAAAAAGCAATGGAAAGAGGAATTGAAGGAGAAATTATGGTAAGCTTTATTATTGATAAAAATGGTAAGGTTAAAAATATCGTAACGAAAGGAAATAAAGATCATGAAATTTTAAAGAGAGAAGCAAAAAGATTAGTTTCTTTACTGCCTCTTTTTACTCCAGGGAAGCAAAATGGAATAGTCTTAGATGTGTCTTATAGTTTTCCAATGAATTTCTCTTTAGACTTGAATAATTAAAAAAAACAGAGGTAAAACACTGTTTTTTTGTTTTTTAACAGTTTAATAAAACTAAATAAATATATTTGTGGTTTCAAATAATATTCCCCAAATTATGAAAAATTTATTTCCCCTAGTAATATTAATATTATTTTTCTCAATAAATATTGTGTCACAAGAAGTTTGTGAATCTTCAGATGAAGCTGAAGTAGACTTAAATAGTATAAGTGTCACGAAATGTACTATTAAAGATTCCAAAGATAAAAAAAACAAAAAATCAAGACAAATATCTGTAAAAGTTTCTGCGAATAGAAGATATCTTAAGAAAAGAGAGGTGTTGAAGAAGCAGGCTGTTTCAGGTATTGGTAGTTTAGGTACTACTGGCATTGAAAACACAAATCAAAAAACGGAAATAACAAAATCTTTATCTCTTAAGAATAATATAGCTGATATTAAAAATAAATTATCAGCTGAAGAAGTAAGAAAAGCTTCTAAATTTAGTGTCGTTGATAAGATACCTCTATTTGCTAGCTGTAAAAAAGCCAAAAAAAGTGAACAGGTTGATTGTTTTAATGAAGAAATGGTAAATCATATTTCTAAACACTTTAGGTATCCTAGTGAAGCGATAAAAGAATCTATTCAAGGGGAAGTATGGATTCGTTTTATCATTGATCAAGATGGTGAAGTTCGTAACATAAAAGCATTAGGTCCTAAGAATGGTGAAATTTTAAATAGAGAAGCGAAAAGAGTTGTTGCTCAATTAGGCAAGTTCTCACCAGCTAAAAAAGATGGAAGTCGTACCTCCGTGAAATACGGATTTCCTATCACATTTTCCTTAGACGAGTAAACAAATACATCAATTAAAACCAATAATTATGTTTAAAAAACTACTATTAATAGTTTTTCTTACGTGTAGTATTGCTTTTTATGGGCAAACTGAAATTACAGGAAAAGTTTATGATGAATATTTAGAGCCTTTTCCAAGTGCGTTAATAAATTCAGTACAAGGTAAAACAACTTCTGATATTGATGGTAATTTCACATTAGTAGTAAAATCAAATTTTCCATTTTCTATTCAAGTTTCAGCTTTTGGTTATAAAGTTGAAGTAATTGAAATTACTTCTAAAGATCAAGAATTGAATATTATTTTAAAAGAGAATACAACCTTAGATGAGGTTGTAATTTCTGCATCACGTTCTCCTGAACGAATTATAGAATCTCCAGTAACTATTGAAAGAATGGGAATTACCGATATGAAGAGAAGCACATCAGTTTCTTTTTATGATGGTTTGGCTAATTTAAAAGGTATAGAATCACGCGAAGCTAGTTATGGTTATAAATCAATAAATTCACGTGGTTTTTCTACATTTGACAATACAAGGTTTGTTCAGTTAGTCGATGGAGTTGAATCATCTATTCCTGCATTAAATTTCTCAGCAGGTAATCTTTTAGGATTATCTGAATTAGACGTAAGAAATGTAGAGATACTTCCAGGTGCATCTTCTGCATTATATGGGGCAAATGCATTTAACGGTATTTTATTAATGACAAGTAAGAATCCGTTTGTTTATGATGGAATAAGTACTTATTATAAAACAGGTCAAATTACACAAGAAGCAGCAGGGAATAATTCTTTTTATGATGTTGGTGTTAGAATGGCTTATAAGTTTAGTGATTATTTTGCGGCAAAAGTAAATTTATCTGTATTTGAAGCTGAAGAATGGCATGCAAATGACAGAAGGAATACCAATGGAGTAGGAGGAGTAGTTGTATCTGGGAAGAGAGAAGGGAAAGAAGATGATACTACAGATTATGATGGAGTAAATACGTATGGCGATGAATTTTCCGTTCCTATTAGTACTGTTGCTCAGGGCCTAGGTTTACCACCAGCGCTTATAGCTACATTAGGAAACCAAAGTATAAGTAGAACAGGTTATGCTGAAAATGAATTATATGATTATAATGGTAAGAGCGTTAAATTTGATGGCTCATTACATTATAGACCTATGGGGAATGATAAGCTAGAAATAATTTATAATTCTCGCTTTTCAACGGGTAACAATTTATACCAAGGAACCAACAGGTTCTCACAAGAAGGATATTATTTAGAACAACATAAATTAGAGGTTTTAGGAAAAAATTTCTTTTTAAGAGGTTATTACACTGGTAATTCAACAGGTGATAAAACTCATGATTTACGATTTGCAGCATTAGCTATAAATGAGAAATATAGCCCTTCTTCAACAAAATGGTTTGGGGAGTATGTAGCTGCTTATGCAGGGATTGTTCCAGGAGTGCCTTCAAGAAGTCATTTAGTTGCGAGAACTTTTGCAGATAGAGATAGGTTAGTACCTGGTACTGTTGCGTTTAATAGCGCGTTAAATGAGGTTAAAAGATTAGCTATTAATGAAGGAGGAGCAGGGTTAACTGATAATACAGGATATTATCATGCAGACGGAAATTATAATTTTAAAGATTTAATTAATTGGGCTGAAATTCAAGTAGGAGGTTCTTATAGACAATTTAATATTAATTCTCAAGGAACTTTGTTTACAGATAAGGATAGTCCGATTGTATTCGATATGTTTGGTTTGTATGCGCAGATACAAAAAAAGTTTTTAGATGACCGTTTAAAGTTTACAGGTTCATTACGTTATGATGAGGTAAATAATTTTGAAGGAGATTATTCACCAAGGGTTGCTTTAACTTATGATGTAGGTGGGAATAAAAATAAAATTTTAAGGGCTTCATATCAAACAGGTTTTAGAAATCCAAGTACAGCAGAGCAGTATTTCGGGTTAAAATCAGGACCAAATAGATTTATATTAGGAACTTCTATTGATAATTTAGATCGTTTCTCTACCTCTGTAGTTAATCGTGATGGATCAACAAATACGTTAACAGGGAATGATGCTTTTAATAAATCTTTCATTCTTGAAAATGGTAATTTTGTTAAGTCTAATGTTGATCCTATAAAAGCAGAAAGAGTTGCTTCTTATGAGTTGGGTTATCGAAGTATTATTAATATAAGCGATACTAATATAATTGAGTTAGATGTTAATGGGTATTATAATCAGTATAAAGATTTTGTAGCATTTAAAGATGTTTATACTCCTAATTATGATGGCCTAATTGGAGGGAATACCGCTTTTGAAAATGGAGATGTAACTATTTTTACACTGAATACAAACTCTTTGGCAGATATCGATTCATACGGTATAGGTGTGGGTATAAATACGAAGGTGTTTAAGAAGTTTAATTTCGGTGCTAATTATACCATGAGTAAAATGATTTTTGACAAGAGTTCTGATCCAGATTTTAAGCCAGGGTTTAATACGCCAGAGCACCAAGTTAAAGCAATGTTTGGTAATCCTAGTTTATTTAAAAACTTTGGATTTAATGTTAATGTTAGGTGGCAAAATGAATTTTTCTGGCAATCTAGTTTTTTAGATGGTGTTGTTGAAGATAGAACGACTTTAGATGCTCAAATAAACTATAGAGTTCCTTCTTTGAAATCAAAATTCAAAATTGGAGGAACTAACTTAACAGGTAAAGAATATACTGTTGCACCAGGTTCGGGTTTAATAGGTTCTTTATATTATATTTCTTGGACGATTAACAACTAGTTAACCCAGCTTTTATATAAAAAAAGGGAGCGAATTTAATTCGCTCCCTTTTTTTTGTTTTAATTTTTTTTATCTGTATACTTGCACCCCCCTTAAAAATATTAATTTAATGATCTTAAATTAGTGTAAATTCCCTATTATGAGAAACTTATTATTTATATTGTTGTTTGTTATTAGTACGTTGTCAGTTGTTGCACAAGAAGTATGTGAGTCACCTGATAGTTCAGAGATGGATTTAAATAGTATTAGCATTACTAAATGTGCAATTACGCCATTAAAAAAATCGAAAGATAAAAGATCACGTCAAATTAGGGTTAGAGTATCTGCAAGAAAAAGAGTATTAAAGAAAAAGGCTATAGCATCAATTAATAGTTTAAGTACTTCGGGTATTGGTTCTTCATCCGTAAAAAAACAAACAACTAATTTAGAGGTAGTTGGTACTCCAAAGAAAACAAATATAAAACAGAATATTGAAAGACTTAAGAATAAGCTTTCAAAAGAAGAAGTTGATAAAGCACAACGATTTACACATGTAGATAGGATACCTGTTTTTAAAGGTTGTGAAAAAGCAAAAAAGAATGAAAAATCTGATTGCTTTAACAATGAAATGATAAAACATATCTCCAAACACTTTAATTATCCTGCAGAAGCAATCAGGTCTCATATAACAGGGGAAGTTTGGGTGAGATTTGTTATTGATAAAAATGGAAATGTCAAAAACATCAAAACATTAGGTCCAGATGATGGTGAAATATTAAACGATGAGGCTATTCGCGTAGTTTCAAAGTTACCGAATTTTAAACCTGCAAAAAAAGATGGAAAACGTACTTCTGTAAAGTATGGATTTCCAATTAATTTCTCATTAGAGGAATAACTTCATTATTATATAAAAATAAAATTTTAGGAAATGTTCAAAAAACAGTTATTAATGATTGTCTTTACTTTGTGCGCAGTATTGTCATACGCACAAGTAGAAATTAAAGGTCTAGTTTATGATGAATATCTAGAGCCATTTTATAATGCAAAAATTACTTTAGAAGGTAAAAGTACTTCATCAAATGAAAAAGGTGAATTTACGTTAAGCCTTGATCAAGAATTGCCAATAAAACTAATAATTTCAGCTTTTGGTTATCAGACTGAAGAGCTTGTTATTACCGGTTTAAAAAAATCAATTAAAATAATTTTAAAAGAAAATTTTTTATTAGATCAGATTGTTATTTCAGCTTCGAGAATACCAGAAAGAATTATTGAATCTCCAGTAACAATTGAAAGACTTGGTTTAACTGATATAAAGAGAACCTCATCTAACTCTTTTTATGATGGTATTGCAAATTTAAAAGGGATACAATCTAGAGAAGGAAGTTATGGGTTCAAGTCAATCAATACAAGAGGTTTTTCTGATTTCAGTAATTCGCGTTTTGTTCAAATGATAGATGGTATGGACACGGCAGCACAGGCTTTAAGTTTTAGCACAGGAAATTTCTCTGGTGTTTCAGAATTAGACATAAAAAGTGTTGAAATTTTACCAGGTGCAGCATCAGCTTTATATGGAGCCAATGCGTACAATGGTCTAATGCTTATGAATACTAAAAACCCATTTGATTACACTGGGATTAGTACTATGTTTAAGAGTGGGTATATGAGCCAGAAAGAAGGAGGTAATAATCCTTTTTATGATGTAGCAGTAAGAATGGCCTATAAATTTAGCGAATCTTTCGCTGCTAAAGTAAATTTTTCATATTTTGAGGCTGAGGAATGGCATGCAAATGATTTGAGAAATAAAGAAGTTGATACAAGTCAGTTAGTAGGAGGAAATATAGATTCAACTGTTAATTATGATGGAGTTAATACTTATGGAGATGAAACTTTCGGAGATTTGTCAAGTTATAATTCTGCTTTAGCTTCTATTAGACCAGGGATTGAGGAAATTAAATGGGGTACACTTGCGAGAAGAACGGGGTACAGTGAAAGTGAGCTTTTAAAAAATGATTTTAAAACAAATAACTTACGATTTTCAGGTTCTTTATATTTTAGACCATTTAAAGATGAAAGTTTAGAGATTCAATTAACTTCAAGGCTTTCTTTAAGAGATAATCTTTTTCAAGGATCTAGTAGATTTGTACAGCGTAACTATTATACAGAACAACATAAATTAGAGGTTAAAGGAGAAGATTTTTATATTAGAGGATATTATACAGGAAACGACTCAGGTAATTCATACGATTTAACAAAAACAGGAATAGTTCTTAATGAAGCTGGTGAATCTAGTAGTGCTTGGAGAAATGAATATGTTACGCAAAGATACCTTAACGATAGAACAATCAAAGATGCAAGAGCGTTAGCAGATGTAAATAGATTAAAACCTAATACTAACTTGTTTAATAATGAGTTTAATAGAGTTACTTCAACGTTGATTTCAGAAGGAGGTAGTGCTTTGTATGAAAAAAGTAGTTACAAGCATGTAGGAGGTAATTATAATTTTAAAAGATTGTTAAATAATTGGGCAGATATTCAAGTGGGAGGATCTTATAGACAGTACAACCCAAACTCTAAAGGAACGCTATTTAATGACGCTTTAGAAGAGATTGAAATAGAAGAATTTGGTTTTTATTCTCAAATTCAGAAGAAGCTATTTAATGAGAGATTAAAAGTAACAGGATCTCTTCGTTATGATAAAGCAGATAATTTTGATGGAAATTATTCTCCAAAATTAGCGTTGAATTATACTTTAGATGAAGATCAAAATCATGTTTTAAGAGCTTCGTATCAAACTGGTTTTAGGAACCCAACAGTTCAAGAACAGTATATGTTTTTAAATCCATCAGTTAAAACAACTGTAGGAACAGTGAAGGATAATTTGGATCGTATTTCTTATGAAAATAGCTTTTACCATGTTTGGGATAATGCTTCAGGGCAGTATGTTGGAACAACTAGAACTTTAACAGGAGGAGAGGTAATTAATAATTCGTTGCTTACCAAAACTGTATATTACGATGTTGATACTTATACAGGAGATACTTATGAGAAATCTACTTATGGAGAGGTTTTGCCAGAGGTTGTTAAAACAATAGAACTAGGGTACAGAAGTATGTTTCGCGTAAACAATAATACAAATTTTGATTTAGATGTTAATGCTTATTATAGTAAACACGATAATTTTATTTTTACACAAGATGTAGTTACTCCTAACGGAGGAAAGGTATACCCTTTTGGAAATAGACAGTTAACAGCAGATGAACTGTTAGTTCCAAACAATGCTTTTGGGTATATAGTGGATGGAGTTTTAATATTAGATGAAGTAGCAAACGTAGCTTTTAGTCAAGGTAACGTACGTGAATTTAATATTATTACTAATAGTAAATCTCAGATAGAGTCGTATGGTTTTGCTTTAGGAATGCATACAAAATTATTTAAGAGTTTTGATTTTGGTTTAAATTATAGTTTTAATGATTATTCTCTTGAAGATAAAGATAACGGTCAATTCGAACCAAATTTTAATACACCAAAGCATACAGTAAAAGTACAGTTTGGAAATGATAAGCTTTACAGAAATTTTGGGTTTAATATAAACGCAAGATGGTCTGATGAATATAAATGGGTTTCTACTTTTGTAAAAGGAGATGTTGACTCAAGAACAGTAATTGATGCTCAGGTAAATTATCGTATACCTTCAATGAAGTCTACCTTTAAAATAGGAGGAACTAATTTATTTGGAAAAGAATATTATGTAGCGCCAGGGTCTGGTCAAATAGGGCAATTATATTATGTTTCTTGGATTATTAATAACTAAGTTGTTTTTACATTTCATATAAAATAAAACCCCGAGCATTGCTCGGGGTTTTATTTTATATGAAATTATAAGTTGTTGTTGTCATCTACAATACCTAATCGTTTAGCACGTTTTTCCCAACTCTTTCTAGCTAAATTTTGTAGGTCTGCAACATTATCGCTTTCATCCATAATTTCGAAGCCTAATAAAGTTTCAATTACGTCTTCTTGGGTAACTAACCCACTTACTGATCCGTATTCATCAACTACTAAAGCTAAATGTTCACGTTGTTCAACTAGTTTTTCAAATAAATCAGGAATAGATAAATCTCGACTAGCAATAATAATATTTCTTTTAATTGATTTTAAAGGTTCATTTCCTTTTTTGTCAATTACGGCAAGTAATAATTGGTCTTTTAAAAAATACCCAGTTATATTATCTGGGTTTTCAGAAAAAACAGGAATTCTAGAAAAATGTAATAATTTGTTATCCTCAAAAAATGATTGAATAGTTTGACTTTCATCAGCAGTTGTAATAACAGTACGAGGCGTCATAATATGTTTTGCTTGAACGTCTTTAAAGTTTAGCATATTTCTAATTACTTTACTTTCGTTTTCTTGAAAAACACCTTCTTGTTCAGCAATTTCTGTCATTACCGAGAAATCTTCTCTACTTAAAATACTTTCACCATGACCTCCTTTTCCTCCAATTAGTTTTGTAGTTAATTGTAGTGTCCATAAAATCCCTGTCCATTTTAAAGGGAATATCATTATTTTTAAAGCTTTGGTAGTAAAGTTAGATAGTTGCTTCCAGTAGGTAGCTCCTATTGTTTTTGGAATGATTTCGGAAGCGACTAAAATTAAAATGGTCATCGCTGCAGAAACAATAAAAACACCATAGCCGTCATCGTTAAATATCTTTTTAGCTTCTGTCCCAACTAAAATTGCACCAACAGTATGTGCAAGTGTATTTAAGGTAAGAATAGCAATTAAGGGCTTATCAACATCTTTTTTTAAAGCTTCTAGTTGTGTTGCAAAAACTTTCCCTTCTTTCTTTTTTACATTAATAAATGTAGATGTTACACTTAATAAGACTGCTTCTAGTATTGAGCAGATAAAAGAGAAAAATATAGATATTGTTGCGTAAATTAATAATAAGGTCATTCTTTTAAAGTTTTAAGCTAAAGTAAACAAAAAGAAATCCTCAAGAATTTCTTCTTGAGGATTATGTTATTTATAAGTAAACTGATTAGAAGCCGTAGTTTACACCCAAACCAAATATTTCTTTAAATTGTACTCTACTAGAGGCATCATTATCAATAATTGTGTGTAAACTTAAGTTTGTAGATAAATACTTATTAATCTTCATTACAATATTTAACTGATGAGTAACATCTATGTTTTGTGGAGTATCTAAATAGTTAGAATACAAGCTTAAAATATTCTCCAGAGACACATTTTCCATAATAGTTGTTTTGTGGAATAAAGAAGCGTAAAAACCTAATTCGTAATTTGAAGTTTTTCCTTGATCTACACCAAAAGCTGAAACTAATTTTGTGAATTCACGACCAACAAATGTTATTTTAGAAGTTAAAGGAGCTAAGTTTATTTTAAAGTTATCTGATTTTTTCCATAACATACCAGGTCCAAAAGTCACATATCCTGGAGAAAAGAGTCCAGATGTTTTTGGGCCTTTAGTAGCTTCATTATAAACATAACCATTTGCAAATTGAGATCTTATATTTAAAAAGAAAGAATAAGACCAATAACCTGTTGCTTTTTTTCCGACTAAAGAATTAAAATTAAACATATCGTCTGTTTTTCTTCTTCCAGTGCCTTTTGTATGGCTTAAGCCATACTGAGCAATTAGTTTATTATCCCAAGTCCAGTCTCCTTTTAATAAATTAAAGTCGTAGTTTATTCCTAATGTAGCTGAAACGGAATTGTTACCTCCAGAGACCCAGTTAGAAAACATTGATTGATTTCCTAATAAAGTAATGTTACCTGTTCTTTTCCATCCATCCTTTGGTTCTGCTTTTTTTTCTTGCGCATTAACTGCTAATGCTCCGAATAAAATTGCGATAGCTAATAATTTTTTCATGGTATATTTTATAATTTTTTGAAAGTAGAAAATTACGTTTTCCTCTTACTTGTGACAACGTAATTTAATAAAAGTCATTTACGTTTTTATTTACTCCTTTTATATAAAGGAACCGTTGAGCAAGCTTCACCAAACATAATTGTTCTTGCTGTAGGTTGAATTTTAGCAATCAATAAAGTATAGGCAGAAGGAGGAATAGGTTTGTTTGTACACCCTTTAATAATAACGGGGCTATCTTGGTATTCAGAAGTATCTAATTCATTAATAATTTCTTGATAAATTACGGTTTCCAGTAATTCTAAATTACCTACTATTGTCTTTTTAGAAAACAGCGCAAGTTCAGCTGAAATTAATAAGTAAGCCCAAGATGGAATAATAGCATCTGAAGAGCAGGTTAGCGCAACAAAACTATTTTGGTATTGAGACCAATCATGATTTTTCACATGCTCTCTAAAGTCTTTTTCACGAAGAATTAATTCTTCATATAACCAATCTTTAATGTCGAAAACAACACGCTCACCTTGAGGGTAAAAATCTTCAAGATCAATAGTTATTAGTTTGCTATTTGCAATTCGGTTTATAATTTCTTTTGCCATTTTATAACATCCCTAATTCTAACTTCGCTTCTTCGCTCATCATTTCTTGTGTCCAAGTAGGGTCGAAAGTAATTTCAACTTCACATTTGTTAATCTCTTTCAACGACTTCACCTTTTCTTCAATATCAACAGGTAAACTTTCTGCTACCGGACAATTTGGTGAAGTTAGGGTCATTAAAATTTTGGCATCATTTTCTTCAGAAACGAATACGTCATAAATTAGTCCTAATTCGTAAATATCTACTGGAATTTCTGGATCATAAATTGTTTTTAAAACACCAACTATTTTATCTCCTAATTCGTCTAATTCTTTATCTGTCATTTTCTGTATCTTTAATTTATTAATTTCGATTGTTGCGCAATCGCATACATTTTTATTTGCTTCACCATAGATACTAACCCGTTTGCTCTTGTAGGGCTTAAATGTTCTTTTAATCCAATTTCATCAATAAAATCAGTTTTAGCTTCTAAAATAGCTTGTGGAGTTTGGTTTGAAAACACTCTCAATAATAAAGCGACTATTCCTTTGGTTAAAATAGCATCACTATCTGCTGTAAACACAATAGTGTTTTCTTTAAGTTCAGAATATAACCATACTTTAGATTGACAGCCTTTAATTAAATTTTCATCTAATTTATAAGTGTCATTTATTATAGGTAATGATTTACCTAGGTCAATGATATATTCATAACGTTCCATCCAGTCATCAAACATAGAAAACTCGTCAATAATTTCTTCTTGTATTTCTTTGATAGTCATTTTTTAAAACTATTTTTGCACTGTCTAAAGACACGTTATTTAAAAGTGCAAAATTACAGTAAAAAAATAAGAAATGAGTAAATTATTAGCAGTTGGTACAGTCGCATTTGACGCTATTGAAACGCCTTTTGGTAAAACAGATAAGATATTAGGAGGTTCTGGAACTTTTGTTGGTTTAGCAGCTTCTCAATTTGGAGTGAAAACAGGTGTAGTTTCTGTTGTTGGAGGAGATTTTCCTCAATCGTATTTAGATATGATGAACAACAAAGGAATTAATACTGATGGTATCGAAATTGTTAAAGAAGGGAAAACTTTCTTTTGGAGCGGTAAATATCATAACGATATGAATTCTCGAGATACTTTAGTTACTGAGTTAAATGTGTTAGAGCATTTTCAGCCATTAGTGCCAGAAGAGTTTAAAGATGCTGGTATTGTAATGTTAGGGAATTTACATCCGTTAACACAAGCATCTGTTTTAGATCAAATGACTGAAAAGCCAAAATTAATAGTATTAGATACTATGAATTTTTGGATGGATATTGCTTTGGCAGATTTACATACCGTTTTAAAACGTGTAGATGTTATAACAATTAATGATGAAGAAGCTCGTCAGTTAAGTGGGGAGTATTCGTTGGTAAATGCTGCGAAGAAAATCCATGAAATGGGACCTAAATATGTGGTAATTAAAAAAGGAGAACACGGAGCTTTATTATTTAATGAAGGGAAAATGTTCTTTGCACCAGCATTACCATTAGCAGACGTGTTTGATCCTACAGGAGCAGGAGATACTTTTGCAGGAGGTTTCTGTGGGTATTTAGCGAAAACTGAAGATATTTCGTTTGAAAACATGAAGAATGGAATTATTTATGGTTCTAATTTGGCTTCGTTCTGTGTTGAGAAATTCGGAACACAGCGAATGGAAGAACTAACGAAAGACGAAGTACAGAGACGCTTACAGTCTTTTAAAGAATTAACACAATTTGATATAGAATTATCATAAATAAAAATCCGCGCTTTTTGCTGCGGATTTTTTTATACAACAACAACAACAACAACAACACGCAATTAAATATTTTATCAAATGAGTGACGCTATTAAACATGAGTGTGGTATCGCAATGGTTCGGTTATTAAAACCATTACAATATTATAAAGATAAATACGGAACCGCATTTTATGGTGTAAATAAAATGTACTTGTTAATGGAGAAACAGCACAACCGTGGACAGGATGGTGCAGGTTTAGCGAGCATTAAATTTAATGTGGCGCCTGGAACAAGATATATTAGTAGAATTCGATCTAATCAGTCGCAGCCCATTAAAGATATTTTCGGGAAAGTTAATGAAAGAATTAACGGCGTTTTAGAAGAAAATCCTGAAAAAGCAGAAGACACTAAATGGCAAGAAGAAAATGTGCCATATTTAGGGAATTTGTTTTTAGGGCACGTTCGTTATGGTACTTTTGGCAAAAACTCCATAGAAAGTGTACATCCTTTTTTACGCCAAAGTAATTGGAAACATCAAAGTTTAATAGTTGCGGGTAATTTTAACATGACCAATTCTAAGCAATTATTAAATGATTTAATAGAGTTAGGTCAGCATCCTAAAGAATTTACAGATACTGTTACCGTAATGGAAAAAATCGGCCATTTTTTAGAGGATGAAGTTTCTGATTTATACGTTAAAGCAAAAGAAGCAGGGTTTAGTAAAAAAGATGCTTCTCCGTTTATAGAAGAACATTTAAATATTCAACGAATCTTACAACGATCAGCGAAAAACTGGGATGGGGGTTATGCAATGGCAGGATTGTTAGGTCATGGAGATGCATTTGTATTAAGAGATCCATCTGCTATTCGTCCAGCATTTTACTATCAAGATGATGAAGTGGTGGTTGTAGCTTCAGAACGTCCTGCAATTCAAACAGTATTTAATGTTGATATTGACAAGATTAAAGAGATAGACAGAGGACACGCATTAATTATTAAAAAGAATGGCGAAACGTCAATGGAGTCAGTCTTGGAACAACGTACTAAAAAAGCATGTTCTTTTGAACGTATTTATTTTTCTAGAGGAAGTGATGCTTTAATTTATAAAGAGCGAAAAAATTTAGGAAAATACGTTTTTCCAGAAGTTTTGAAATCAATTGATAATGATATAGAAAATGCTGTTTTTTCATACATTCCTAATACTGCGGAGACTTCATTTTTTGGTATGATGGAAGCGGCTGAAGATGTCTTGAACCAACAAAAAACGGCGGCTATTTTAGCTGGTGGTGGAAAGTTGTCAAAAGAAACGGTAGTTGATATCCTTTCTAAAAGACCTCGTTTTGAGAAAATAGCAATTAAAGACGCTAAACTTAGAACTTTTATTACAGATGATAGTAGTAGAGATGATTTAGTAGCTCACGTATATGATGTTACTTACGGCGTTGTAAAACCGACTGATAATTTGGTGATTATTGATGACAGTATTGTTCGTGGTACAACCTTAAAGAAAAGTATCATTAAAATATTGGACCGATTAAATCCAAAGAAAATAGTAGTAGTTTCATCTGCTCCTCAAATTCGTTATCCAGATTGTTACGGTATAGATATGGCAAAAATTAATGACTTTATAGCTTTTAAAGCAGCTTTAGAATTGTTAAAAGAAACTAATCAATATCATATCATCGACGAGGTATATGCTAAATGTAAAAAGCAAGAACTTAGCGATGATAGCGATGTAGTAAATTATGTAAAAGAAGTATATGCTCCTTTTAGTGATAAAGAAGTTTCAGCTAAAATTGCTCAAATGTTAAAAACTGCTGAGATTACATCAGATATTGAAGTAATCTTTCAAAATGTAAGTAATTTACATAAAGCATGTCCTGATAATTTGGGAGATTGGTATTTTACAGGTGATTATCCTACGGATGGAGGGAATCGAGTAGTAAATCAAGCGTTTATTAACTTTTATGAAGGAAGCGATAAAAGAGCGTACTAAAACGATGTCTTAAATAACAATATAAAAAAAGCGAAATCATTTGATTTCGCTTTTTTTATATTGTATATCTTGATTTATAGAGGAATAACAATAGCTCCGTTAAATTTTTCTCTTATTTTATTCAATGCTCTGTCAGCTTGTAATCTTGTTTTGTAATTACCTACTTGTGCTTTCCAGTCGGGTTGATCATATTTAATTTTTGTGTAAACGCCGGGGTATTCAACTTGAAATCTATAACGTAAGCTTTTTGCCTTCCTTTCTAGTCCATTATATAGTTGAATTCTATAACCTGTTCCGCTATGCTTGTTGTATTCTCTTTTCTTTTTTATTAGAGAGGTAATGTCTTTGTTTTCAGTGAAATTACTTTGTGCTATCGCACTAAAAATACCGATTGTAAAAGTTAGAACTAGGGTTAATATAATACTTGTCTTTTTCATTTTATTAAAACTTTTTACAAAAGTAACGACTTGCAATTTAATAGATTGTCTGCGATAGTTATTTAGAATAAATATAAATTATGAATTAGCAATCTCTTAACATTTCACAATTTAGACAGAAGTAGTACTTTTGTCCAGCTCTCTATATGCTGTTATTTATAAAAGTATATAGAAATAATTGTGCCAAAACAGATACAAAACTTATATTTAATAGTATGAAAAGTGTGAAACATCACAGCAGGTTACCCCAGACACTCGTAAAGAGTTTAGCTTTCCTTTTAGTTTTATTCGTTAGCTTTTCTGCGTTTTCGCAAGATATTGATGAGACGCGTCAAAAGGAAGGGAAAAAATTATTTAAGTCTTTATGTGCTTCATGTCACAAGTTAGATAAAAAACTTGTGGGGCCTAAATTAGCTGGCATAGAAGAAAGAAGAGAAAATGATTGGTTGAAATCTTGGATTAAAGATAATGCCGCGTTAAGAGCTTCTGGAGATAAAGATGCCAACGAAATTTTTGAAGAGTACAAGCAATCTAATATGACAGCTTTTCCTCAGTTAACAGATAAGAATATTGATGATATTCTTTATTATACAACTGTTGGGAAGATTAAAAAAGCAGGTGAAGCAGTAGCAGTAGCTGGCGGGTCAGAAAAAGGAGATGCTCCAAGATGGTTATTGTACGTTTTGGCAGCAGCTATTATTACAGCTTTTTTAATTATTGCTAGTCTGTTAAAAACAATTAGCGAATTAAAAGGAGCACCTAAAACAGCAGGAATACTTGGTCAAACAGCTGAGTTGTGGGAAGGGATTAAGAAAAACACTTTTTTACATGTGTTGGCCGTGATTTTTGGTGCGTTGGTAGGAGCTTATATCTTATTTGGAACATTGTTTCAAATAGGTGTAGATGAAGGATATCAGCCAATTCAACCAATAGCTTTTTCACATAAAATTCACGCTGGTGATAATAAGATAGATTGTCAATATTGTCACTCTTCAGCAAAACATAGTAAAACATCAGGTATTCCTTCGATAAGTGTTTGTATGAATTGTCATAAGAACATTTCTGAAGTTGCTGACGATACTAAAGTCGTGATGGATGATCATACTTTAACTAAAACAGATTTAGATAAAGAGATCGCTAAGATTTATGA
Organism: uncultured Tenacibaculum sp.; assembly: GCA_965364955.1. Lineage (GTDB taxonomy): Bacteria > Bacteroidota > Bacteroidia > Flavobacteriales > Flavobacteriaceae > Polaribacter. The sequence continues at coordinate 10,637 of CBDTZS010000003.1, read as the reverse complement.
AGCTGCCGGATGGGATGCTGAAAACTTAGAATATACTGGTAATACTAAGCCTGTGAAATGGGTTAGAGTTCATAATTTACCAGATTTTGCATATTTTAATCACTCACAACACGTAACTGTTGGAGGTGTTAAATGTCAAAAATGTCATGGGCCAGTTGAAGAAATGGAAGAAGTATATCAATACTCTCCATTAACAATGGGTTGGTGTATTGACTGTCACAAAACAACGAAGGTTGACTTAAAAGGTAATGAGTACTATGCTAAGATTCATAAAGAATTAGCAGCAAAGTATAACGTTGACCAAGTGACAATTGCACAATTAGGTGGAAAAGAGTGTGGTAAGTGCCACTATTAATCAATTAGAAAGTAGAAAAACACATATATAAATGGCTTCAAACAAAAAATACTGGCAAAGTGTTGAAGAACTAAAAGGTAGTTCTGTTGTTGAAACGCTACGTAGCAATGAGTTTGTACAAGATATTCCTACAGATGAGTTTTTAGGTGATAAAGAAACATTAGAAACATCATCAACGTCACGTAGAGATTTCTTGAAATATGTTGGGTTTACCACAGCAGCAGCTTCTTTAGCTGCTTGTGAAGGTCCAGTAAGAAAATCAATCCCTTATGTAGTACAACCAAATGATATAGTTGTAGGTGTTGCTGATTGGTATGCAACTACAATTGCTGATGGTTTTGATTTTGCAAACGTATTAGTAAAAACACGTGAAGGTCGTCCGATTCTTGTAATGCCTAATAAGCAAGCAGGAGGAGAAACAAATGCACGTACTCAAGCATCTGTATTATCATTATATGATGATGAGTTGCGTTTAAAAGAACCTCAAAATAGAGATTCTTTTTTAACGTGGGAAGATGCTGATTCGCAAATTATAGCAAAACTAAACGAGTTAAAAGAAGCTAACGAACAAGTAGTGTTATTAACGGGTACTCTAGCGAGTCCTTCTACTGAAAAGGTAATTGCTGAATTTACAACTGCTTATCCAAATGTAAAGCATGTAGTTTACGATGCTATTTCAGAAAGTGCAACAGCCGATGCTTTTGAAGCTATGTATGGTAAACGCGCTTTACCTAACTATGATTTTAGTAAAGCAGAAGTAATTGTTTCTATTGGTGCTGACTTTATTGGAGATTGGCAAGGTGGTTATGAAAAATCATATGCTGATGGACGTAGAGCTGAGTCTGGTAAAATGTCTTACCATGTTCAAATAGAAAGTAACATGTCTTTAGCAGGAGCAAATGCTGATAAAAGAATGGTTGTAAAACCATCTGAACAAGTATATGCTTTAGTTAACTTATATAATGCTGTAGCAGGAGAGTCTCTTCCTTCTAAAGCAACTAAATTTGACGCTGAAATTAAAAAGCTTGCAAGCGATTTAAAGAAAGCTGGTTCAAAAGGAGTTGTAGTTACAGGTTTAAATGATAAAAACGCTCAGTTAATTGCTTTTGCAATTAATGAGAAATTAAATAGTGAGATATTCGATACGGAAGCAGTTAATTTAACGCGTCAAGGTAACGATACTCAAGTAACTCAATTAGTTGCAGATATTAAAGGAGGTAAAGTAAAAGGTTTGGTTACTTATAACACAAACCCTTTATACACTTTAGCAAATGCGGCTGATTTAGCAGAAGGAATTAAAAATTTAAAATTATCTGTTGCAATATCTACTCAAAAAGATGCAACAGCTAGTGCAACACAATATGCATTACCTGCACCTCACAACTTAGAAAGTTGGGGAGATATAATGGCAGTTAAAGGTACTTATAGTTTAATGCAACCAACTATTTCTCCATTATTTAATACACGTCAGTTACAAGATGTGTTATTAAAATGGTCTGGTAGTTCTGCTAACTATTACGATACTTTAAAAGATTTCTGGAGTACTACTGTTTTAGCAGGAGCATCTTGGAATCAAGCATTACATGATGGATTCTTTAAATCAGAAGAAAATTCAGAAGCTACAACTTTCGAATCTACAGTAGCTATAAATGCTTCTGCAGTTCAATTAGTAAGAGCAGCTAATAATTCTTCAGGGTTTGAATTGAACTTATATTCATCAACGGCGTTAGGTGATGGTAAACAAGCTAATAACCCTTGGTTACAAGAATTACCAGATCCTATTACTCGTGCAGCTTGGGATAACTACTTAACCGTTTCTATGGCAGATGCTAGAGAATTAGGTTTTGAAAATCCAGTACAAGACAACGGAGCAATTGATGGTAACTACGCTAGCGTAACAGTAAACGGAGTAACGATTGAAAAAGTACCAGTAATCATTCAACCAGGACAAGCAAAAGGTTCTGTTGGTTTAGCATTAGGGTATGGTCGTACGCAAGGATTAAAAGAAGAGATGCAAGTTGGTTTAAATGCGTATCCTTTTTATAAAGATGGAAACAATGTTCAGTATAATGTTGCTATCGAAAAAACTTCAGGAAGGCATAAGTTTGCTTGTACTCAGGTACAAAGTACACTTGCAGGTCGTCATGATATATTAAAAGAGGCTACTTTAAAACAAGTAACCGACACTCATTTAGATCCAAAACATACTTGGAACAAACCAGCAATGGTTTCTTATGATCACCAAGAAGTTGAAGCAAAAAGCATCGATTTATGGGATGATCATCCTCGTGAAGTTGGTCACCATTTTAACTTATCTATCGATTTAACATCTTGTACCGGTTGTGGGGCCTGTGTTGTAGCGTGTCATGCTGAAAACAATGTGCCTGTAGTAGGTAAAGATGAAGTACGTGTAGGTAGAGATATGCACTGGTTGCGTATTGACCGTTACTATTCTTCTACAGTAATAGATAAGCAGCATGAAGCTTCAATGACTATTGAAGAGTTCAGAACTGAGAATCCTAACATTTCGAATAAAGATGTTGAGAGAAAGTATACTGAGAAAGTATTAGAATTAAGTAGAGGTGATTTATTTGCCGCTTTAGAGAATTCAGCAGAAAACCCTGAAGTAGCTTTCCAACCAATGATGTGTCAGCATTGTAATCACGCACCATGTGAAACTGTATGTCCAGTAGCGGCAACATCTCACGGTCGTCAAGGTCAAAATCAAATGGCTTATAACAGGTGCGTTGGTACAAGGTATTGTGCAAACAACTGTCCATATAGAGTTCGTCGTTTCAACTGGTTTAATTATTCTGAAAATAACGAGTTCGACTTTAACATGAATAACGAATACGGTAAAATGGTATTAAATCCAGATGTAGTCGTTCGTTCTCGTGGAGTTATGGAAAAATGTTCTATGTGTATTCAAATGACACAAGCAACTATTTTAAAAGCGAAAAAGGAAGGTAGAGCTGTAAATAAAGATGAGTTTGAAACAGCTTGTTCATCAGCATGTTCTACTGGTGCAATGGTATTTGGAGATATTAATAATTCTGAAGATACAGTAGCAACATTAAAAGAAGATAAAAGAGCTTTTCACGTATTAGACTATATTGGTACAAAACCAAATGTAGTGTATCAAGTGAAAGTAAGAAATACAAACGAAGCTTAATAATATAATTAATAAGTATATAGATTTATGTCGTCTCATTACGAATCATCTTATAGAGAACCTTTAGTGTTGGGTAACAAAAGTTACCACGATATCACTGAAGACGTTGCAAGACCTATTGAAGGTAAAGCAAACCAAAATTGGTATATCGCATTTTATATTTCTTTAGCAGCAATGCTATGGGGATTTGGATGTATTTTCTACACAGTCGGTACAGGTATTGGTGTGTGGGGATTAAACAAGAACATTGGATGGGCTTGGGATATCACAAATTTCGTATGGTGGGTAGGTATTGGTCACGCCGGTACATTAATTTCTGCGGTACTATTATTATTCCGTCAAAAATGGAGAATGGCAATTAACCGTTCTGCTGAGGCAATGACAATTTTTGCAGTATTTCAAGCAGGATTGTTTCCAATTATTCACATGGGACGTCCATGGAATGGATATTGGGTATTACCTATGCCAAACCAATTCGGTTCATTATGGGTAAACTTTAACTCACCGTTATTATGGGATGTATTTGCAATTTCAACATATTTATCGGTATCATTAGTTTTCTGGTGGACAGGTTTATTACCAGATTTTGCAATGATTCGTGATAGAGCAGTAAAACCTTTTCAAAAGAAAATTTACGCTTTATTATCTTTCGGATGGTCAGGTAGAGCTAAAGATTGGCAACGTTTTGAAGAAGTATCATTAGTGTTAGCAGGTTTAGCTACTCCATTAGTACTTTCTGTACATACAATTGTATCAATGGATTTTGCAACATCTATTAACCCAGGATGGCACTCAACAATATTCCCTCCATATTTCGTAGCAGGAGCAATATTTTCAGGATTTGCAATGGTACAAACCTTATTAGGTATTATGCGTAAGGTTACAAATTTGGAAGCATATATTACACGTTTACACGTAGAGTATATGAACATCGTAATACTTTTAACAGGTGGTATCGTAGCAGTAGCTTATGCAACTGAATTCTTTATTGCATGGTATACAGGATCTCCTTATGAAAACTATACCTATTTATCTTTTGGTGCAGAATCTGGACCTTATGGTTGGGCATTTTGGGCATTGTTAATATGTAATATTATATTGCCACAATTATTGTGGATTAAGAAACTAAGAAGAAGTTTTATATTTTCTTTCATTATGTCAATCATAATTAATATTGGTATGTGGTTTGAACGTTTCGATATTATTGCAATTGTATTAAGTAAAGGACATTTACCATCAACATGGTGGCGTTTTGAACCAACATTTGTTGATGTAGGTATTTTTGTAGGTACTATTGGTTTTTTCTTTGTATTATTCTTATTATATGCAAGAACATTCCCAGTAATAGCACAAGCAGAAGTTAAGACAATCTTGAAATCTTCAGGAGAGAATTTTAAAAAATTAAGAGAGAAGAACAATGAGCACTAGCAAAGTAATTCACGCATTTTATAATGATGATGATATCTTAATGGATGCCGTTAAGAAAATCAAAGGAGAACATCATCACATCGAAGAAGTATTTTGTCCATTCCCAGTTCACGGTTTAGACAAAGCATTAGGATTAGCACCAACGCGTTTAGCAATTACCGCTTTTATGTATGGTATAGTAGGTTTAGCTTTTGCTATATGGATGACTAATTATATGATGATTCAAGATTGGCCTCAAGATATTGGAGGTAAACCAAATTTTACTTGGTTTGCTAACATGCCAGCATTTGTGCCAATTATGTTTGAATTAACAGTGTTTTTTGCAGCCCACTTAATGGTTATTACTTTTTATATGAGAAGTAGAATTTGGCCATTTAAAGAAGCTGAAAATCCAGATCCAAGAACAACAGATGATCATTTCTTAATGGAAATTCCAGTTAATGGGAATGAAGATGAGTTAAAGGCATTGTTAGAATCAACAGGAGCTGTAGAAATTAACGTAGTAGATAAGCACTAATAAAGAGATATGAAGAGTTTTGTAAAAATAATCGTAGCTTTAGTTGTAATAACAAGTGTTATTTCATGCGGTGATAAACGTACGCCAAAAGCACAATATATGCCAGACATGTATGTTGCTATTCCTTACGAACCGAATGGTGCTGATGGCTTAAATGGACAAATGGTTGATAGATTACCAGTTGCTGGTACAGTAAGTAGAAAAGGTATTGTTGCTTATGATATTCCGAATACAAATGAAGGATATGAAAAAGCAAAATCGGAATTAAAAAACCCATTACCGACTACTGAAACAAATTTAGAAAAAGGTAAAGAGTTATACGGAATTTACTGTGCTTCTTGTCATGGTAAAAATGGTGATGGTAATGGCTTTTTATCTCAGAGAGATAAATTTAACGGTATACCAAACTATAAAGACAGAGATTTAAATGCAGGAAATATTTACCATGTTATTATGTATGGTAAAAATTTAATGGGATCTCATTCCGGACAGTTACAGTACAAAGAGCGTTGGCAAGTTGTACAATACGTAGAGAAGTTAAGAAGCGAATTAAAATAAGTCTATAATAGATAGTTAAGATATGTATCAGTTCACAGGAAAATTAAAAATGCTTGCTATTGCTCTTATGATATTTGGAGCAGTAGGTACTGTCATTAGTTTTATGTCAGCACCTAAAACATTAGAACAGGCAAAAGAAATTTTAGCTAAACAGCACGATGTTCATGGCGGTGATCATGCTACTGTTGATTCTCATGAGGCAGCGCCAACACATGTTGATGAAGCTAAAACTGAAACACATGCTAAAGTTGAAAAACATGTAGAAAAAGTAACTGAAGAGCATGCTGCTGATAGTACAGCAATACCTGCTGAAGAGGTAAATGAACAACATACAGTAGATAGTACAGCGGTTCATGCTGTAGATACTACTCAAACTGAAGAGGTAAAAGAAAAGCATACAGAAGCTATAGTAGCACATACTGATACTACTGAAGCTCACGGAGAAAATCATGAAGATGCTCATGCAGAACATGCTTTTCATCAAATGCAAAATCGCCCTTGGGCAGCATTTTTCGTAGCATTGATGTTCTTTTTAGGTATTACATTATTAGTATTAGCTTTCTATGCAATTCAAAGAGTAGCACAAGCAGGTTGGTCTGTAGTATTATTTAGAGTAATGGAGGCTATTACAGCAAACTTACACTACGTAAGTGTTATTATGTTAGTGTTTTTAATTCTAACAGCTATGCACATGAATCATTTATTTCCTTGGATGGCTGAAGGTGTTTTCGACCCGAAAAGTCCAAACTACGATGCTGTTATAGATGGAAAAAAATGGTTTTTAAATACTCCAGGATGGTTAATGAGAAGTATCTTTTATTTAACAGTATGGAATGTATATCGTTTTGTGATTAGAAAAGGATCTATAGCACAAGAAAACGGAGATTTAAAATTGCATAAAAGAAATTATAATATTTCTGTAATTTTCTTATTCCTTTTTCTGATTACTGAATCTATGATGTCTTGGGACTGGATTATGGGGATCGACCCACACTGGTTCTCAACATTATTCGGTTGGTATGTATTAGCTACTTTCTTAGTATCTGCATTAACAGTAATTGCATTCGTAACTATATATTTAAGAGCAAAAGGTCATTTACCATTCGTAAATGATAGTCATATTCATGATTTGGCAAAATATATGTTTGGTTTTTCAGTATTCTGGACTTACTTATGGTTTGCACAGTTTATGTTAATTTGGTATGCTGATATTCCAGAAGAAACAACATATTTTTTATTGCGTTTCAATGAGTACAAAGTACCGTTTTTAGCAATGGTAGTTATGAACTTCATCTTTCCAATATTATTATTAATCAATAGTGATTTCAAAAGCATTCCTTGGTTTGTAACAATAGGAGGTGTTGTAATATTAGCAGGTCATTACTTAGATTTATTTGTAATGATTATGCCAGGAACAGTTGGCGCTCAATACGGATTCGGAATTGGAGAAATTAGTGGAATTCTATTTTTCTTAGGGTTGTTTATATATGCAACATTTAGTGCATTTGCAAAAGCAAATCCGTTAGCAAAAGGAAATCCATTTTTACAGGAAAGTGAAACACACCATTACTATAATATCGAACACAGAGGAGAAGATAGTAATAACCATTAATAATTAGAATTAATCAACAAATAGTTCAGATAATATGCTCGCTTTATTTTATATTTTCATAGCAGTTGCAATAGGTGTTAGTTTTTGGCAAATTACTCGCATAATGGATTTCCGTTCTGTAATTGCTACAGACAAAGACAACGAAACACAAGGTAAATTGGCCATAGGGTTTTTAGTCATTCTATATGCAATGATGGTTTATTGTTTAATAGCAATGAACGTAATAATGTTACCAGAATCGGCTTCTATTGAAGGAGAACACGATGATAACTTATTTAATATTACATTTTGGTTAATTGGTGTTGTACAATTTGCAATGCAATTCTTAATTTTCTTCTTCACGTATAAGTATAGAGGACATAAAGATAAAAAGGCATTATTTTATGCTGATAGCCACAAATTGGAATTAATATGGACAGTTATTCCTGCGGTAACGATTGTTATATTAATTGGTTATGGTTTATGGGCATGGAATAATATTATGTATGTTGGTGATGACGAAAACCCAATTGAAATTGAAGTTTATTCAAGACAATTTGACTGGCAAGCACGTTATGCGGGAGCAGATAACGAATTAGGTTTAGGAAATGTAAACTTTATTAAAGGGATTAACTCTATGGGAGTTGATATGTCTGACCCTAGCTCACAAGACGATAAAAAAGTAACTGAATTAGTTTTACCTGTAGGGAAAAAAATATTATTTAAGTTTCGATCTCAAGATGTATTACATTCGGCTTATATGCCTCACTTTAGAGCGCAAATGAACTGTGTTCCTGGTATGATTACTCAATTTGCGTTTACTCCTAAGTTTACTACTGATGATATGCGTAAAAGCTCAGAAGTAATTGCAAAAACAAATGGAATTAACAAGATTAGAAAAGTCAAAGGAGAAGATCCTTATGAGTTTGACTATTTATTGTTATGTAATAAAATTTGTGGTGCATCTCATTACAACATGCAAATGAAAATTACTGTTGTAGAGCAAGATGAATACGATACATGGTTATCAGAACAAAAAACATTAGCTCAAGTTATTAAATAAGATATTTTTTAAAAGTATATATATAGATTATGTCAGATCATCATCACAAAGAAACATTTGTAACTAAATACATCTTCAGTCAAGATCATAAAATGATCTCGAAACAATTTCTTGTTACGGGTATATTTATGGGTGTCATAGGAGGTTTTATGTCTATGTTATTTCGTTTGCAAATTGCATGGCCAGAAGAATCGTTCTCAATTATTGAAGCATTTTTAGGAGACCATCAAACAGACGGAATTATGAGCCCAGATATGTACCTAGCATTGGTTACAATTCACGGTACAATAATGGTGTTTTTTGTATTAACTGCTGGTTTAAGTGGTACATTTTCAAATCTTCTGATTCCATTGCAAATCGGTGCTCGTGATATGGCTTCTGGTTTTTTAAACATGATATCTTACTGGTTGTTTTTCGTATCATCAGTAGTTATGATAATTTCATTATTTGTTGAAGCAGGACCAGCATCAGCGGGATGGACAATATATCCACCTTTATCTGCATTGCCACAAGCAATTCCGGGTTCAGGTACAGGTATGACGTTATGGTTAGTGTCTATGGCAATTTTTGTTGCATCATCACTAATCGGATCGTTAAACTATATTGTTACGATTTTAAACTTACGTACAAAAGGAATGAAAATGACAAGATTGCCATTAACAATGTGGGCTTTCTTTATTACCGCTATTATTGGTGTTATTTCGTTTCCAGTATTATTATCTGCAGCTTTATTATTAATTTTTGATAGAAGTTTCGGAACCTCATTTTTCTTGTCAGATATCTTTATCTCAGGAGAAGTATTACATTATCAAGGAGGATCACCAGTATTGTTTGAACACTTATTTTGGTTCTTAGGTCACCCAGAGGTATATATTATTTTATTGCCAGCATTAGGTCTTACTTCTGAAGTAATTTCAACAAACGCACGTAAGCCAATTTTTGGATACCGTGCAATGATTGGATCTATTATAGCAATTGCGTTTTTATCAACAATTGTATGGGGTCACCACATGTTTATCACAGGAATGAATCCATTCTTAGGATCTGTGTTTACGTTTACAACTGTATTAATTGCAATTCCATCCGCAGTAAAAGCATTTAATTATGTAACAACGCTCTGGAAAGGAAATTTACAATTAAATCCTGCAATGTTATTCTCTATCGGATTAGTTTCTACATTCGTAACAGGAGGTTTAACTGGATTAGTTCTAGGAGATTCTGCATTGGATATTAATGTACATGATACTTACTTCGTTGTAGCTCACTTCCACTTAGTAATGGGTGTATCTGCTTTATTAGGTATGTTTGCTGGTGTATATCACTGGTTTCCTAAAATGTACGGTAGAATGATGAATAAAACATTAGGTTACTGGCACTTCTGGTTAACAATTATTTCAGCTTATGGAGTGTTTTTTCCAATGCACTTTGTTGGGTTAGCAGGTTTACCACGTCGTTACTATACAAATTCAAACTTTCCAATGTTTGATGATTTAATAGAAATCAATGTATTTATGACGTTAATGGCATTTTTAGGTGGAGCAGCTCAGTTAATATTTTTAGCTAACTTCTTTATCTCAATTTATAGAGGTCAAAAAGCAACACAAAACCCATGGAAGTCTAATACATTAGAATGGACTACTCCTGTAGAACATATTCATGGAAACTGGCCGGGTGCTATTCCAGAAGTTCACAGATGGGCTTATGATTATAGTAAAGTTTGGGACGATGAAAGTGATTCTAGATGTGGTGAGTATGTACACGGAAAAGATTTCGTACTACAAACAACACCTTTACTAGAAGGAGAAGAACCTTCTTAAATATATAAAATAGTATAAAAAAGCCTTCCAATTTGGAAGGCTTTTTTGTTTTATAATTTTAATGAGTAATATGTATTTTAGCATTGATAATAGTATTACGTAACAATTATTACAAATCAAATAGTATATTTCAAGT
>CBDTZS010000002.1:0-64607 GCA_965364955.1 uncultured Tenacibaculum sp. | reverse complement strand
TTAAAATATGTAGCTGAATTTTATGAAGGAAAAGCGAAAGTAGGATTACAACATATTCCGTCAGATCATCCATTTTATAATTTAGAAGGAAGTGATAATATAGTATTATTTTTTACTGATAGATACCCTATAAACCCATTACAAATAAAAGGTGCAGGTGCCGGTGCTGATGTTACAGCTTCTGGAATTTTTGCCGATGTAATTAGAATAGGTAATAATTAAAAAACATATAAAATAATACCAAGTAAGAAAATATTAATAAGAACACTTACTTGTTTTTAATTGCAAAAAAATGAATTATATAAAAATATTTGCTCCTGCCACTGTTGCTAATGTTTCTTGCGGATTTGACTCTATGGGGTTTGCCGTAGATACTATGGGTGACGAAATGACTTTTACTAAAACAGTAGAAAAAGGAATTAGAATAACTAAAATTACCGGAGCTAATGGATTGTCTTTAGATCCAACCAAAAATGCTGCGGGCGTGGTAGCTCTAAAAATGTTAGAAAAAAACCCCGTTAATTTTGGTATTGAAATTACCATGCGTAAAGGTTTTTCTCCTGGAAGTGGTCTAGGAAGTAGCGCTGCAAGTTCGGGAGGAGCTGCTTTTGGTGTAAATGAATTATTAAACAAACCTTTTTCGCCCTTAGAGCTAACAAAATTCTCTATGTTAGGTGAAGAAGCAGCTTGTGGAACACCAATTGCAGATAATGTGGCTGCCGTTATTTTTGGAGGCTTTGTATTAATTAGAAGTTATGAGCCTTTAGATATTATAAAACTTCCAGTGCCTGAAGAATTACGATTGGTTGCTATACACCCACAAATAGAAGTAAAAACCAAAGATGCACGTGAAGTATTACCAGACAAAGTACCGCTAAAAAGTGCCGTAACACAATGGGCTAATGTAGGTGGTCTAGTGAGTGGTTTATATACAAATGATTATCAATTAATAGCAAATTCATTAACCGATGTTATTATAGAACCAGTTCGAAAACACTTAATTCCTCATTTCGATTTAGTGAAAAATGAAGCTATTAAAGCAGGTGCTTTAGGAGCTGGAATCTCTGGATCAGGTCCAACAATTTTTGCGTTATGTAAAGGTGACGCCACAGTTGATAGTGTATATAAGGCAATACAAAATGCGTATGCCGATAAAAACATTGACTTTCACCTGTTTTCATCAAAAATAAATACACAAGGTGTCAAAATTTTAGAAACAAAATAAAATAACGTCATTATGAGGTATTTACGACGAAGTAATTTCACCATAATAAACAGATTACTTTATTTCATTCGCAATTACAATCAATAAACAAAACAACAATGAACTATTACAGTCTTAATAAAAAATCACCAAACGTTAGCTTTCAAAAAGCAGTTGTTAACGGATTAGCTCCAGATAGAGGTTTATACTTTCCAGAAAGAATTACACCACTTTCAAAGAATTTTATTGAAAACATCAGTAATTATTCTAACGAAGAAATTGCTTATGAAGTCATTAAACAATTTATAGGTGATGAAATACCTACAGATATTTTACTACAAATAATCAAAGAAACCTTGTCTTTTGATTTCCCTGTAGTTCCTATAGAAGAAAATGTAAGTACTTTAGAACTTTTTCACGGTCCTACAATGGCTTTTAAAGATGTAGGCGCACGTTTTATGGCTCGTTGTTTAGGGTATTTCAATCGGAACAACAATAATCAAATTACAGTATTAGTAGCTACTTCTGGTGATACTGGTGGAGCTGTTGCTCATGGTTTTTTAGGGGTTAAAGGAGTTGAGGTTGTTATTTTATATCCTAGCGGAAAAGTAAGCGATATTCAAGAAAAACAATTAACTACTTTAGAACAAAATATTACAGCTTTAGAAGTTGATGGAGTTTTTGACGATTGTCAAGAAATGGTTAAAACTGCTTTTTTAGATGGTGAAATTGACAGCGTATTAACCTCAGCAAACTCTATTAATATTGCCCGTTGGCTACCACAAATGTTCTACTTTTTCTTTACTTATAAACAAGTACACAAACAACATAAAGAAGTAACTTTTTCGGTACCAAGTGGTAATTTCGGAAATATATGCGCAGGTATTATGGCACAAAAACTGGGTTTACCCATCAAACACTTAGTTGCAGCTACGAATACAAATGACACCGTTCTTAATTATTTAGAAACGGGAAAATACAATCCAAAACCATCAAAAGCAACAATTTCAAATGCAATGGATGTTGGTAATCCTAGTAACTTTATTCGTATTCAAGAATTATTTAATAATGATCTTGATGCTTTAAAAAATGTTTTTTCATCCTATTCATTTACAGATGATGAAACTCGTGAAGCGATGAAATTAATTTATAAAAATAGTGGTTACGTTGCTGATCCGCATGCAGCGGTTGGGTACTTAGGTGCTAAAGAATATCAAAAAACAAATCCTGATACTTTATGTATCTTCTTAGAAACAGCACATCCTGTTAAGTTTTTAGATGTGGTTGAAAATACTTTAAATATTAAATTAAGTATTCCAAATCAAATTAAATCAGTAATTGATAAAGAAAAAAAAGCTTTTAAAATGAGTAGCTATAAAGACTTAAAAAACTTTTTGAACTCATAACTAATAAACCTCTATCATTTATATAATATAGCCTCATTTTAATGGGGCTATATTTATGTATTACTACCCAAAAGATAATACATCCAAGTGTTTTTTTATTCAATTCCTGGACTCAATGTTCTAACGCAACAATCTGGAAGAATATTGTGAAACCAATGGCAGAAAAAACGAATGCAACAATCAGTAGGTATGATAGAGTTGGTTTTGGAAAAAGTAGAATCAAACAACATTATTCGTTCGTTTAGTTTGTGAAAACGATTTAAAATAAACAAGTAATGTAAAACTGATAAAAAGTATTTTTTTTATTATTTTATATTATTATTTAAAGTGAAAGTCGCTGTTAAGCCAACACTAAAATTTCTTGGCAAGCTATCAACACCAAATATTGCTCTAGAATGAGTTCCTTTAGTTTCTAATAGATTTACAAACATATCAGAAGCACCATTTACTATAATTGGAGAATCATCCCATTGATTACTTGCTTGAAAATAGGCATCAATGTGATTCAGGCCAAGTACATTTTCAAATCCAACTTTTGCTTCTATTTGTGCTATAACATTTAGTGCACACATTTCCATTGCTTTGTAACCATCTTCTGTAGAAATTTCATCTCCAAATCTACCTTGATAATGATATTTTTTATCTATAATTGGAAACTGTATTGCTACATAAGCGATGCTTCCTCTAATATTTACAGATACATAATTACCTCCTGGAGTTGAAACTGTAGGTAGATTTAATCCTAATTTTTTTAATTTTTGTTCTAATTTCATTTGAATAGATTAATGAAGTATTCTTAGTAGTTCTCTGTGCATTTACTTTTTCAGAAGTTCATAAGCTTCTGTTAACCTAGTTTGTAATCGAGTAGATTTCGGAAATTTCTGTACTCCTTTTTTATAATATGTAATCGCCTTTGTATATGCTTTATGCTTCACATAAAACTGACCAAATCGTTCAAACATATTATCTCTCGTAAAAGAAGCTAAAAAATCTGGAAACTCATTGTCTAGTTTTGTAAAAATTTTTAAATTATTTTCTCTAACTGCTAATAGGAACAAATATCTATTGCTGTCATTATGAACTTCTTTAGATATTTGATAACGCTCCCCTCTATTTTTGAACCGTTCTTTTACACCTATAATTCCACCATCTTTATTGAATTGATCAAAATTATAATACCGAATTGGAGGATAATCCTTAAAAAACGCTTTTAAGCCTTTATTCATCGTAACAATGGCAGTTGAATAATGGTTTTCATTATCAAACAGATCATATTTCCATTCCAATTTATTGCTGGCCTTCTTTTTCAATACATCGGCTAAACCATTTGTACTGTCTAAAGACCAAGCCTCAACATTACCCAAAGTAAAATATAAGTAATTTTCTAAAGAAGTGGTTTTATCTAACATTTTTCCAATATTCGATATTCTTCTTCCGGTTAAAAAAGTTGGACTCGCAATAAAGTATCCTTTGAATAAATTTGGCTTGGAAGACAACACTTCAATACCAAAGGCAGCTGCTCTTTGCCAACCAAAAAAGACACGCTCACTTGGTAATGTTCTATAGGTTTCATCAATATATGGAAGCAACTCTTTTTCTAAATAGGTACTAAACTTTGTAGATTCTGAATTATATAATTTGCTTCTTTCATTATCTTTTGTTTTTATTCCTACAACAATGTACCCCGGTGTTTCTTCTACAAAACGAAGGTTTTTTTGATATGTAACTGCATTCAAAAAATACTTCTGACTATCAAAAACATACACTACAGGACATTTTTCATTAGACGTATTATAGTCTTCTGGTAGATAAATCTGAATCTCTCTATTTTGATCTAAAATTTTAGATTGTAACCGAATCGTTTTACCAACAATAATATCTGACACAACTTCTTGTGAAAAGGAATTACTAGTACTACCAATGATTAATAAAATAAAAATAGTTGTTTTTTTCATAATTACAAGTTGCTTTTAGTCGTTTTTAATCCTTTTTTCATTTCAACTTCAAGATTAGAATTCGGATATTTTGATAAACCTGTTTCAAAGAATATCTTGGCATTTTTATAATCTTTATGTTTCAAATAAAAGTGCCCTAACCTGTTTTTCCAATATGCATTATCATGCCTTTTGTTCTCTAATATCCCTTCAAATTCTTCAACAAAAGAATTAAAGTACTTGAAATTATTCTCATTCAACGCTGACCAAATTAGGATGTTTTTTGTATCCATTTCAACTTTATCATCAGGTCCAAATCTTTTTGTTCTTGCTTTAAAATAACTAGCCAAATAATCTAAACCTCCAAGGTTTTCAAATTGTTGCAAACTTTCAAAAACTAAATCATCATAATTATGATAGTAATGTTTAATCCCTTTATACATCGCTAAATGCCCTAAGGTTTCATGAACTTCATCATTAAAAAGTTCATATTTCCAATGTAAATTTTTTGGATTAGCTTTCTTCAATATATTATTAAAAGTTTCTGTTTCTTTGATGTTAAAAATATCTTTTTTAGAATTTGATATATATAAATAGACCTCGGTATCCGATTCGAAACCTTTTACAATTTTTTCAGAAGCATGGCCTCCATCTGTAACAATTCCTCCAGTAAACAACCCTTTTTCTTTTAAGATGGTTTCACTGATGTAATAGGCTGCAGCTTCCCAACCAAAAATGATACGCTCTGTGTTTGTTCTATAATTTGAATCTATAAACGAGATTACTTCCTCTTTTAAAAAATTAGTAAATTTCTCACTATCATCGCTAAATAGAGTGCGTCTTAATGGATTACTATTAATAATTCCCACAACAATCATTTCTGGAATAGCATCTGGAGTTCGTAATGCTTTTTGTATAGAAACACCACTAGAGAAAAACCATTGTCCATCTAAAACATATAAGACAGGATACTTTTTATCTGAACCCCGATAACTATCAGGTAAATAGATTTGTATTTCTCTATCTTGTTTTAATATTTTAGAATTGATTGTATAATTGTCTCCTATCGAAATTGGAGCACCTTTAGTTTGTGCAGAAACAACTGCTATTACTAAAGAACAAATTAGTATAAATGCTTTTTTCATTTTTAGGCTTTTATTGGGGGTTCTAAAACAGAAATTGGGTGTTTTATTTTTTTGTAGCTTCTTTCAATCCTTTTTTCATTGCTGGATCGAAATTTGTGTTAGGGTACTTAGAAAGACCTTCCTTAAAGTGTTTAATAGCATTCTTATAGTCCTTGTTCAATAAATAATATTGACCAAATTTATTTTGCCAATATGCATTTGCATATCTTTTAGATTTTAAAACATCTTTAAATTCTTCCATGAAGAAGCTAAAGTATTTGAAGTTGTCTCGATTCAATCCTAGCCAAATTAAGGAGTTTTGTGTGCTTTCATTTATTTTTTTATTACTACCAAAACGTTTTTCTCTCCCTTTTATATATGATTTCAAATAAGGCAATCCACCAGCATCAACAAAAGACTGAATATTTTCAAAAACCAACGCATCATAATTATGATAGTAATATTGAAGACCTTTATACATCGCTAAATGTGGCATTGATTGATGTACTTCATCATTAAATAACTCATATTTCCATGTAAGATTTTTTGGATTATGTTTTTTTAATCTTTCATTAAATCTATCTGAAGAAGCAACGTAATAAATATCTCTTTTAGAATTAGACATGTATAAATAGATCTCGATATCAGAATTGAATTCTTGCACTAATTTCTCAGGAGCTAAACCACCGTCACTAATAATAGCTCCAGTAAACAAGTCTTTTTCTTTTAATATCATTTTACTGATATAATAAGCAGCAGCTTCCCAACCAAATATAATTCGCTCTTTATTTGTTCTAAAATTAGAATCAACAAATTGGATCACATCCTCTTTTAAAAAAGAGGTATACTTATCTCCATTCCCGAATAAAGGGCGTCTGGTAGATTGACTGCTATTAATCCCTACAACAATCATTTCTGGTAGAGCTATGGGACTTCTTAAAGACTTTTGAATAGCAACACCATTGGTAAAAAAACGTTGACCATCAAGAATATATAACACTGGATATTCTTCTTTTGAAGTAGAATAATTCTTAGGTAAATATATTTGAATTTCTTTATCTTGATTTAATACTTTTGAAGAAATGGTGTAATTGTTTCCAATAGAAATTGGAGCTCCTTTAGTTTGTGCATTTATAGTTGAAATTGCTAAAAAGAAAATTGCTAAAATTAATTTTTTCATTATTACCATATTGGTTGAGTTCAAAAATAGAAAATATACAAGGTGTATCTTCTATTTTTAAACTTTTTACCAATACTTTAACAACCGTTTACTTTTGCAATAATTCAAGTAAAAATAAAGCTGTTTCCTTTCCTTGCATTTCTTCAATCAAAATTAGTAAGTCTTTTGTTGTAGTGATTTTAGCTTTATGAGTAGCACTCATTAAAATAGCCATATTTTCTATTCCAATTCTACTTTCTAGTTCGTACAAGAAATATGCACCTTTATATGTAACGCTATTTTGATAATTCTTAACTCCCTTTTCAAGTTTATATGGAGAAGCAAGTTTTAAAGCTTTCTTTTTTAATCGGTTGATATTCTTCTCAAAATTTTGCTCTCCAAATAAATTCCGTTGTAAAATAATGGCAGAATATTCTGCAAAAGATTCATTTAACCATTCTTCCCAACTAATAACAGAAGCTTTGTTCCACCATAAATGACCTAACTCATGCGCAAGAATTTTATCATAAAACTCAGAATATTTCTTAGATACAGACAATGAAATAAAGTTTTTTCTAGCATAAGATGTTGTATGTTTTAAATTACTTACTCCCAATACTAAATCATTCGAGTTGCTTTTTCCTAACCAAGAGTTCAATAAATTAAAATGGCTTCTTGTATTGCTTTTGATTGTTTCTACATTTTCAGGATTGATATTGTAGTGATACAGTTTTATCTTTCCAATCACTTCTTCTTTTAGTCCTTTACAAAATACTTGTGAAATATCAATAGATGGAATCTTTTGATCAATTTTCCACATTCTTTTTCTATTGATTACTTCTCCTGAGCCAAACAGTTGGTACTCTTTAGATATTTTAGTTGTGACAGTATACGGAAATCTACCATAAGCAGTATTAAAAGGATACCAGGCCGTATATAGGTTTAGTTCAATCCAATTCTCATTAAATCTAAATCCATTATTACTTAAACTATCCAAGTTTAACGAGTACTTTACCCTCAACTTTAAGTTTTCAACTTTAGATTTCTTAAAATTGATTGCATGATCTTTCTCAATAAATTCTTCATCGGTTATAGTATGTTTAACAATACTATTCCCAGACAATAATTTTAAATCATTTGAGGATTCATGTAAATATAGTTTCATGAATTCTCCTTCTGGTAAGGAGTTAAAAGTAATGGTGAAATCTGCTGTTAACACGTGTGATTTCACATCAATGTACACATTACCATCATAACGTTTGACATTTTGCGCGAATGATATCGCAGTACTAAAAGTTAGGATTAGTGCAATTACAATTTTCAGTTGTTTCTTCATTAGAGATCTGTTATTAGTATATAATTCTTTACTAATAGACTATTGAAATTTGTTATTATTACACTTTTATCAAAAAAAAAAACCTCTAGCCTCATAAATAAAAATAAACCACTGATATACAAAAGTTCATCAATTAAGATACTCCAAACTTTAACAGTTTTATCTTTACTTGGTGTTGCTCATAATTTTCCATCAGAACTAACGACCATTACTAAACCAAAATCGTCATTGTGATCAGAAATTGTTTCTAAAATTTTTTCATTTTTAACACCCTACAAAGTAGCAATAATTGGCTTCACGGCTCCCTTTAAAGTTTTAGTTTTTCTAAAGCGCTTTTTTTGTATAAATCACCTATTGGGATTTCTAGAACTCCAATTTCAATATCTTGTTTTGTGTAGGCGGTTACTTTTTGAGAATTGACAATATAAGAACGGTGCACTCTTAAAAAACGATTATCTAACTTCTCTTCAAATGCAGAAATACCATGTTTTATAACCAACTTAGATTCAGTTGTGTGAATTTTAATATAATCCTTAACACTCTCTATATATAGAATATCATCATAACTCACTTTTATATTTTTCTTATTGCTTTGAACAAATACATGCGTTAATTCAGTTGTTTTAGTAGTTGCCTCTACAATAATTTCCGTATCTAAAAATTTCTCTATCGCCTTAAAAAATCGATTAAAAACAATCGGTTTTAACAAATAATCTACCACATTCAATTCGTAACTCTCAATAGCGTATTCCCTATGAGCTGTAGTAAATATTACTTTAGGTTTATGTACTAAATTCTTTAAAAAATCTGTCCCTTTTAAAACAGGCATTTCTATATCTAAAAAAACTAAATCTATTGTTTCGTTTTTTAAAACACTACTTGCTTCAATTGCAGAAGCGCAAATAGCAACAATTTCAAAATCTGGTAATTGATTTAGATACGTTTCAATTAACTCACGAGCTAATTCTTCATCATCTACAATTAAACAATTATACTTTTTCATGCTGCTGTAATTTTAATTCTAAGGTATATTCTGAAATGCTATCATTAACTTCTAATTGATACGCATTAGGATACAGTAAATCTAGTTGTTTTTCTGAGTTTTGCATACCAATAGATTTCTTGTCATTGATGTTGTTTTCAGTATATACTTTAGGTTTGCTATTTTTCAATTTAAAGATAATTTCAGTATCGGTTGTTACTATAGATATTTCAATTAATGCATTATTTAATTCCTGACTAACACCATGTTTAAAGGCGTTTTCAACGAAAGTCAATAAAATTAAAGGGGCAATATTTACATTATTATGAATGTCCTTTTCAAAAATTATTGAGACTCTATTTCCGTATCTAACTTTTTCCAACGCAATGTAATTTTCTAACAATTCTATTTCTTTATTGATAGAAACATAATTGTCTTTACATTGATATAGCATATAATCTAAAATCTCTGATAACTTAGCAATTACTTCTGGAGTTTTATCTGATTTTTTTAAAGCCAATGCGTATAAATTATTCAGCGTGTTGAATAAAAAGTGTGGATTTAATTGATTTTTCAACAAGTTCAGCTCTGTAGTTTTCTTTTGTTCTTTTAAAGCAACAATATCCTTTTGATCTCTGTAATATTTTATTGATATTAAAACTACTGATGGAAAAGTTATCCAAGTAATGTTTCTAACAAAGTTAAAAATAGAGGTCATTTTGTCCCATAAAATATATGGAGGCATATTATGTGTTTTTTGAAAATATGAATCGAAATAAAAAGTTCTAGCAATATTATATAAAGTTTGCATAAAATAAACAGCAAACAATGTTAACAAGATAAAAAGAATGTTCTTTTTTTTATTTAATACATAAGGTATCAATACCTTAATGATAATAATACTTAATGATATTTGTAAAAAAACCTTATAACCAATATATTTTGTAAGAAATACTTTATCATGTTCTTTAAACCAATAAGAACTTAATAGATATCCATACATGATTATCCAAAAAAGGATAACTTTAACTGTATTATTTATTGGTTTTTTAAACATATAAGCAAAAATATATAAATAAAAAGAAACAGAATACCTTAAAGTGGGTCCATTCTGCTTTCTTCTTAGTTATCAACTAAACAAATTCAAACTTATAAAGAATCTCCTATGTATTTCATTTTTGTAGACAAAAAGAGATAAAGTGAAGACAGACTTCCTTTTTATAACAAGACGCAAGCTAGTTTGCTTAAAACTCCTTTCTAAACTGAGATGCTTCTTTTTTGTCGATATAAAAAGATGATCGAATTCAATTGAGTTAGGTTTGACAAGTCCATAATTTTTTAAACAAACTCATGAATAAAAAAATAAACAACACTATTAAACTGCTTTTGATATGTTTAGTAACATACTCAACTACTTACGCACAAGATTATATCGCACCTCCAATGGTAAATATTCCTTCTGGCAATTTTATGATGGGCTCCAACATTGGTAAAGAGGATTCAAAACCAATGCATTCTGTTTCTGTAGCGGCTTTTCAAATGGCAAAATACCCAGTAACAATTCACGAATTCAGAAGTTTTGTAAAAGAAACGGACTATAAAACTACAGCTACTAAAGGATGTCCAGATTTTATAAACCGAAATTGGTATTCTCCAAACCCAGAGAAAAAGAACACTGCTACTTGGGAAAAACATAACCTTACTTATAGCGATTACCAACCTGTTACGTGTATTACTTTTAAGGATGTTAACGCATACATCGCATGGTTAAATAAAAAATCAGGATTAAAGTATCGTCTGCCAACTGAAGAAGAATGGGAATACGCAGCAAAAGCAAATACCACAACTAAATACTTTTGGGGTAATGATTCGACACAAGCGCATTTATATGGGAATTTTGCCGATCAATCGAGTGAATATTTTGTATCTAAAGAGTATGGAGCAAGTTATGTTGGTTTTATAGGTACTACAAACGGAAATGATGGAGAACCTTATGGTGCTATTGTAGGCTTATATGATTCAAATCCATTTGGATTGTATGATATGATAGGAAATGTCTCTCAATTTCTTTCTTCTTGTTATGATGCTGATGGGTACCAAAAAAAAGAAAAGGCTTCAATTAAATGTAAATTTGTTGCCAGTAGAGGTGGAAGTTGGCACTATACACCTGGTCTTCTTTGGACTAGAGGAAGAGCTAGAGTTGATGCAACCAATTCATATACAAGACAAGGTTTCCGTTTAGCAATTGATGGACATAGGAAAACTGTAGAAGCTTCAACTAAAGTATTTGAGAAATCCTTGAAAAAAGCTCAACATATTCGTCTAGCAACTCGACCTATCATACCGAATGCTCCAAAAAATATTCAATTAGTTAAATTAAAGGATTCTATTTATAAAATTAGTTGGAAACCAAGTAATGACCCTAATGTAATTGGTTACGAAATCTATCAATCTAACAATTCGTATTCTCACTTATTGGGTCGATTCTATCAGGAGCATTATAATAAAATAAAAACGGTGAATTCTAACAGAAATACGACAGAAGTAACACTATCAGAAAAAGGGAATAGTTTTAGAATAGTAACAAAAACAAATATACTAACTAGTTTACCAAGTAATCCAGTAGTTGTTCCGAAAAAAACTACAGTAATAAGTATTCCAGGAAAAATTGCAATGGAGAACACGATTGCTTTAGAAAACCTAACACTTAACTATTATAAAGCTACATCCGATTTACCTGAATTATATTATTTAACTGCACTTGCTAAAGCTTTTGAACCAACTTTAGCGCTAACTACATTTAAAGTAAAAGTGGAAAAATCTGGATGGTATCAATTAAATTATAGTGGAGGACCTAGATCACGTAAAACGGGTGCATTTTTCATGTTATACCAAGATAATACGCTGATTGGTGAGGTTAACTACGATTCAAAAATTAAAGATAAAACCTCAAATCGTCATAAAGTATATTTAGATAAAGGTAATCACGATTTGAAGATTAGTTTTCATCTAAATCTTACAAGTATGGATATGTGGAATTTGTTTAGGCTTGAATTTACTGAGATTAAAGCACAATAAAAAAACTAGGAGATTAATAAACATACAAGAGTAAAAACTCCTATACCATTATAAATTTTCAAACCAATACAATGAAAAAAAACCTATTAATATGCTTCTTTGTTGCTTTAAGTATATCAAACTTAAATGCACAAACGAACACAAAAAACTATTCAGAATTAATACGAGCGGGATGGAAACTTTGCTTAGAAAAAGACTTTATAAGCTCTGCTAAAATTTATGAACAAGCTTTTAAAGTAAACAAAAAAGCCCCGTTAAATGACAGGTACAATGCTGCTTGCATCAATTCATTAGCAAACAATTCAGGCGGAGCTTATAAACACCTATTTGTAGCTGTAAATGAATTAAAGTGGTCTGATATCAGTCATCTAAAAAATGATGAAGATTTAATCAATATTCGCAAAGATAAAAGATGGAATCAACTGATTGCTGTAATGCAGAAAAACAAGCAAGAAATTGAAAAGCATTATGACAAAAATTTAGTTACTCAATTGGATAAAATCTATTTTGATGACCAAAGTACCAGAAGTCAAATTAGACCTAAAGAAGAGAAATATGGAAGAGATTCTAAAGAAATGAGAGCTTTTTGGCAAGTCATTCTAAAGAATGATTCTATCAATCAAGTTAAAGTTAGTAAGATCTTAGATACTCAAGGATGGCCGAGTAAAAAAGTAATTGGAGAAAGAGGTACTTCTACCCTATTCTTTGTTATTCAACATGCTAACTTAAAAACCCAGGTAAAATACTTACCAATCATTACTAAGGCTGTAGAAAGTAATAATTTACCTAAAAGACAATATGCTATGTTTTATGATCGATTGGTTTTGAGGCAAGGAAAAAGACAAGTGTATGGCACACAATTAGCTTCGAGTAAAGGAAGCAAGAAACATTATGTATTGCCTTTAGAAGATGCCAAAAATGTAGATAAAAGAAGAGCCAGAATGGGTTTAAACACCATGCAAGAAAATTTAAATAGATGGAATCTTACTTGGGATATTGCTGCATATTTAAAAGCCCTACCAGAAATAGAAGCTAGAGAAAAGATCTTAAACGAAAAGAACAAAAATAAATAGACTAAAAATGAATTTCAAAAAATTATCAATTTCACTATTTACGGTTTGTATATCTAGTATAACATTAGCCCAAAACAATACAACCAATAAATACTTTAGACATTTAAGATACAATCATGTTTCTCCATATATAAAATTGGTTGGAACCTATCCTATAAATGCAACTACTGCTAAAAACACCTCTCATTATATTTTTAAATACAATGATGATAAAGAATTAGTTGAGATTACTAACAATCATTATTTTACAGAAAGAAGGCATTCTTTAGCATCAATTGGTGCCTATAAAACAGTTATTACGTATACAAAAGGAACAGAAATAAGAATTTTCTTAGATAAAGATGGGAAAAGAATTTCCAATGACAGAGAGGTATTTAAAGAAGTATTCACTGTAAATAAAAAAGGAAACTATTCAAACTTGAAGTTTTTTGACGTGAATAATAAACCAATGGAATCTAATTGGGAAATTTCTGAATACCAATGGTTCAGAAAACAAAATATGGTAATTGAAAAAAGGTTCAATCTAAAAAATGAACCTAGAAACCTTTCTACCTATTTCGAGTTTGGAATTACAGGAATGAAATTTCGTAAAGATGGCTCTCCAACTGGGAATTATAATTTAAATGAAGACTTAAAGATTGTAAATAACTCTGTAGGTGTTGCTTCATATCAAGATACCTATGATGAAAATGGAAATCATGTAAAGTATACCTATCATGATGTAAATAATAAATTAGTTATGAATCAATTTGGACTTTCTATTGGAACCAAAGAATATGATATTATTGGAAATTACATTAAACAAGGGCATTATGATGAAAACAATAAGTTTTTACGTGGTAGAAACATTACTAGTAATCAATATGTGAAATTGAGCGATAAGGCTTCTCTAAAAGACAGTTTAGAAATTAAAAGAATCTCTTTAGGGTATTTAATTGCATTGCAAGAATTGAAACCAGAATTGATGAAAGAGGTAATGAATGATAGTTTAAACAAAGTTACAATTGGATTTAGCAGAAAACTAAGAAAAGAAGTTGTTACTGCAATTTCTAAAAAACGTATGATTCAAAATGCAAAAAACTGGAATAAATCAAATACTCGATTCCCTCCAAAACCAACCAATCAAGTTAAGATATTAGATGTATATCATAGAATTGCTACGGTAAAATTGTATTCAGACAATTGGGTAGAATATTTACATTTAATTAAACTAGACGGGAAATGGAGCATTGTCAATCTTTTATGGCAACACAAAAATGTAAGCATGTACCCCAATTAAGATTCTTTCTTAATTATTCAAAAAAAAAGTCACTTTAAATTTAAAGTGACTTTTTTCTATTTTCACCTTTAACACATTTAATTAATATATTTATTTTTTTTGCAATGCTAATTTTGCTTCTTTCATTACAGGTAATAGTGGCCCAATATGAGGTATTCCTTATCCTATAACTACGACAAAATTAACATTCGCTTTCTTTAGCCTTTCAACTACTAAAATTTGATTGGGATAAGTAATATCATTAATTGGAG
Organism: uncultured Tenacibaculum sp.; assembly: GCA_965364955.1. Taxonomy (GTDB): domain Bacteria; phylum Bacteroidota; class Bacteroidia; order Flavobacteriales; family Flavobacteriaceae; genus Polaribacter. Next base: position 49,781 of record CBDTZS010000002.1, on the reverse strand, counting down.
ACATCATTATTTTGGATAAACTACTTTGTTCAGTACACCTTTTTTTAGCACTTAACACACCTATTCTAGATAACATAGGGGCTGTTTTAACAATAACCTTAATCTGGATATTAGACATTTCTACATCCATTACAGGAGAAACTAATATTAATTTTACTGGTAACTTAATATTTCTCTTGATTAATTTTTATGTCAGAACTGTTACCAAAGTACTTCCTACTGATTCTCCAATAAGTATAATTTGAGTAGGTTTATACTTCTTTAAAGCTAAGTTATATACTTCATCAATATTACTAGAAATTTCCTATATATTAGTCTCAGGTACCTTTGGAGAATCACACATCCAAATTGCAAAATCTGTTTGCTTATTTAGTTTTGAAAGACCAGAAACAAAAGTACGTCCATGGATAAAAATCAATAATTTAATTGCTTGACTTTCTTGACATATTTCGGTAATTAAAGTTTTAGAAACGTTAAATTGTTGGTTCCCTTTTTATTTTAAAAAATTCCTCTTAGGATTATGTATATCTTCCTTTCTTTATTTTTATAATCTATTGGATCTTTGCTAAAACTCTTTTTTACACCTTCCTTTTTTATAACCAAAAGAGTTATATAATACGTAAACCTTTTATTCATTAGGTGCATATATTATTACTTATATCAATACTAAGGTTATTGTTTTTTATTCAGTAACTAATTTAAACCAAGGCTTTTTAAAAGAACTAATTTCCGTTTTGTAATACCATTTTCCTGCAATTTCTTCTTTAGTTGCTTTACCATAATATTTCCATAAACCAGATGCTTGATCAAAATTATAAACACTTACTTTTAATGGAGAAGTTGATAAATCATTATTATCAATTTTAAACTCAAGAGTAGCAACATGTCCTGATGAAATGTCAAGTATATTTTTATCTCTATCTTCTAACTTTACATACACTAATCCGTAGGGAGTATTATTAACTTCATTAAAACCAGGAGCAATATCAAAGAACGCTTCATCTTTTGGTGAGATATGATGTATTACGGGATACATAAATCCACTAAAAGCATTCCCATCTTTTTTAGTTATAAATCCATCAATTTTAAAATATAAACCTGTGGGAAATTGGGTTACACTATTTCCTCCAGTTCCAAGAATTGTAGCTAATTTATCTTTAAGCAATATCGTTCTCATATTATTACTTTTATCAGGTTCTATAAAAGTTTTTATTCCATCAATATAGCCTTCTTTAATAACAGTAATAAAAACTGAATTAGATGTTAATTCTACATCTTTTATTTCAAATTCTCCGCTAGCGTTCGTAAATACAGAAATATCTTTAAGTTTTACTAGGCTATTTTCTAATACAGTGTTTTCATTATCTAATACTATACCTTTAAAATTATAAGTTGAATTATCCTCTATTACATTTTTATCTTTACTACAAGATAAATTAATTAGAGTAATTGCTATTAATAGAATACGAAGTTTCATTTTATTCATTTTATTTAATTTATTACAAACCTAAACTGTCCATTGCCTTTTTTTCATACCTACTATCTTCAGCAGGATAACGCAATTTAGATTCATAGTTACCTGTTTTTTTTGCTATTGCCCATAATAAACTCTCTCCTGCAGGTAAATTATTTGGATGTTTATTATAGATTGAATGTTGGTATGCTTTTTTTGCATTTATTATTTTCCATCCTCTTTTTTTAAACTCCACAATTAATTCATCAATAAATAATGCTGCTGTTAAATTATGATGAAGCAATAAATTATGATGTATTTGCTCACCTGTTAATTCAATACCTAAGTTATTATAATAAGTCGCCCTATCAAGAATATGTTTAATATAATACTCTTTAAAAGGAGTTAAATCTACTGATGAATTTTCTGATAGTTTTTTAACAAGTCTTTGATCTATATACCAATCGGAAGCATCGATTGTAACATGACCAACTCTATAATTCAGCTTTTTAAGAAAAGTTCTAAAACCATCTCTTTTATCTAAAGTATTTCCTTCTTTAAGATAAGGAAATCTAAACAGTTTCGTATAATTAACATAACTACTTATTAATGAATCATTTTTCAGAAGCTCTTTTTTAAACTGATTGAGTGAAACTTTCTTACTATTAAAATATGGATGTGAGTACGTATGATTTGCTATTAAATGTCCATTATTATCCCAACTTGTAATTATTTCTTTTCCCCTTATGTTATCTAAATTTTTACCTTTTACAAATAAAACGGATGTTATTTGGTGCTGTTTTAGCTTATTTAACAACATCAAATTCCAATCTACATTTGTATTTTGAGGATAGTCTTTAATAGATCCATCATCAAAAGAAAATGAAATAATAGGCTGATTGTTGGTCGGTTTAGAAAAACTACTAAATGCTATAACTATTATTATAATTAGAATACTGCTTATTAAAACTTTCTTTTTCATTTAAATATTATGAATTTATTATTGCAGCTACAATTCGTTTATTATCTACATTACTCTGTACATGTTTAGAATCTTCAAGTAAAATTATTTCTTTTAGCGAAGGAAATATTTTGTTAGCACGCTTAATCATTTTTTTTCCAGGGAAAATTAAATCCTTTTTTGCTGCTATTATTGTAATCGGTGTATCAATTTGTTTTGCACTCACTCGTTTTATTACTGGAATTGGCGAGAAATCCATTTCAAAATGTAAAAAAACTTTTGATAAAAACTGAATTGCAAAAGCATCCTTTTCTGTAAACAACTCATTTAAAAAACGTTCTACATATTTCATTTTTTTTGTTTTCATATAACGTTTCATTGGAATAAAAACTTTAAATAATGCCTTTAACGGATTTCCATTTACAATATAAGCCGGAGCTGTTAAAAAAGCTTCTTTTATATTATAATTACTAAACTCTAACGTTTTTAAAATAATTAATCCTCCAAAAGAAAAACCTGCTAAAGTTATATTTTTAAGTTCTAAAGAATCTATTACTTCGTGTAACCATTCACCGTAAGAATTATCCTTCATACTTAACCTATTTTCAGCACTCTTATTAGGTTGTGCTAATACGTCTACAGCAAATAACTGAAAGTGAGATTCTAAACCTGCATACGTTTCTAGAGCAATTGGTGCACAACCATTAGAACCGTGTACAATTACCATGGGGGGCTTTGATGAATTATTCGTTATAATAAGATTCGTTTTCCCAAAGGATGTATCTATCTTTTTATATTGACAATCAATATTTAATAAAGCTAACTTGTTCTCATACAAGCTAATTATTTCTTTTTTTCCTTGTGCTGATTTGTACAATTCACTATGATTTATGTTATTACAAAATTACTAAACTAATAAATTAGGACAAGTCTACTAATGTGAATTTTTTGTTAATTATTTGAGCCTAAATTATATCAATAGTAAAATTAATTAATTGCTATTAAAATTCATTTTTGTAATTTTAGGACAAATTTACTAGAAGAAATAAAACAATACTAAATGAGCAATACTAAAGAGAACATTTTAAACATTTCAAGGATACTATTTAATCAAAAAGGTTTTAAAAATGTTACAATTAGAATGATTGCTTTAGAATTAAAAATGAGTTCTGGTAATTTAAATTATCATTTTAAAAAAAGAGAAGATATTCTAGAAGCATTATATTTTGAAATGGTTGCCTCTTTTGACCAACGTATTGAAAACCTTCCAAAACAAACGATAACCTTATTTAAAATGCATCAAGATGTACATATAAGTATGTCTAGAATGGTAGATTATATGTTTTTCTGGACAGATTTATATACTCTTTTATCTATCAGTGAGAAAATTACCAGTCACTTTAATACAGTTTATACATATAGAAAAAATGGCCTTTCATTTGTACTTGAAATGTTTATAAAAAACAACATTTTAAAACCCTTTAAATTTGACTTTGAGAAAACATTTCTAATTGATCAAGTTATTCACTTTGGAAACACATGGTTATATGCTACCTCATTGTATTCAATCAAAGAGTTAACTCCTGAATACATAACTACCCAAACCAATTCTTTTATGTTCTTTTTGTACCCACACTTAACTGAATTGGGTAAAAATGAGTTTCAAAAAATAATGCCTACGCATTTTAAAAAATAATATTATACTCTTCTAACCTTGTTCTAAATGTATATCCAAGCATTTAAAAGAATAGTTACTTTTACCTTCAAAAAACAATAGCTTGAAAGTATTAAATATTCACCAAAGAGAAATACAGCAGTCAAAGGAAATTATTGCTAAAATGATCAGTACTTTATCTAGTAAAAAGGATAAAGTTTGGCCAACAGAAAAATGGCCTGCTATGCGTTTTAAAAATGGATTAAAAAAAGATTCAAAAGGGGGGCACGAACCTATCAAATACTTTATAAAAGAATATAAAACTGACGGATTTATTGAATTTAATTTTTTAAAACCAACAGGATTTAATGGAACACATACATTTGAAGCTTCTGAAATTGATGAAAACACAACTTTATTAAAGCATACTATTAAAATGGATGTTTCTGGGAAAGGGATGATTTTATGGCTTTTCGCAATTAGAAGTCTACATGATGCATTGCTCGAAGATGCCTTTGATAAAATAGAGAATCATTTCTCGAAAAAAAAGAAGAAAACCAATTGGAGTTTTTGGGTTAAATTTTTAAGAAAAATTTTGCATTAATAAATAAAAACGCCTCATTAAATGAGGCGTTTTTTTGATTTTAAACATTCCTTTCTGAATAACTGTTTCCTAAAATCTTATTGTATTGTTTACAGAATTCTCATCAGATCGTGTTCCGAAAGGATCTATAGAAATATACTTTGGCAATTCTTTTACAATAATGGTAAGCTCTGTTTCCTCTTTATTAATCGTATTAGATTCATAATATAAAATTGTACTATTATCTTTTACATATGATGGATGCGTAGTAAAAACACCAATTTTTATGGGCTCATCAATAGAAATTTGTTTGACTTCTCCAGTTTTCAACGTTTCAAAACGTTTTGCTTTTACTTTTACAGTAACTTCATAAGTTCCATTAGGCAATTCTTTATAAGAACTTTCTTCAATTCCTAAATCATAAGTGATTACTTTCTTAAACCAGTCATCAACTAGTTTGTGTTGTTCTTGTGGAGTAACTTTATAAATTCCATCTAACAACTCAATAGTATTCACCGCTAACTTATTAATAGTACGATGTTTATTCGTAAGTGTTTTCATTACATGGTTTACTTGTTTTTCACCAATTAAATCTCTTAAAGCCATTAAAACAGTATACGCTTTTCCGTAGGCTATATAACCTTGACTAGTTACCATATAAACTGGAGGCTCTATAGAACCTGAAAAAGATCTTCCTGAAAAATATCTTCTTCTTGCATTATCACTAAGTTCATACAATGCTCTTTTTCCATATAACTTCTCCATAACTACGGCTTCCGTATATTTTGCAAATCCTTCTACAAACAATGATCCACCTGCTACTGGTTTTGCTGATAATGTATGACCCCACCATTGATGTGCAACTTCGTGAATAGTTCTTTTAGCGATTAAATTAAAAGTCTCTGAATTACTTACGTCTGACAAATACAACCTATCTTCTACCATACTAATTACTCCTGGATGTGCAAATCCACCAAAGGACCAATGAGAAGGAATTTCTGCAATTCTAACATGTTCAAAATTATAGACACCAAAGTTTTCTTGGCAATAATCTAAGGTTTCTTTAATACTATTTTCAATTTGATCAATATTAAAATCATGATTTGCATCGTAATACTGCTCTATTGATATTCCATTATGTACCGTTTTTTGAGTTTCATATTTTGCAGAGAAATACCCTACAGCTGGCAAAACTTTATTTGTAGATTTATAATGATAATAATTTCTACCATTTTCTGACCATTCATTAATCAAACTACCAGAACTAATTGCTGTTTGATCTTTAGAGGTAGAAACAACAGTTTCAAATCTTATTTTTTCGTTTTTCACATCCTCAGAAACAATATGCGCAGCCAATTCTCTTTTTACTACTTTTTTAGGAAGCCCTCTTTTTTGACGCTCAATCCTATTTGAAATTTCGTATCCAGCACTGTACCCTAAAATTGGTTCGAAGTTTCTATGTGTTATATAACTTCCATTGTTTACAATCGTATTATCTGCATCATACCCTTTTAAAGTTTTCACAAATTCATAAGTAAATCTCACAGAATCATTGGGCTGCAATGCTTCATTAAATTGAAATAGATAACTTCCGTGTGTTGAATCTTGCAATATTAATGTTGCACTTTCAAACGCCACATTTTTCAATGCTATCCTTTCTGATATAAAAATTTTCGACATTGGTTTACCGCTTTTATTTTTAAGTATATAATCTGCTTTTACAGAATAACTTCTTCCATTTGGATAAATTGCTACAGTAGTTTTTCTAGAAGTAGTAATAGGTCTTTCTAAATTTTCAAACTGCTTAAATTTACGTTCATAGTTTTCTCTATATTCTAATTGATCACTTACCGTGTCATATTCATTTACAATATTTGTATTGTAAAAAACCAAACTTCCAGCCCCAATAAACAATAGCATAAAAAAAGTAAATGCTAGTTTCTGTAATTTTGACCAACCGTACTTTAATTGTTTTAATTTCATAGTGAAATTTGCAACTACGCCTCTATTCCATATTTTAAAAGAAATTAGTACCAATAACAATCCTAAGGCAATCCAATACATTGCTAAATGATCAAATAAGCTTGAAACACCATTGTAACCATTCATATTATTATAGCCTGGTCTTGGCATAAACCCAAGGCTAGTTAACGGATGTTCAAGTCCAAGCATTGCAGATTTTAAACTTAAGAGAACAATCAGACCAAAAATTCCCATCCCCATGTATTTGTTCTTTACCAAACTATTTACAAAAAAGGAAATCATACAAAACACTACTAATTGAATACCATAATAGTAAAATAAAGAAGCATACACACCAAACTCAAAATTGGTGTAGTTTAAGCTAACTTGAAATACCATACTCATTAAAATACCTGTTACTATTAAAATCATTGGCAACAATAACAAGGCACTAAATTTTGATAAAAAGAACACCCCATTTTTAACTGGAGTAGCATCAAGAATAAGGTTAAAATTTAAACTTCGTTCTTTCCAGATAATTTCAGAACTATAAAAAATAATTAATATCAAACTAAAAATAGATAATGGATCTACAAATAAACCAATCAATTGATTTGTAAAAGGATATACACTTACACCATATTCTCCACCACCAATAACAGTTGAATATAATTCTGAGAATACTATAAAGATCCACATGATTAATACTGCAATAAAAGGTAAACTCTTAAAAACACTTTTTAATTCTATTTTTAACAAAGCAAAATAGGCTAGTCTCTGTGCTTTAAAATTGTGGAATCCTTTTATAGCTCTGTAAGCCAATAACTCTTGTTTATCATTTTTAATTTTTGCCTCTTTTTTTACTTTCTTAGTTATTTTTCTGAATGAAAATATTTTATAAGTAGTTAAAAGAAATCCAATTGAAACAAGAATCCAAACAACTCTATTTTTTAAAAATAACCCTGAAAATGACAACAACTGTGTGTTTTTCTGAAAAGGTGTCCAATATTGAGTTTGCTCAAAAAAGGCTGCAATTCCAAATGGATCTGCAATCGCTGCTATTGCCATACTTTCTGGTGAGGCTGGTACAGCTTGCGCCATTAATGGAGAGTTTAAAAAGATTGAACTCACAAAATACAGCATGTAAATAAATACTGCACTGACATAAGTAGCCGTACTGTTTTTTGTTAAAGTACTTACAGAGAATATAATAGTTGAACAGAAAAAAATGTTCGGAATCACTATATACAACATAGGTTGTAGATACGTCATTATCTGAAAATCACTGATACGTATTGGATCTAAATTAGAGAAATTAAGCCCTAAAAAATAGCCTAAAAGAAAAGGCGAAAATGCCAACACACTAAAGATAAATGTACCTAAAAAACGACTCCAGAAATACTGCGCTTTTGTTATTGATGAACTGTAAATTAAGCTCTCCATATTATGCTGTTTATCTCTAAGCATAGCGCTTATTGCAAAAAACATTGTGATGAATACACTCCCTAAAGTAAAAAGACTTGTATAAAAATATACTTGATATACAGCATTAAAACTAACGCCTTTTGGAGCAAAACCTTGTCTTCCAACAAATACTCCTAGTGCTAAAAACAAGATTGCAAATATTGGAAATGCTCTTTGTTTTAATTGATAAAAAACTTCGAATTGGATTAACTTTTTAAACATAACTTATCCTTTTTATATTGCTTGATTAAACAATGTTGCGAAATAATAATCTTCTAAATTTGGAGTAATCATATCAAACCCTGCTTCTGGTTTATTGTCAGAAAGCACTCTTATTTGAGTTTCTCCAGAAACTAACTTTGTTGAGATTACATCAAATGCTTTTTTATAAATATCAATATCTGCTTTGGGAATAATCTTTGTCCAAATCTTTCCATCAATACTAGCCACAAGTTCTGTTGGATTTCCCTTTGAAATAATTTCACCATTAGAAAGAATTGCCATTTTTGGACATAAGTTTCTAACATCTTCTACAATGTGTGTAGAAAGAATTACAATTACATTCTCCCCTATTTCACTTAATAGATTTAAAAAACGGTTACTTTCTTCTGGATCCAAACCTGCTGTGGGTTCATCTACAATTATCAATTGTGGGTTTGCCAATAATGCTTGTGCAATTCCAAAACGCTGACGCATTCCACCAGAAAAAGTATATACCGCTTTTTTACGATGCTGGTATAAATTTACTTGTTGTAACAAAGCGGTTACTTGTTCTTTTCGTTCTTTTTTATCTAAAATTCCTTTTAGAATTGCCATATGGTTCAATAATTTCTCTGCAGAAATCTTTGGATACACTCCAAATTCTTGTGGCAAGTACCCTAATTGTTTTCTAACCTCATTCGGTTCCTTAACAATATCTGTGTCATTAAATAAAATGCTTCCAGAAGACGGTTCTTGTAATGAAGCAATGGTTCTCATTAAAGAAGATTTCCCTGCTCCGTTTGCTCCTAGTAACCCAAACATTCCGTTAGTAATTTCTAAGTTGATTCCATTTAATGCCTTAACTCCGTTAGGATATGTTTTGGTAAGGTCTTTTATTGTTAATGTGTTCATTTGTTTTGCTAATTTAGAGTACGCTGCAAATATGTTAAGTTTTACAATCTCCTTAAATTAAAGATGATGTACACGACTGTTTTTACTACAGAAAAGGTGTTATCTTTAGTAAACCACTATTGAACATAAAAAGAAGCGTGTTCAACCAAATTTGAATAGTGTACATCAAGAATATTAAGAGAATAGAAGCTTTAAAGGAGAAATTTATGGATTAAAATAAGTTCGTAAGGATTTACAACGTTTTCATAATACTGAAATTCAAGGAATTATTTTAAAAGACAAAAGTCCCTTTAAAAGGAACTTTTGGATGATTATATATCTACTTTTTAAAGCTTATAAAAAGATTTTCTTTCTGAATGTACTACTTATCTTTTTACAAATTTCAAGTTTTTTACTCTTCCTAACATTGATAATCTGAATTCATTTCTAGTTTTGTTATACTCCAAGGTTTGTCTTGATTTTAAACTTAACACATCTTTCATTACTTGTTTTACTTCTCCTAAAAGATTCCCTTTAACAAAAAGTATCATACGCCCTTTTTTAACTTTAAGCGAATACACAACATTTAATTCAGCACAATAATAATCACCTGAATAAGTTTCTAAGTCTGATGTAGTAAAAACCGTTAAAGGAGTATAAGCTACAAACTTTAAAAGAGAAGCGTTTGGAGATTTTAAAGCAAACTCTTTAAGGTTCCCTGTAGATTTAACCGTTAAAATAACTGGTTCACGAGGACCAATCATCTGAAACTTGTTTTTAGATATCGGAAACATTTTAGTTGCGCGTCCATTTGCTCTTACATAATTAAGGGTATCATTACGCACTTCTAGTTTACGACTTGATTTATTTTTAGTACTCCAATATGTTCCCTCAAAAGCTTTTAGCTCATTTTTTGTTAATGTAATTGGTTTTATACTCTTCTTTTTAGAATTGGTGTTTTTTGTCTTGTTTCTTTTCTCTCTTTTATATTCGTTTTTAAGAAAAAGATCCGCAACTTTATATGCCATTCGTGTTGGGTTTGAATCTGCTCTATTAGATAAAACGACAACTGATAATTGAGCTTCAGGAAATCGAATCATATCTGCTTTAAATCCAACAAAAGAACCGCCATGTTTAATCATTTTAACCCCTTTATAAGTAGTTACTACTAAACCAGAAGCGTACGTTATTTTCTTTCCATTATTCAAGGTTCCAACTTGTGTCATTATTTTCCAAAACCTTTTATTTAAAATTTCAGAATTATAAAACGAAGCATCCCATTTTGCAAGATCTTCAATAGTAGTAAATATTCCTCCATCACCAATCATATCTAGTGTAGTCATGCTAATAGAATATCCACCTTTTCTGTTAGGTCTATATCCAGATGCTCTGTTTTTTACAATTTGTTTATGATCGTTGTGAAAATGCGTTTCGTTCATTCCTAATGGAATGAAAATATTTTTCTTAGCGTATTTTGCCATAGAAACTCCACTTACCTTTTTTACGATTTGACTAAGAAGCCAAAATCCTGAATTACTATACAGATATTCATCACCTGGATTAAAGTTTAATTCTTGTTGATTAGCTACCCACTTTCCAACCATTTTATCAGTATAATGATCATCACTTCCTAATCCAAAAAGTCTTGCTAATATTAGATAATCTCTAATTCCACTTGTATGATTTAATAAATGTTGAATTGTAATATCATTCGCATAAGTAGGGAAATTTGGAAAGAATTTTATCAACTTATCATCTAAAGATAGCTTTCCTTGTTGTGATAATAAAATTATACTTGCGGCTGTAAATTGCTTAGAAGTCGATCCTATTCTAAAAACTGTTTTAGCTTTATTTGGAATGTTATAATCTAAATTTGCAGATCCGTATCCTTTCGCAAAGATTAGTTTTCCTTCTTTTATGATTCCTACAGTTCCGCCTGGAGAATCTGGAGAATCCCATTTTGAAAATATAGCATCTATACTTTTTTGTTGCTGAATTGACTTTTGAGCATTAGCGGAGAAAATGCTAATTGCAATTATTAGACTTACTATTATTTGTTTCATTTTTTTTCTTATTAAATAGATTATTAATGTTACTTATTATTTCGGTTTAATATTAATCTGTTACAAACATAAAACGGTTGAAACAAACTTTATAGTTAATATGATATATGGTGTTTTTCTAAAGTCGTACGTATTGAAAAACAGCATCAATCGTGTTTATCCAGAAAATAATTGTGTTGGAACCAAAAATGGTAGTGTCTATCCATTTTCTTGTATAGACAGCTTAACATACTTACTTTTGAACTATGATTCAGTTTTTAAAAAAATACAAAGCTTTTTTATTTGGGTTTATAATAATAGTTCCAATATTCTATTTGTTAGATTATCTTGGGTATATTCTTCTTCCAGAAAATAGGTCCTACGAAATTGTTATTTACTCTATTATATGGGGTTCAATAATTGCGCTACCATTTCATCATTTTAACTATTTAAAGAAGAAAAAGAAAACCGTATTTAGAGTTCTTAGTTTAATTGTACTCTTTTTTTCTACCTTATTTATTGATTCAAAGATGAATGTACCCGACAATCCAATTTCTGTTTTTTTATTAATGGGATTTTGGTTTGGATTTGCGTACGTCATGATTCCTGCGTTTATCAAAAAATATTGGAAACTAATCGTCTTTTTTTATGGACCAATATTTTTATATTTCATCTATTTAAGATTATTTTCGGGTGATTTAGAAGCTTATCTAAAAGTTAAAGAAGATCTCCCTTTTTTCGTTTTCTTTTTACCAATTCCCATTTTATTCTTTTTGTGGGTTTTTGAGCAATGGAAGTGGCTACAAAACTTAAAATCAGAAAAATCTAAAACAGAACTATCGTTATTAAGAACTCAGATAAATCCACATTTTTTCTTCAATACTTTGAATAATTTATACGCGTTAACAATTAAAAATTCAAAACAAGCTCCAGAAGTTATTTTGAAATTATCTGATATGATGCGATATACCATTTATGAAGGAGAAAAAGAAACTGTAAAACTTGGAGACGAAATTGAATACCTAAACAATTATATTGAACTTCATAAAATTCGCTACAGAAAAACCGTAGAGATTACTTTTAAGCACCAAATAGATACAGGTTTAACTGTTTCCCCTTTATTGTTTATCATCCTATTAGAAAATGCCTTTAAACACGGTATAGAAACACTTACAGAAAATGCTTTTATTCATATGAATTTATATGAAGATACGAATTTTATCCATTTTGATATTGAGAATAATTTTGATCCTAATGAGATAAAAGAATCAAATGGAATCGGTATAAAAAACCTAAAAAGAAGACTCTCTTTATTGTATAAAGACAAACATGAATTAATTGTTGACAGAACAAAGAACACATATAAAACAACTTTAAAAATTTCTAAACATGCTTAAGTATATTATAATTGATGACGAACCTTTAGCACATGAAATCATCGAAGAATTCTGTAGTATGTTACCACATGTACAATTAGAAAAGAATTGTTACAATGCGATGGAAGCCATGCAGTATTTGAATGAAAATACCGTAGACTTTATGTTTTTAGATATAAATATGCCAAAGTTAAGAGGATTAGATTTTTTAAAGACCTTAACAAAACCACCAAAAACTATTATTACTACAGCCTATAAAGAACATGCTTTAGAAGGATTTGAACTAAATGTGGTAGATTATATTTTAAAACCTTTTAGCTTTGATAGATTGGTAAAAGCTGTAAATAAAATTTCAGAAACTCAGGTAACAAAGACTGTTATTAAAGAAATTACTAGTACAACAGATACTTCTACTCGCTTTTTTGTGAAAGGCGATAAAAAACACCATCAAATAGATTTGAGTGACTTGTTATATATAGAAGCATATGGTAATTATACCAAACTCTTTTTAAAAGAAGAAATGATAGTTAGTCATGAAAAGATATCTCATTACGAAGCAATATTAACTGATGGAAATTTCTTGAGAGTTCATAAATCATTTGTAGTTGCTGTAGATAAAATAAAATTTATTGAAGGAAACCGAATTTTGATCAATGAACATAAAATTCCAATTGGCCAAACCTATAAGAGTTCAGTAAATAAACTCTTTAATCAATAGCTTAAAATTATTTTATTCTAATAATCATATTTTTTTAATAGATTTATGCAAAATCAGTTTTATGCATACATCCTCTCAAATTACCCGCCTTTTCGATTTCCCATACTATCAACTTGAGCACTATCCTCAAGAAAAATGTTTGGTTTCAAAAGAAGAAAACACATGGGTTAATGTATCTACACATCAATACATTAATAAAGCAAATATCGTAAGTAGAGCTTTATTAAACCTAGGTATAAAACCCGGAGATAAAATAGCGGTTATTACTTCTATAAACCAACCAAAGTGGCATATTTTAGATATTGGAGTTATGCAAATTGGTGCAATAAATGTACCTCTATACCCTACATTTTCGGAAAAGGATTATGCATATGTTTTAAATCATTCCGACAGTATTTATTGTGTTGTTTCAGACAATGATTTATATCAAAAAGTAATTGCTATTCAAGATCAAACACAACTTAAAAAAATATTTACCTTCGAAGAAATAGGTACTGATTATGACTGGAATTCTTTTTTATCTTTAGGAAATGATAACTCATTACAAACACAAGTAAATAATTTAAAAAACGCTGTAAACCCTTCAAATTTAGCTACCATAATTTACACATCAGGTACTACAGGCACTCCAAAAGGCGTAATGCTTTCTCATAAAAATATAGTAAGCAATATTTTTGCAACTGGTAAATCTTTAGACTTACATGACAATAAAAAAATAGCTATTAGTTATTTACCAATCTCTCATATTTTCGAAAGAGCGGCTTCTTACTATTGTCAGTATATGGGTTTTGAAATTCACTTCGCAGAAGGTATTGATAAAATTGGTGACAATCTTCGAGAAGTACAACCTAATTTCATGGCGGTAGTTCCTCGATTATTAGAAAAAGTTTTTGATAAAATTGTTGATAAAGGAAGTAATCTATCTGGTATAAAAAAACGATTATTCTTTTGGGCCTTGAAACTAGGGGAGCAATACAAACCATATAAGGCTAATGGATGGTTCTATGAATTTCAATTAAAAATAGCAAGAAAACTAATTTTTTCTAAATGGAAACAAGCTTTAGGTGGTAAATTAGATTTTATGCTTGCTGGAAGCGCACCAATGCAACCTCGATTAATTAAAATTTTTACAGCTGCCGGAATCCCTGTTTTTGAAGGTTATGGAATGACAGAAACATCACCAGCCATTTCAGTTACCGACATGCGTGATAAAGGTTTTAAAATAGGCACCGTTGGAAAAGTTATTGAAGATGTAACTGTAAAAATTGCAGATGACGGAGAAATTCTTGTGAAAGGCCCCAATATTATGATGGGATATTATAAAAACACTGAACAAACGAATGAAACTATTAAAAACGGATACCTACATACTGGTGACATTGGAAAAATTGACGAAGAAGGATTCTTAAAAATTACTGATAGAAAAAAAGAAATATTTAAAACATCTGGAGGAAAATATATAGCTCCAGCCGTTTTAGAAAGTGAATTTAAAAAATCTCGCTTTATTGAACAAATTATGGTTATTGGCGAAAGTAAAAAAATGCCAGCTGCTTTTATTCAAGTTTCTTTTGATTTTGTTACCGAGTGGGCAAAAAGACACAATCATATAATTAACGATGTTTCAACTGATGAAAGGTTAATTGAAAGAATTCAAAAGGAGCTTAATTATTACAATAGACAATTTGGAAAGTGGGAACAAATAAAACGTTTCGAAATTACACCCGATGAATGGACAACTAATGCAGGCCATTTGACTCCTACATTAAAAATGAGAAGGAAAATTATATTAGAAAAATACAACGAATTAAGTGAAAAAATATATAATCCGCAATAAATCAACCACTAAGGCTAAACTTGTGCAATCGAGGTATTTTCCCTAATTTGCAAGGCGCAAAACAAATGAAATTATGTCGATTGAAATTACCCGTCTTTTTGACTTCCCCTATTATCAACAAGAAACTTATAACTTAGAAAAAGCTTTTACAACCAAGTACAATGGTAAGTGGGAATCAATATCTACTAATGAATATATTGATAAAGCCAATACTATTAGTAGAGGTTTACTACGTTTAGGTGTACAGCCTAACGATAAAATAGCAGTAATTTCAACAAATAATCGTACTGAATGGAATATTTGCGATATTGGAATTTTACAAACTGGCGCACAAAATGTACCGATTTACCCAACAATTTCTAAAGAAGATTATGAGTATGTTTTAAATCATTCTGAAGCTACTTATTGCTTTGTTTCTGATGAAGCAATCTTAGAAAAATTAAATCAAATTAAAGGAAATACAAAGCTTAAAAAAGTTTTTACTTTTGACGATATCGCCAATGAAAAAAGTTGGAAAGAAATTTTAGAACTTGGTAAAGACGAAAGCAATCAGAACGAAGTTGAAGATCGCAAAAAAGCTGTTACTTCAAATACTTTAGCTACCTTAATTTATACTTCTGGTACTACAGGAAGACCTAAAGGAGTAATGCTTTCTCATGGAAACATTGTATCAAACGTATTAGCAAGTGAAAAAAGAGTACCTCTTTCATATGGCCAAGAACGTGGATTAAGTTTCTTACCTATCTGTCATATTTTTGAACGTATGATATTGTACCTATATCAATATTGTGGTGTTTCTATTTACTTTGCTGAAGGGATTGATAAATTGAGTGAAAACGCTCAAGAGGTTAAGCCCCATGTTATGACAGCTGTTCCTAGATTGTATGAAAAAATTTATGATAAAATTTATGCAAAAGGAGCAGATTTAACAGGAATCAAAAAGAAATTATTCTTTTGGGCGATTGATTTAGGCTTAAGATACAAACCATACGGGGCTAATGGATGGTGCTATGAAAAACAATTAAGTATTGCTCGTAAATTAATTTTCTCAAAATGGCAAGCTGCTTTGGGAGGTGAATTAAAATTAATGGTTTCGGGTTCTGCAGCTTTACAACCTCGTTTAACAAGAATGTTTGCAGCTGCAGGCATGCCTGTTATGGAAGGATATGGTCTTACAGAAACATCTCCTGTAATTACAGTAAATGATGTGCGCAATGGCGGATTTAGAGCAGGAACTGTTGGTAAAGTAATTGATGGAATAGATTTAAAATTTGCAGATACTGGTGAGATTTTAGTAAAAGGACCCAATGTAATGCTGGGATATTATAAAGACCCAGAAAAAACAGCAGAAGTTATTAAAGATGGATACTTCTACACAGGTGATAAAGGAGAAATATGCAAAGATGGATTCTTAAAAATCACTGGTCGTACCAAAGAAATGTTTAAAACTTCGGGTGGTAAATACGTTGTCCCACCCCTATTAGAAGGAGAATTAAAACAATCTCGTTTTATAGAACAGGTAATGGTTATTGGTGAAGGTGAGAAAATGCCTGCTGCTTTTATTCAACCAAACTTTACTTTTGTAAGAGAATGGGCAAAAAGACATGATCTTAATTTCGAAAACAATACCGATTTAATCAATAATCCAAAAGTAATTGAACGTATTCAAGAGGAAGTTACGCTATGTAACTCTAAATTTGGAAAATGGGAAATGATTAAACGGTTTGAATTAACGGCTGAAGAATGGTCTATAGAAGGAGGTCACCTTACCCCTACCATGAAAATGAAACGTAAAATTATTAAAGAAATTTATAAAGATTTATACGACAAAATTTATAGATGTTAACGTTATAAAGTGTTGTGAAAGCAGCACTTTTTTCTTTTTAAATTATGACTAAATTCATTTCGTTCACTACTGAGATAAGTTCAATTTCTTTACCAAATAAATTTGACTATCCGCATAACTACACTCCACATTCTTTAGCAAAAACAGCCGCTAATGAATTACAAGAATACCTAATACATCAAACCGATTTTATTCATGATTTCGGAATAGAGAATCCAAGCAACCAAAATTCTTTAGGGAAAATGTTCGGAGTATTAGTTGTTAAAAACTCTAAAGGCGAATTAGGTTATTTAACTGCTTTTTCAGGTAAAATTGCAGAAAGCACACAACACAAACATTTTGTACCTCCAGTATATGATGTTTTAAGTAAAAACGGGGTATTCTTAACAACGGAGAAAAAGTGTAATCAAATTAATCAAAAACTTTTAGCCTTAGAAAGTAATTTTCGATATCTAAAAATAAAAAAAAAATATTTAGCTAATCGATTATTAAATGAAAACTTAATAAGAGAAGAACTCTCTAAAGTTAAGAAAAGAAGGAAATTAAGGAAAGAAGAATCTAAACAAGACAATCAGCTTAATATTAATGAAGAGTTTTATTTACGTGAATATAAATTTTATTTAAACAGTAAAATAGGTGCTTTAGAAAAAGAATACACTAATTTTCAGCAACAAATAAACTTTTTAAAACAACAACGAAAAGAGCTTTCTGCATCAGGTCAACAAGAAATTTTTAAACAATATCAATTTCTAAATGCTAAAAATGAAACTCAAAATTTGTTAGATATTTTCAATAATTTAGAGCAAAAAATTCCTGCTGGCTCGGGTGATTGTTGCGCTCCGAAGTTATTACAATATGCTTTTCTAAACAACCTAATTCCTATTTGTATGGCAGAGTTTTGGTGGGGGAAACCTTTAGCTACTTCAATACGGAAGCATAAAAATTATTATTCGGCATGTACAGGAAAATGCAAACCTATTTTAGGTCATATGCTTCAAGGTTTATCAGTTGATGAAAATCCTTTATTAGAGCAACTTCAAACTAAAAAAGAAATACAAATTATATTTGAAGATGATTACTTACTCGCAATTAACAAACCAGTTGAATTACTATCTGTCTCGGGGAAAGAGGTTAAAGATTCAGTATATAGTCGTATTAAAAAAAAATACCCGAATGCTACTGGTCCTTTGGTTGTTCATCGTTTAGATATGTCTACTTCAGGTGTTTTATTGATTGCTAAAAACCTAGATATTTATAAAGCCTTGCAAGCTCAGTTTATAAATAGAACAATTAAAAAACGTTATGTTGCATTACTAGAAGGAATCCTACATAAAAAAGAAGGTGAAATAAACCTACCTTTAAGAGTTAACTTAGAGGACAGACCAAAACAATTAGTTTGTAATACTTATGGAAAACCAGCACTTACTAAATGGAAAGTAATTGAAGTTAAACACAATAAAACAAAAGTATATTTTTACCCTGTTACAGGTCGTACACATCAATTACGTGTTCATGCTGCTCATAGTTTAGGCCTAAATATTCCTATCGTTGGAGATGACTTATATGGAACTAAATCGAATAGATTACACTTACATGCTGAAAAAATAAGCTTTTCTCATCCTGTTACAAAAGAACAAATAAGTTTCACTTTACCACCTCCTTTTTAAAGACTAGGCTACGTACTTTGTTTTTTTCATCGTACTTAAAGTAATAAACGATGCCAAAAAGAAAATAGCTAAACATAATACACTCCATTGCATTGAGCTTGTTCTAGAATTTAAAACCCCAAAGACTATCATTCCTATTACTATAGCTATTTTTTCGGTAACATCATAAAAACTAAAATAGGTTGCATGATCTTCAGTTTCTGGTAATAATTTAGAGTATGTAGAACGAGTTAACGATTGTATAGCTCCTTGTACAAAACCTAACAACCCTCCTAATCCATAAAAATATATAGACACATTTTCTTGTGATTTATCTAACATAAATGCACAAAAACAAACTAAAGTCCAAATTCCTAAGGTTACTTTTAAAGCGGTAATATTTCCCCATTTTTCTGAAAGTTTTGAAAAAACAGCAGCTCCAAAAATAGCGACTACTTGTACCAATAAAATTGTTATTATTAAGCTAGTTGAAGATAATCCTAACTCAGAAGAACCAAAAATAGCTGCCATTAGAATAATAGTTTGCACCCCCACACTTAACAAAAAGAAAGAAATTAAAAAACGTTTTAAAGTAGGGTACCTTAAAACTTCTTTTAATACTATTTGTAACTCTCTATATCCTTTCCATATATAATCATTGTCGGGTTGTTTGTTATAAATATCATCTGGTAACTTTTTAAAAGTAACCTGTGCAAAACCAATCCACCAAAGACCTACCATAACAAAAGAAATACGTGAAGCCATACCTGTGGTAATACCTAACGTATCAGGAAACATTATCATTCCTAGGTTTATTAGTAATAAAATAATAGAACCTATATACCCATAAATAAATCCTTTTGCACTAGCTTTATCTTGTTGTTCAGGATGAGCTACTTCTGGTAAATATGCATTATAAAAGACCAAACTTGCCCAAAAACCAATACTTGCCAAAATAGTAAACCATATACCAATCCATAACGTATCAATTCCTTCGAAAAAAAACAGGCTCATAACTGACAAACCTCCCATCCAACAGAAAAATTTCATAAATCTTTTCTTACTTCCTGTATAATCAGCAATCCCTGATAAAACAGGAGATATAAAAGCAACTACAAGAAGAGAAAACGCTATAGCATAATTATACAAAGAAGTAGGGTGCTCCCAATCAATTCCTAAAAAGCGAACTGCTTTTCCTTTAGTTATGGCACTATAATATAACGGAAAAACTGCGGTACTAATTACCAATGAATATACTGAGTTTGCCCAATCGTAAAATGCCCATGCATTAATTAACTTTTTATCTCCTCTTTTATACATATATCTTAAATAAAAAAAACCGTTCAAAAAATGAACGGTTTGCAATATAATATAAATAATTTATTCTTCTATTTTTTTCCAGGTACATTGTATTTAGCCGCTAGTCTTTTTGCTTCTGGCAAATAAGATCTAAGTGTTTGAATACGAGTTTGGTTTGATGGGTGCGTACTCATAAATTCTGCTGGCGCTTTTTTACCTTTTGCACGTTGACTCATTCTTACCCACACTTCAGCAGCTTCTTGTCCGTTATAACCTGCCATTAGCATAAATACTAACCCTAGTTTGTCTGCTTCTGTTTCGTGACTTCTACTAAAAGGTAACATAACTCCTACTTGACTTCCTAAACCGTAAGCCATATTCCATACCTGTGCATTCTTACTGTTTTTTGTTCCTAAAGCTACAGCTACTCCACCTAATTGCTGCAACTGACCTGTAGACATACGTTCTTGACCATGCTTTGCAAAAGCGTGCGCAACCTCATGGCCCATAACAGCAGCGATACCATCTTCATTTGCACAAATCGGCAAAATACCCGTGTAAAAAACTACTTTCCCTCCGGGTAAACACCAAGCATTAACTGTTTTATCTTCTACTAAATTAAATTCCCATTTATAAGAATCCGCCTCAGATTTCATCCCGTTTGCTCTCATAAACCTATCAACCGCAGCAGAAATTTTCTTACCAACTCTTTTTATTTGGTTTGATTTAGCTACATTTTTAGATAATTTATTCTTCTCTAAAAAGCCCTTATACTGCGCAAAACTTGCTGGTAATACTTGTGCATCACTTACAAAATTAAGTCTTTTTCTTCCTGTAATAGGTACAGTACTACATTGTATTAAAAATACTGCAACAAACGCTAAAGCTATAATTCTTTTCATTTTTATTGTTTTTATTTATTCCTTATTATTAGATATGACACATAAAAAAGGGATTGTCACAAAAATAGTAAACAAATTGCATCTTGTCAAGGCACAATTTCTATCTTTATCTTAAAAATCAAATTTATGAATTTTAATAATTCAAATATATTCCTTCCAAGTTTAATAATACCAAAGTCTATTCTTGTATTCGCTAAATTAACTCAATTTTTTTCGACCAACCTAACAGCTCAATTTGGAGCTAAGCTATTCATTACTCCTATCACGTTTTCAATTCCTGAAAGGGAAAAAGTAATGTTAAAAAGCGCTCAAAAGAAGACTATAAATGTATCGTCTATTTCTAAAAACATTGAAGTATTATCTTATGGATATTCTAAAAAGAAAGTTTTATTAGTACACGGTTGGGCAGGAAGAAGTACTCAATTATATATGATTGCTGACAAATTATTAGAAAAAGGATACATGGTTATTTCTTTTGACGGACCTTCACACGGTCAATCTACAGGAAAAACAACTGCAATGCCCGAATTTTTAGATACAATTAATGAAATTGATAAACAGTTTGGGCCTTTTGAAGCTGCTGTAGGTCATTCTTTTGGAGGAATGTGTTTATACAATAGCACTTCAAATAATTTTAAAATCAAAAAATTAGTTACCGTAGGAGCTGCCGATGAAATTTCTGACGTTATTTTAAACTTTACTAAAAACTTAAAAGTAAAACCTGTTGTCGCTAAAAAAATTAAAAATAAATTCGATAAAAAATGGTTGCAAGACATTGATTCGCATTCATCAAGTACTGTAGCAAAAAAAATAACAATTCCTACTTTAGTTATTCATGATTCAAATGACGGGGACGTTCCTGTAAGTTGTGCTATAAATATTCGTCAAAATCTACAAAGAGGAAGACTTTTAATTACGAAAGGATTAGGACATACTAAAATACTTCGTAATAAAAAAGTAACTTCTGAAATTGTAGACTTTATCATTCAATAGACATGAAAAAAATTTTATCTGTATTTATTTTAACTATCCTATTTAGCTATTCAGGAAACTCTCAAAACAAGAAAACCTACAAGATTTCAAAATCGACTAAAGAATGGAAAACCTTGTTAACAACAAAACAATATTATGTTCTTAGAGAAGCTGGTACCGAACGACAAAACTCAAGTTCATTAAATAAAAACTATGAAAAAGGGATTTATGTTTGTGCTGCATGTAAAACTCCTCTATACAAATCTGAACATAAATATGATTCTCGTTCTGGTTGGCCAGCTTTTGATAGGGCTATAAAAAAGAATGTTGAGCTAGACGTAGATTATAAAATTGGATATGCTCGAACCGAATTAAAATGCAACACTTGTGGTGGTCATTTAGGACATGCTTTTAATGATGGACCTAAAGAAACCACTGGTAAACGTCATTGTATTAATGGAATTGCATTAGAGTTTGTTCCGAAGAAATAAATAGCAACACTCTAAAAAGCTTATCTTTAATTATTTAAAATTTATTTTTAAATATGAAGAAAGTAAAATTTCCTAGCGCACAAAGTGTTTTATTAATTATTGCTGTATTTGTAGCTTTATTAACCTGGTTAATTCCATCTGGTCAGTATGACCGTTTAGCGTATAACAAAAAAGACAATATATTTACCACAATTAGTCAGGAGAAAACAATTACACTTCCTGCAACCCAGGAAACACTAAACACGCTACAAGTAAAAATAGCATTAGATAAATTTACTTCTGGTGCGATTAACAAACCCATTAGTATTCCTAATACTTATAAAGAATTAGATTCTAATCCTCAAGGATTCAAATCTTTTGTATTGGCTCCGTTAAAAGGAATCATCCAAACTGCAGATATTATTATTCTGGTGTTATTTATTGGCGGTTTGATTGCTATTGTAAACTATACAGGTGCTTTTGAGGCCGGAATTTCTAAGCTTTCTAAACTGCTAAAAGGAAAAGAATACTTGCTTATTATTATAGTTACTCTATTAATCGCTTTAGGAGGAACAACTTTTGGTTTAGCAGAAGAAACTATAGCCTTCTACCCCATTTTAATTCCCATATTTTTAGCTGCAAAATACGATGCCATTGTAGCATTAGCTTGTATTTATATTGGTTCATCTATTGGAACTATGGTTTCCACAATTAATCCGTTTAGTGTAATTATAGCTTCAAATTCCGCAGGGATAAGTTGGACTAATGGAATGTATGGAAGGATTGCAATGTTACTATTAGGAATAGTAATTTGTGTTGCTTATATAATGAGGTACGCAAAACGAGTGAAAAAAGATGCCTCAAAATCTATCATTTTCGATCAAAAAGAAGAAATAGAAAAACTTTTCTTACATAAAAGTAGTACAACATATATACTTAACCGCAAGTTAAAATTAGTATTACTCATTTTTATCATCTCTTTTGTAGTAATGGTATACGGAGTAAGTAATTTACATTGGTGGTTTATAGAAATGACCGGAGTTTTCTTTGTGGCAGCTATTTTAATTGGGGTTATTGCAAGAATTAATGAAACCGTTTTTGTTGACACTTTTATGAAAGGAGCAAACGAACTATTAAGCGTAGCCTTTATTATTGGATTAGCAAGAGGTGTAACTATTTTAATGGAAGATGGGTTAATTAGCGATACATTACTATTTTATTCTAGTTCTTTAACTGACGGAATGCATAAAGGCATATTTATTAATACTATGATGTATGTATATAGCGGATTGTCATTTTTTATTCCGTCATCTTCAGGAATGGCAGTATTAACAATGCCAGTATTATCTCCATTAGCTGATGGAGTTGGTGTTGGTAGAGAATTAGTGGTAAATGCTTATATGTACGGAATGGGTTTATTTAATTTAATAAACCCTACTGGGTTAATTCTAGCATCTTTAGCGATAGTAAAAGTGAGTTATGATAAATGGTTAAAATTTGTGATGCCTTTGGTAATCATTTTAGCGATTGTATCAATGTTAGTCTTAACCATTTCTGTTTATCTATAAAACTGTGCTTTAAGAACCTTTTTATTAGGGAATAATAGGTAAACATTATTAGTTGCAAAAGGAACTTCAAAAAAATGTACTACTGGTTAATTTTCTAAAGAGAAAACACGGAAAGATTTTACAGAAGATTTGTAATCTTATTTCTTATATTTATCTAAAATCATTAAAAAAATGGAAAAAGAGACTATTATAGACTTACTAGAGGAAAAACATCAACAATTATTTAATTGGCTTGAAAATCAGACTGAAGATTCGTTCCAAAAAGGACCAGAAGGCAAATGGACAACAGGTCAGCATATCGTTCATTTAGTTGATTCAATAAAACAAGTAAATAAAGCGTTAAGTATCCCTAAATTTTTATTAAAATATAAGTTTGGAGTCGCTAATCGTGAAGTTCGGTCTTACAACGAAGTTACAGAACGTTATCAAAATAAACTCTCTGAAAATCAAGATAGAGCAAGAGAATTTAACATCGCTGTTACAACGCCAACTAAAAAAAGGTTTCAGCAATTACTATCAACACTTCAAATACAGAACAAAAAACTACAATACAAAACTAAACGCTGTAAAAACAACGATTTAGACACTTTAATTCTTCCGCACCCATTAATGGGAAAAATGCCAATACGTGAAATTATTATGTGGACAGCTTACCACACTGAACATCACACAAACATTTTAAAAGAGAAGCATTGATTTTAATTTTACTCTTTAAAAAATAAAAAAATCAAACAAACTGCTTGCAAAAAACGGTACTGCTAACAACTAAATTATTATATTTGTGCCTCTAAAAATGAAGCCGATACATGTTTAATAATTTAAGTGAAAAGTTAGATAAAGCGTTACATACGCTTAAAGGACACGGAAAAATTACAGAAGTTAATGTTGCAGAAACACTAAAAGAAGTTCGTAGAGCTTTATTAGATGCCGATGTTAACTTTAAGATAGCTAAAGATTTTACTAAAAGAGTACAACAAAAAGCCTTAGGACAAGACGTATTAACAACGTTAAACCCTGGGCAATTAATGGTAAAGTTGGTTAAAGATGAATTAACTGAATTAATGGGTGGCGACACTGTTGGTATTAATTTAGGCGGTTCACTTACCGTAATTCTAATGTCTGGTTTACAAGGATCTGGTAAAACTACTTTTTCTGGTAAATTAGCGAGCTTCTTAAAAACTAAAAAATCTAAAGATGTTTTATTAGTAGGTTGTGATGTATATCGTCCTGCCGCTATTAATCAATTACAAGTTGTTGGAGAACAAATTGGAGTTGAAGTTTATGCTGAGGTAGAAAATAAAAATCCTGTTGAAATTTCTAAAAATGCAATTAAGCATGCAAAAGCAACTGGCAAAAATGTAGTTATTATTGATACTGCTGGTCGTTTAGCTGTTGATAAGGAAATGATGAATGAAATTTCAGACATTCATAAAGCAGTAAATCCACAGGAAACATTATTTGTAGTAGATTCTATGACGGGGCAAGATGCTGTAAACACAGCTAAAGCCTTTAATGATATTTTAAACTTCGACGGAGTAGTACTTACCAAATTAGATGGTGATACTCGTGGTGGAGCAGCCTTATCTATTAAATCGGTAGTAAACAAGCCAATTAAATTTATTGGTACTGGTGAAAAGATGGATGCAATTGATATCTTTCACCCAGATCGTATGGCCGATCGTATTTTAGGTATGGGAGATGTTATCTCGTTAGTAGAACGTGCCCAAGAGCAATACGACGAAGATGAAGCTAGAAAATTACAAAAAAAGATTGCTAAAGATCAATTTGGTTTTGATGACTTTTTAAGTCAAATTCAACAAATCAAAAAGATGGGTAGCATGAAAGATTTAGTTGGAATGATTCCTGGTGCCGGTAAAGCTCTAAAAGATGTTGATATTGATGATGATGCTTTTAAAGGTATTGAAGCTATTATACAATCTATGACTCCACTAGAAAGGAGTACGCCTACTTCCATAAATGCAAGTCGTAAAAAAAGAATTGCAAAAGGTTCTGGTACATCAGTACAAGAGATAAACCAGTTAATGAAACAATTCAACCAAATGAGTAAAATGATGAAGATGATGCAAGGTGGTGGCGGAAAGAAAATGATGCAAATGATGCAAGGAATGAAATAAAGAAAAAGAGAAGCTATGGCTTCTCTTTTTCTTTATATACAACTGTTAACAACAACCCCACAACACAACAACAAAATGATTTTACTAGACGGTAAAAAAACAGCGGCAGACATTAAAGAAGAAATTGCTCTTGATGTATTCGATTTAAAAAGTCAGGATAAAAAAACACCTCATTTAGCGGCCATCATCGTTGGTAGCGATGGCGCAAGTTTAACTTACGTTAACGCAAAAGTAAAAGCATGTGATCGTGTAGGTTTTGAATCTTCTTTAATTAGACTTCCTAAAGAAACAACTGAAGAAGACTTATTGAATGAAATTGCCATTTTAAATATTGACAATGATATAGACGGATTTATAGTACAATTACCACTCCCAGATCATATCAATGAACAAAAGGTATTAATGGCTATAAACCCAGATAAAGATGTAGATGGCTTTCATCCAACAAACGTTGGTAAGATGGCTTTAAACTTGCCTACTTTTATTTCTGCTACTCCATTTGGTATTTTAGAGTTATTAGATCGTTATAATGTTGAAACTACCGGAAAACATGTCGTTGTTATTGGTCGTAGTCACATTGTTGGAAGCCCAATGAGTATTTTACTCGCTCAAAAAAGAACGATTGGTAACGCTACCGTTACTTTAACACATAGTAGAACAAAAAATTTAAAAGAAATTACGTTACAAGCAGATATTATTATTGCAGCAATAGGAATTCCTGAATTCTTAAAAGCTGACATGGTTAAAGATAATGTTACTGTTATCGATGTAGGAATTACGCGCGTTGCAGATTCGTCTAAAAAGAGAGGTTTTCGTTTAGTTGGTGATGTTGCTTTTAAAGAAGTTTCAGAAAAAGCTGCTTTTATCACTCCTGTTCCTGGTGGCGTTGGCCCCATGACCATAGCAATGTTATTAAAAAACACATTACTAGCTTGTAAAAGAAACGATTTATAACAAAAACTCCAAACGTTCGTTTGGAGTTTTTTATTATCTACTAATTTTATAGGAACCACTTACTTTAAAATATTTTATTAAGAAGTATCCATATCCTTCTTAATAAAAATGTTAGCTACTTATACTAAATCGTTTATTCATAAATATCACTAGTTACAAAATAGCGGGAGCAGCGGGCTATCGTTTTTTTTTCCTAAAAATTAATAATTCACCCACTTTATATATACTATCGTATTGTGGTACCATAGTTACAATTTCACATCTAATAGTATCCTTCATTTTACTAAATCTCCATCTATCCCCTTCTCTCCCCAAAAGATAATTCCCTTCAAAATATCTTCCATTAGCTGGATTTTTTTCTATTTGTTCTGTAAAATTATCTTTCTTTAATAAAGGCTTAATATTTTCCTTTAGAGAACCTCCTGTGAAATCTCCATATCTAAAACCTCTTTCTAAATAAAAAATATTGTCTTTACTTAGTCTTATTGTGTCAGGAACAATTTTATAATCGAGTATTTCAATAAAAGTCTCTCTTTCTTTAGATTCTTTCATATTTTTAGAATAGCCAATCGCTCCAGAATATCTATGACTTATTCCTCCTCCTGTTATTATCAAAATAAGTTAAAAAAATAATTCCAAATATTCCTAATATATAGAGACCTATATTTTTCATTATTCTAATTTTTAGTTTTTTTATTAATGATTTTCTATTTTTTAACAGATAGGAAGACAATGCCATTGTACCTCGCAATGCGGTTAAAAAATACGTTATTGCCATGTAAAAGAAAAGATTCAGAATGAAAAACTCCAAACAATTAGATGTTTGGAGTTTTTTTTATAACTTATCTATTGTTTTTTTTAACAAGCACAATTAGACCAATCTAAACCATAGCGTTCTAGTTGGTGCTGTAAATACAATTGTCTATCTGCTTCTCCTCTCCAAGTAAATTGACAAAACTGGTCACAAGAACTAAAAGGGAATCCACCTTTAATTTGTTTTTGTTCATCTCTATTTAATGTTTTCCCTAAATTTAAAATTTGTTTTTTCATAATTAATGTTTTACTAATTTTTAAATTCTTGGTCTTTTTAAGACATCCAAGATTTCTGTCTATTCTCCGCGAAAAAATATTTTACTAAGTTTAAAGTCTTTCAATTAGTATTCTTCAATTAAAAAAAATCGTTACTTCTATTATTTAAACTTTCTATAATTAAAATTATTATAAATAAACTATATAATTATCTCTTTATTAGTTGCTAACTCAACAGCTACTATATCTTTCTGAAATAATCGCGCAGATAAACTTCCTCGTAAAACTATTGCATCTCCTGCTACTTCTAACCAACTTCCTTCTCGCAACCCTAAAACAGATGTTTTATTAAATACATGATATTCTTTTATTCTTGTTTCACGCGTTTCTCCCATATGCGTAGAACCTTCAACCGGATCTAAATAATGCGCATTTATATTAAAAGGAATAAATTCTAATGTTTTAAAACTTGGCGGATACACAATTGGCATATCATTAGTATTCATCATAGTAACTCCACAAATATTACTTCCTGCACTTGTGCCAAAATACGGCGTTCCGTTTTCAACAATTTCTTTTAAAGTATCAATCACATTTTTTTTATATAACTGATTTACTAATTCAAAAGTGTTTCCTCCTCCAGTAAAAACACCTTCAGCTTCTTGTAATGCTTTTATAGGATTCTCAAATTCGTGAATTCCTTTTACTTTTTTGTCAATTTTATTAAATGCTTTTCGAGCAATATTAGTGTACTCGTCGTAACTAATTCCGCCTGGTCTTGCGTAAGGAACAAATAAAATAGTATCAACCTCTTTAAAAAAAACAGAAAGAGTTGGTGCTATATATTCTAAATACCCACTTCCGTGAACTGTTGACGTGCTTGCTATAATAAGTTTTTTCATATGTCAAATTAACAAAATTTTACCATCTCTTTAAAACATTTTTAAGACCATTAGGTAGTTTCTTTGTAAAATGAGGAAGATTCTATTTTTATTATTCAGCCTAACATCACTAATAATTATTGCTCAAAACAATCCTAAAATTGTTTCAGGAGCTATTTATTTAGATAGTTTAGCCGTAGAAGATGTTCATATTATTAATAAAAAAATGGATATAGGAGCAGTTTCTAATAAAAATGGGCGTTTTGAAATTCTAGCATCGAAAGGAGATATTTTAATTATTTCCCATCTAAACTTTGAATACAAAGAATACATTATTAAAAATGAAGATTTAAAACAGAAACCAATTAATATTCATTTAAATAGTAAAACGTACATGCTTGACGAAGTAGTTCTCAAAAAAAAGAGAGGTATTTTTGATGTTGATAAAGACATATTATTACATAATGCTCCGATTGTAAATGCTAAAACATTAAGGTTACCATATGCTAATAGTAAAAAACCGAAAGATGAGGGAACGGTAAAAATTGAATCAGGTGTTTCTGTTAATTTAGGCGGACTTATTAGTGCCTTAAATGGAAAAACGAAACAAAAAAAGATGCTTCGAAAGTTAAAAATAGAAGATAAAAATCTTCAAAAAATAAGAAAGCACTTTACTGACGGCTTTTTTGTATATCAATTAAAAATAAAAAAAGAGAATATTAATCCGTTTTTAGAATACTGTATTACTAAAGGAATTATTAATCTTTATCATAAAGATAAATTGCTAGAGCTTACGGCTATTTTACTTGATAATAGTAAAAACTCTCCTTATCTCTTAGAAAAAGAGAATACAAGACTTACCCAAAAATAAGTGTATGAGAAAACAACTACTAGTAGCTTTTATCCTTTTTACAATTATTTTAAAATCTAATTCTCAAGAAAACAGGAAGTTCTTGTATGCCAATATAAAAGATAAGAATGGAATTGTAGTAAATGCTCACATAATTAACCTTAATACAAATCAAGGAACTTACACTAATGATAGTGGTGAGTTTAAAATTTTGGCAAAAGAAAATGATTCTTTACAAATGTCTTTTATAGGTTATAAAACAAAGCTTATTAGTGTTAATTCTAATCATTTTGGAATATTAAAAACTAATATTGAATTAAAAAAAGAAACTTACGAATTAGATGAAGTTATTGTAAATAAGCATAATCTATTTGGAATGATTTCGAGAGATATGAAACAAACTCCTGAAGATATTGCAATTGTAAAATCAAAAAGTGCTTTAGATTTTTCAATGATTGATTTTGAAAAGGTCGTTATTCAAAAAACTGATGTTATAGATCGTACAAAAGCACCTAATATGAGAAAACAAACTGACCCTACAGCTAAATTCGCTGGCGTAGGTGGTGGTTTTGGTTCTGGTCCTGACCAATATACTGCTGAAAAAAGAAGACTTAGAAAAGAAATCGCTTTCAAAGAAAAATTTCCTAAAATGCTACTATCAGAATTTGGTGAAAAATTCTTTTTTAAAGAGTTAAAAATTCCAAAAGAAAAATATTACCATTTTTTAGAATATTGTAATCCATTAGGTATAGAAAAACTATATAAAGAAGGTAAAGTATTAGAAATGATAAAAATTGTACAACAAGAAAGTAAAAGCTATTTAAAAATCATAAATTTACAAGAATGAAGAAACAATTACTCATTCTTATTTTCTTAATTTCATTTTTTAAAATCCACTCACAAGAACATCGAAGTTTTTTATATGCAACGGTAAAAGATAAAATTGGTTCTATTGTTAATGCCCATATCATTAACCTAAATACGAACCAAGGAACCTTTACAAATGAAAGTGGTGAGTTTAGAATTTTAGCTAAAGTTAACGATAGTTTAAAAGTGTCTTTCGTAAGTTATAAAACAGGTTTCTTTATTGTAAAACTAAACCATTTCGGTATACAAAAAAATACTTTTGAATTAATTAAGACAGCATATGAACTAGATGAAGTTCGCTTAAAAAAACACAATTTGTTAGGTTTTTTATCTTCTGATAGTAAAAACATTAAGACTAAAAAAGAAGTAAATGCTAAAACATTAAAACTCCCTTATGCAGGATCAAGAATAATGACTCCAGCTGAAAGAGCATTGCATACTGCCATGGGAGGAAGTACACCTATTACACTAGGTCTTGCTAATGCGGTTTCAATAGATTATATACTTAACAGTATTTCTGGTAGAATAAAAAAACTTAGAAAACTTAAAGCAATTGAAAGTCTAGAAACAAAAATAAAAAAAATAAAAGACACCTATTCTATACATATTATAAAAGAATTCAACATAAAAGAGGCTGATATATATAAGTTCATCTATTACTGTTCTTCAGATCAAGAATTTAACCAAGTCTATAATTCAAGTGAAATAGGTATGATTCATTTTTTAAAAAAGAAAGTCGAAGTATTTAAAAAACTAAACTCAAACGATTATAATTAGTCATTCGGTGTAATACTAACATATTTAAAAATAACAAAAAACAATAAAAACTAATAGAATTTATTAAATAAACTGGTTTTTATCTATAAAAAAGAGGTAAATTAGTAGAGAATCATCCTAATAATAAAATCTACTAATGAAAAAATTTTTATTAATACTTGTTTTATTATCTCAATTTGTTTTCGCTCAACAAGAACGAAAAACACTCTTCGGTATTATTTATAATACAAATGGAGTCTTAGAAAACGCACATATCGTTAATTTCTCTACAAATCAAGCTACTTTTTCAAATAAAGAAGGTGAATATAGAATCTTTGCGAAACCTAACGACTCTATAAGATTCACTTCAATTGGTTACAAAACTATTTTTGAAACACTTACAGAAAAAGACTTTAATGTATATAGAAAACGAGTAACCCTTGATAAACAAGATTACAAATTAGATGAAGTTTTACTTAGGAATAATGAGCTTTCAGGAGAGCTTGCAAAAGATTTAAAAAAAGTAAAAAACGATTTAAAAAAAGAACATTTAGTTAGTGCTACTAATTTTGTTAAAATAGATTTGAAAGAAAGTTCTTCTAATGACCACATTAATACACATATAAAGCCAAATATTGTTAGAGTAGATCCAACAACAGATTTTCAAGGAATGGGAACTACGACAATTATACCTTTTAAAGAATCAGAAAGAGCACGAGTACTTCATAAAGAGTTAGCCTTTAAAAAAAGTTTCCCAGCAAAACTCATGAACGAATTAGGTCAAGACTTCTTTTTTAAGGAATTAAAAATTCCTGTAGAAAAATATCATCACTTTTTAGAATATTGTAACCCATTACAAATTGAAAAGTACTATCAAAATAATGAAGTATTTAAAGTCATTAAAATCTTAAGAAAAGAACATATAAATTATCTTAAACTCCTAGGAAAAGAGTAATTTGGTGCAATAATTGGTATTATTAAAATCATGAAAAAAGCATTTATATTATTTTTTATTCTTCCCTTATTCTCTTTCAGTGTTCACAAGTACTACATTTCATTAACCGAAATAGAATACAAAGAAGAAACACAATCTGTTCAAATGATTATGAATGTTTTTATCGATGATATAGAAACTGCTATTAACAAAGACTACAATGTTGATTTACAACTAACCACTAAGAGGGAGTCTAAAAAAGTAGACGACCACTTTTTCAACTATTTAAAAGAACATTTTATTGTTAAAATTAATAATCAAAACGTAATATATCGTTTTATAGGAAAAGAATATGATGGTGATATTGTCTATTTTTATTTAGAAATAGACAATATTCTAAGTCTAAAATCTATTGAAATACAGAATAATGTATTAATAAAACATTTTTCTGGACAACAAAACTTAATTAAGGCATCTATTAAAAAAGAACGTAAAAGTTTATTTTTAGATAAGAAAAATGATAAAGGTTTGTTAAAATTTTAACATTCTTTAACTATACTTCTCGCTTATCATTACTTTTAAAACTTACTAAACAACAACTTAAATAAATGAAGAAAAATATTTTATTTGTTTTTTCTATTTTTTTTATGGCTACCTCTGTTTTCGCACAGAATACTCAGAAAAGAACTAAAGAAGGGCACAAAAATCAAAACAAATTTAGACAATTAAAAGATGTTTTAGCTACACCAAACAATCAACATACTGCTTCTGGTGCTCCAGGAAAAGCGTATTCGCAGCAAAAAGTTGATTATACCATGGATATCGTCTTAAATGATAATAAACAAAAGATAACAGGAAATGAGACCATAACATATCATAATAATTCAGAAGATGAATTAACTTATTTATGGGTACAATTAGACCAAAATGTACGTGCTTCTGATTCTAAAACTCCAGATATAAGTTCTGGGAAAATTCCAAAAAAATTAAGTAAAAATCGATTTGATAGAGCTTTTCCTGAAGAATCGTTCGATGGTGGATTCAAAATCACAAGCGTTTCTAATGCAGATGGGAGTAAATTATCATACACCATTAATCAAACCATGATGCGTATTAACTTATTAAAACCTTTAGCTTCTGGCGAAACGTTTAAATTCAGTATTAATTGGTGGTACAATATTAATAATCACAGAACTCTTGGCGGAAGATCTGGTTTTGAACATTTTCCGAAAGACGGAAATAACAACTATGTAATCGCTCAGTTCTACCCAAGAATGTGCGTGTATGATAATGTAGAAGGTTGGCAAAACGATCAGTTTTGGGGAAGAAGTGAATTCGCTTTAGAATTTGGAGACTTTAATGTAAACATTACTGTTCCTGCAGATCATATGTTAGGTGCAACTGGTATTTTACAAAATGAAAAGGAAGTTTTATCTAGTAAAGAGCTAAAAAGATTAGCTACAGCAAGAAAAACATATGATAACCCTGTAATTATCAGAACACAAAAAGAAGCTGAAGAGATTGAACAAAACCGTTCTAATAAAACGAAAACTTGGCAATTTCAAGCTAAAAATGTGAGAGATTACGCTTTTGCAACTTCTAGAAAATTTATTTGGGATGCAATGGCTGTTGACATCAATGGAAAAAATGTAATGGCGTATTCTTTATATTCTAAAGAAGCAAATCCTTTATATGGTGAACACTCAACAAGAGCTGTAGCACAAACTTTAAAAACATATTCTAAATATACGTTTGATTATCCATATCATAAAGCAATTTCTGTTGATGGACAAATGGGAATGGAATATCCTCAAATTTGTTTCAACCCGGGAAGACCAAATGCAGACGGAACTTATTCTGACAGAACAAAATATAGAATGATAAAAGTGACTATTCATGAAGTTGGTCACAACTTCTTTCCTATGATTGTAAATTCTGATGAACGTCAATGGACTTGGATGGATGAAGGGTTAAACTCCTACATGGAAATGTTAGCAGAGTTAGATTACGATAAAAATTTCCCTATTACTAGAGGTTATCCAAAGAACATCGTAAAATATATGAGCGGAGATCAATCTAAAATTGCTCCAATCATGTCTAAAGGAGATAACGTTTATAGTTTTGGAAACAATGCGTACGGTAAGCCTGCAACTGCATTATGGATTTTAAGAGAAACCATTATGGGTAAAGAATTATTTGATCATGCTTTTGCAACCTATTCTAAAAGGTGGAAATTTAAGCATCCAACTCCTGCAGATTTTTTTAGATCTATGGAAGATGCTTCTGCAATGGATTTAGATTGGTTTTGGAGAGGGTGGTTTTATTCTACAGATGTAACGGACATTGGCGTAAAAGGAGTTAAGAAATTTTACACACATAAAAACAGTGATGGTTCTGTTAGTTTTAATGAAGATACTGCAAGTGGTTTAGGTTATTCTAAAAAGCATAGTAAATATCATTATGAAATTACTTATAATAAACCAGGTGGTTTAGTGATGCCAATAATTGTTCAGTTTACTTATAAAGACGGTACAAAAGAAAAGAAAACATACCCTGCTCAAATTTGGAGATATAATGATAAGGAAATTAGCAAAGTTTTTTCTTCGGATAAAGAAATAGAAAACATAACGATAGATCCTGATTTAGAAACTGCAGATGTCGATACTTCAAATAATAGTTGGCCTAAGAAAACAACAACTAAATTTGATAAATTTAAAAACAAAATAAAAGGTTAAAAACTAACAAACTCAAAAAGCGATATATGAAAATTATATCGCTTTTTTTATTCCCTTATATTACAACTAATTTTAATAAAGGTTTGTTAAAGTTTTAATAAAACCCCTTTTCTACCAATCAAAATTTAGTAACTTCCCGCATATTTTTTAAACTCAATCAAAAATAGAAAATGAAAAAATATTCTACACTGCTATTTTCAGCTCTTTTTGTATCTGCATCAATATTTGCGCAAGAAACGGCTAAAAAAGAGCCTCAAAAAGGTCATACCGATCAAAACAAATTTCGTCAACTAAAAAATGTATTAGCGACACCAAACGATCAGCATACAGCTTCTGGTGCTCCTGGTCATGCATATACACAACAAAAGGTTGATTATGTAATGGATTTACGTTTAGACGAAGCCTCTAATAAATTATATGGAGATGAATCTATTACTTACCACAATAATTCTAATGATCAATTAGATTATTTATGGGTTCAATTAGATCAGAACATGCGTGCTCCAGACTCTAAAACACCTTTAGTTGAATCTAAAGGAGCTAGTGGTTTTCAAACTCCTGAGAAGTTTGTTACTGATAATATGAGTAAACCAAAAGGATTTGGTTATAAAATAGAAGCTGTAAAAAATGCAGATGGTAGAGATTTATCTTATATAATTAATAGCACAATGATGCGTATTAATTTACCAAAAGGATTAGCCCCTGGTAATGTTTTTAAATTTAGAATAAAATGGAATTACTTAATTAACAACTCTGTTAAAGATGGTGGTCGCTCTGGTTTTGAATCATTTCCTGACGGAAACAAAAATTATACAATCGCTCAGTTTTTTCCTCGTTTAGCTGTTTATGACAATGTTGAAGGTTGGCAAAACATGCAATTTTGGGGTCGTAGTGAATGGGCTTTAGAATTTGGAGATTATGATGTAAAGTTAACGGTACCTGCAGACCATATTGTAGATGCTACTGGTGAATTACAAAATGAAAAAGAAGTTTTAACTAAAGAACAACGTAATCGTTGGGAAAAAGCTAGAAAATCATATAAAGACCCTGTTTTTATTGTTACTCAAGAAGAAGCTGAGGCAAACGAAAAAGAAGGAACTACAGAGACTAAAACTTGGCACTTTAAAGCAAACAACGTACGTGATTACGCTTTTGCTTCATCAAGAAAATATATATGGGATGCAATGGCTGTAAACATTAATGGTAAAAACATTATGGCAGTTTCTTTATACCCCAAAGAAGGTAACCCTTTATGGGAAGAGCATTCTACAAGAGTTGTTGCGAATACTTTAGAAGAGTATTCAAAAATGACTTTCGATTATCCGTATTCAAAAGCGATTTCTATTCACGCAAAAAATCAAGGAATGGAATATCCTATGATTTGTTTCAACTATGGTCGTCCAAATGCTGACGGAACGTATTCTGATAGAGTTAAGCACGGAATGATTGGTGTAATTACTCACGAGGTTGGACATAACTTCTTCCCGATGATTGTAAACTCTGATGAGCGTCAATGGACATGGATGGATGAAGGTTTAAATTCTTTTGTTGAAATTTTAGCTGAATTAGATTACGATCCAAAATTTAACACTGGTAATTTACCTAAAGACATTGTACGTTATATGTCTTTAGACCAAGATAAATTAACGCCTATCATGGCACAAGGTGATTATGTAAAGAATTTCGGACCGAATGCCTATACAAAACCAGCCGCTGGTTTATACATGTTGCGTCATACAATTATGGGGCCTGAATTATTTGATTACGCTTTTAGAACATATTCTAAAAGATGGATGTTTAAACACCCTACTCCTGCTGATTTCTTTAGAACAATGGAAGATGCATCTGGTATGGATTTAGATTGGTTCTGGAGAGGATGGTTTTACACGACTAATTATTCTGATATTGGTATTAAAGAAGTTAAACCTTTATTTTTAACGGATAAGCCAAATGAAAAAACAAAAAAATTACAAGAGCAGTATCCTTCATACTTTGCTCGTTTAGGTAAATTAGTTTTCTTAACAACGAACAAAAAAGAAGCGAATGCTTCTGATGTAGAAACTTATATTAATGGCTTGTCTGCTGATAAAAAAGCAAACTTAAAAACATTACCTAAATACATGTACCAAGTTGAATTTGAAAAACCAGGTGGTTTACCAATGCCAATTATAGTTGAATTAACGTATGCAGACGGAACTAAGAAACGTGAAACTTATCCTGCTCAAATCTGGATGAAAAACGATAATAAAGTATACAAAGTTTTCTCTTCTGAGCAAGAAATAAAAAGTATCGTAGTTGATCCTGATTTAGAAACTGCTGATATTGATACTGCAAATAACAGTTGGCCAAAGAAAACTGCTGACAAGTTTGATAAGTTTAAAAATAAAGTAAAAGGGTAATTTATTATTATCGTTTATATAAATAAAAAACCCGCTTTTAGAGCGGGTTTTTTATTGTGAAAATTTATTATTTTTTAAAAAGTTTATTGATTTCAAATAGTGTTAATAATTTAGATTCCGTCATAATATCTGGATCTCTACTAACATACTGCTCAATTTGCATCTTAATTTCCCCATCATCTCTTTCATATTTTAAATAAACCACATCTCCATTTGCTTTTATTTGGTATTTATTCCCTGCAACTTCATCAAAACCTCTAACCATAATTTGGTGCAACTTATCCGCATCATTATCCATGTTTTTAAATGTGAAAGACACATATTCGCTAATAGGATTATTAATGTTTTTATAAAACAAATTATACGCTTCATCACCTATTTTCTCTAGGTAAACAAATTCTACTCGCCCAACAATTTCAATTTTTGCGGTTTCAATAAATTCAATTTGAGAATACGATACAACAGAAAAAAATAATGCTGCTAAAAAAAATAGTTTTTTCATAAATTTAGGGTTTAAAATTTGGTATAAATGTATTTAATTATAATTAAAAATTATAACGTTTTATTAGATAAAAAAGTATGCTGCGATTTATTATCATACTACAATATATATCTTTTTTTAAAAACATTCTTTTTAGAAACATAAAAGTACTAGAAAAATTAATGAATGCTACTCCTTAATTTTGCTGTTCATACAATCCGTTTTACCCTTCTAATTAATTAAAATTATTTTTAATTTCTAATTTCCTCAATATAATCACTATTTTAGATACATCATATATCTATATTATAATGAAACTATTTTCAACAATCATCTTATTAATCACCTTTGTTTCTTGTAACGAACAACATCTTAAAACACTAGAAAAAGGAACTTATAGAGCTGTTTTGAAAATTCAAGACACTCAAGAACTACCTTTTGTTTTTAAGATGAAAGCTGCCAATTTAATTGAAATATATAATGCCGATGAAGTTATTGAAGTAGATGAAATCACTTATAAAAACGATTCTGTATATATTCAAACCCCTGTATTTGAAGGTTACATTGTTGCCAAAGTTTCTAATGATAAATCATTAAAAGGTTATTTT
This sequence comes from uncultured Tenacibaculum sp., assembly GCA_965364955.1. Taxonomy (GTDB): domain Bacteria; phylum Bacteroidota; class Bacteroidia; order Flavobacteriales; family Flavobacteriaceae; genus Polaribacter. The sequence continues at coordinate 11,310 of CBDTZS010000002.1, read as the reverse complement.
GTAAAACCTAGTTTAAGCAGGGTAGTTCCTTTTAAAGCTGAAATACATAATTCTATACGCTTTAAAACAATCAAAAAACCTTTATTCAATATTACAGGGAACTGGGAAGCAATCTTCAGTCCAAATAATGAAGAAAACAAGTACATCGCTAAAGGAATATTTGCTCAAAACAAAAACAAAGTCACAGGTACTTTTAGAACTACTACTGGTGATTATCGTTATTTAGAAGGTGTTATAGATGGAGATTCTATAAAACTTTCAACTTTTGATGGAGCTCATGCTTTTTTATTCACTGCAAAAGTAACCGACTCAACTATGACTGGAAATTTCTATTCAGGAAATCATTGGAAAGAACCTTTTTCTGCGAAATTGAATAACAAATATGAATTACCTAATGAGAATACACTTACAACTTTAAAAGAAGGCTATGATAATTTCAATTTCTCTTTTCCTGATGAAAGTGGAAAATTAATTTCTTATTCTAATGAACATTATAAAAATAAAGTCACAATCGTACAAATTATGGGTACTTGGTGTCCCAATTGCTTAGATGAAAGTAAATATTATGTTGATTATTTAAAAAAGAATACAAACTCTAATATTGAATTTGTTGCCCTTGCTTTTGAGACAGATAAAACTCCTGAAAAAGCTTTTGAAAAAATTAATCGATTAAAAAAACGATTAAAAATAACCTACCCTATTTTATTAGCCCAATACGGCGGGTCTAACAAACAAGAAGCTATAAATAAACTACCGATGTTAAATCATATACTTTCTTATCCTACAACTGTTTTTATTGACAAAAAAGGGAAGGTTCGTAAAATACACACTGGTTTTAACGGACCCGCTACAGGGCAAAAATATATTGAGTTTAAAAATGAATTTGAAAGTTTTATAAACACCTTGGCTAAAGAATAAATTTAGTTTGAATCCTAATTAATATTCGTTTTGGTGCTGAAAAAAATAATTTTAAACCATATAACATATATGCGATATATCAACAATAGGTATATACAATTGTTAGAGTGTAATTGCCCATATCAAGAAAAAACCAAGATTAATTTCTCTAGATAATATTAAACATTTAGACAAAACTAAACAAAACAACTTGTTAAACTAATGAAAACAAGATAGTTAAATAGAAATTGACTAAATTAGACCTAAAACAACAACTCATGAAAAAACACCTATTAACCTGCATTGCATTAATAGTTACATACAATTCATTTTGTCAATTAAAAGAATTTAAACCATCAGAGATTACTTATATAGATAATAAAATACATTTCAAAAAAGATAAATTATTGGCTAATGGAATTATGAAAAATTGGCATAAAAATGGCCAATTATCACTTGAATGTACAATAAAAAATGGCGAACTACATGGTACATACAAACAATGGTATGACAATGGTCAGTTACATTTTGATCAGATTTTTACAAATAATAAGCCTCAAGAATTATCGAGGATATGGTATCGTAATGGTCAGTTATATACTCGTACAAATTTTGAAGATGGGAAAAAAAATGGAGAGCAAAAAGGCTGGTATGAAAACGGACAATTAAAAGTTAAAGGAAACTATAAGCAAGATAATTTGGAAGGCATTTATAAGGTATGGTATAATGATGGACAATTAAAGCTTGAAAGAAATTATAAAACAGGTAAAATACATGGTACATCTAAAAGTTTTCATCCAACTGGTGGTAGAAAAAATGAAGTTCTTTTTAAAGAAGGAGAAAAAACTTTTCAAAAAACATATCTACCAGGTGGATCAGAATCACTTTTAAGTTCATATCTAGAAATGTATTATAAAAATGGAGAAAAAATTATAAAAAAAACATATTACGACTACAAACTTTATTCTGAGACACATTATTCTAATGGTAAAGTAGTTTCAGTAAAGCGTCATAACTAGTTAACAATAAATGAAATTGAATTATAAAAATAATATACTATTATATGTAGGTGTACTTTTTGTAAGTATTTTCAATTCTAGTGCACAAAATCATGAAAAAGATGTAAAAGAATATTTTAAACAATATCTAAATAATAGAGCTCAACTTAATCTTATTAATAAATCATTACCTTCTCTGGAACAATGTAGAGTAGTATTTAAAGATGAATACACCTCTACCTATTTTAAATTTGTTTCAAATTTACATAAACAAATAAATGCTAAAATGGCACAAATAGACTACGAGGAGCATATTGATTTAAATATCGATTCATTTAATACTAATGATTTAAAAAATAAAAAAAGTAGTTATACTGGAGGCATGGATGAATATATCCATGTTTTTAAACCAAATATAATTTTTCATCGAGTGACTTACCTTTTTGAAAATGGTTCTCAATCTTATAATAGTATTTATAAATTTTTTGTAAATATTAATGGAAATTGGGTATTCTTTGCTAATCCAGGTATTCTGTTTGAAAAATAATTTACAATTAACCAAATGCGAACAACGGCTGTAATTTATTGCTAGTCCTAGCCTACTTCTAAAAATCCGTGAGGATCTTCAGTTTGAAGTATATTTACAATCTTAAGTACAAACCTACACTACTACTCATAGCCAAGATGTGTTGCATTAAAAAGATCAAAATGAACAAACATAGTAGTATCTTAGAAGTAAAAGAATTCAAAAAAGAAGATATAGGGTATTTTGTTAATTATTGGTTAGACTCTTCCCCTCAATTTTTAACCGGAATGGGAGTGGATATTAAAAAAAAGCCAACTAAAGAACAACTTGTTGATTTGGTATCTTCAAAAATTACAATTCCAATGGAAAACAGAAAATCTTATTTCCTAAGTTGGCTAATTAATGACAAACCTATCGGATGTTGCAGCGTAAACCAAATTGTATTTGGCAAGCAAGCATTTATGCATTTGCATTTATATCAAAAAGATAATCGACAAAAAGGAATAGGAACTGAATTTATTAAAAAATCTCTTCCATTCTTTTTCGAAAACCTAAATTTACAACGACTGTTTTGTGAGCCTTATACTTTGAATCTTGCACCAAACAAAACCGTTGAAAAACTTGGTTTTGAATTTGTAAAACAACACTTGACTATTCCTGGGGCTTCAAATTTTGAACAGCACGTAAATCAATGGAAATTATCGAGAAATAAATATGAAGAAATAACACGTAACAAAAAAGCATTGTAGTAAATATCACTTATTTTTTCACTAAAACATTTCTATAGCTATCCTCGTAAATTAATCCTGGCTTTACTATTGTAAACGCCTATTTAAACAACTTATTACAAACTACTATTAATGCTAGTTTTTACTCTTGTCTTTGTTTACAATTCGTTAGTACATATCTCTACATCCTTTATTATGTTTACCAGCGTTAAAAGAAAATAAATAAAAGGTTCCGTAGTTTTCTATTACCTCCTTTACTAATTATACTTCTTCCTCTCACACTACTTTCTGACTTCCTTATTTTAGGCGTTACCCCAACATAACTAAATAATTTTAAAGATGTTTCGAACATCTTAAAACCTTTTGTCAATTAATTATTGATGGAAATTGTTTAGAGACATTTTGAACTCAAATTTACCAGTCGAATAGTCAATTTGATAAATTAGATAAAAAAAATTATAAGAAATTTAACAAAAGTACGAACGCAGAACATCGTATAAAGCTAATTGCTTGTACTCGCCTGCTTAAAAAAAAACTAACGAATTTTCTAATCGGCAACAGTTTATATACGGAATTTTATGAGCTCTATAAATCGAAAAAAAATATTGATTTAAGAATGCAACATAAACGCTTTACGACTGAATAAAACACCCTGACAAACAAAGAATTGAGGTAAAAAACTATTCTTTACGTACTCTTTTCAAGTTTAATAAATCTATCGGATTTATACCTAATCCTTTTATGCTTTTTTGAGAAAAGCGTATTACTTCATCATAATATAACGGAACTACTGGAGCTTCTTCGATAATAATACTGTCCATTTTTTGATACAGCTGATGACGTTTTTTAATGTCAATTTCTTTTATAGATTTCTCATATAATTCATCAAATATTTCATTTTTAAAATGCGTGTAATTAGGTCCGTTGGGCGTAAAGTTTTTACTATAAAATAAAGACACATAATTTTCGGCGTCAGGGTAATCGGCAATCCAACTAGCTCTAAAAACTGGTAATTTACCACTCGCCTTTCCTTGTCGCAAAGTAGAAGGAGGAATCACATCTACTCTTGTTTGCAATCCTATATTTTGTAATTCACGCTGTATAAACTCACATAAATCTAAATAATTACCATTTGTAGTAATCGTTATTTCCGGGTTTTTATTTCCAGTTTCCTTAACATACTTCGAAACCAATCTCGCTGCTTTTTCAGGTTGATAGGTATATCCTTTTTGATTATTAAATGATGGTAATCCTTTAGGTATAAATCCACTTGTAGCAGGTGTTCCGATTCCGTTACGTAAAAATTTAATCATCTTTTCACGATCAAATCCGTAATTTATAGCTTGTCGTATTAATTTTGATTTCGTTGGATATTTGGCTTTTCCATCTAAATAAATACCTAGATATTCAGTATTCAAATATGCGCCTGTTTGCATAATTATTTTATCGACATACTTCTCTTTTAAAGTTCCATCTGTATTTAAAATATCATCTTTATAAGAAGTGTCTAAACTTTTCATAAAATCAATATTCCCTTGAATAAATTGCAGAAATTCACTTTGCTTATCTGGTAAAAAAGTAACAGCAACTGCTTCTAAGTACGGTAATTGTTTTCCTTTACTATCTTTTTCATAAAATATTGGGTTTTTACGCAAAACTAACTTGGTATTTTCTACCCATAGTTTAAACTGAAAAGGTCCTGTACCAATTGGGTTTGCTCTAAAAGTGTTTCCGAAATATTCTACTGCTTCTTTTGGAACCACCGAACAATACTTCATTGCCAACAACCCTAAAAATGGCGGAAAAGACTGTTTTAAATTGATCGTGAAAATTGAATCGTTTTCTGCTTTAAAACTATCTAAATTTTGCAACACCCAACCACCAGGAGAAGCTACTTTTTTATCTAACAATCTATTAAATGAATATTCGAAATCATTCGCAGTAACTGTTCTTGTTAAATCTTTTCCGAACAATGAATGTTTGTGAAAAAACACCTCTTTTTTAAGGTTGAATTGATACGTTTTTCCATCTTCAGAAATTGTCCATTTTTTAGCAATATCTGGTTGTACATGTAAGCTATCGTCTAATTGAACCAAACCATTAAACAATTGATTTACCGCCCAAATATTACGCTGATCTTTTGCAAACGCAGGATCTAACGAAGTAATATTGGAATGCTCATTATAACGAAAAACTTGTGAATCAGTAAACTTTTTTGTTTGCTTAGTACATGAATAAATACTCAAGAAAAGAACTAACAAAACAAGAAACTTACTTCTTCTTTCTTTTATTTTTATAGTATGTTTTATCTGCAATGTATATGATTTTAGAAACTTCAGCATAAACAGTTGAAGCCTCTTTGTTTGTTATCTTAATTTCTTTACTTAAATCTATTTCTTTCGTTGCTTTTACTCGCTCTCTTATTTGTTGAATTTCTGCTTCGGTAAAAATAAAATCAACATACAAATTTTCTTTTGCGGGTCTTTTAAATTTAATCTCTGCTTTTTTATCCCAAACAACATAATCATTTCCTAAAATATTCATTAACTGAATCATAAAAACAGGGTCCGTTGCAGAAAATAAACTTCCACCGAATATAGAGCCTACATAGTTTTTGTTTTTATAACTAATCGGAATTTTTACTTTCACGTTAAACAAATCATCAGACACAGTAACTATTCTACCTGTAGACCTACGATACATTGGTGAAATATTAAATCCGTATTTAAAAATAGTGCTCGGCTTTAAAAAGGTATTTAAAACCTTTGAAATTACTGCGTACATTTAGTTACTATTTATTAAAGCCATATTCACGCTCTACTTTACAAATTCGTAATTGATATTTTTTATACCACTTTTCTCGCCCCATATCTCTAGCTTCGGTATGTACTATATTATTTTTCCATTGTACAATTGCATCCAAATTTCGCCAATACGAAACTGTAATTCCTACTTCTGAACGCGCAGATTCAATTCCTAAATAACCTTCTTGTCGTTTTGCTAATTCTTCCATCTTAATAGCCATCGCATCATAACCTTCAAGGTTATCAGATAATACAGTTGTAAAAATAACAGCGTAATATGGTGGTGTTAATGAATCTTCTATCATAATTTTAATTCGTATTTTGTTTCTGGCAAGCCAATATCTTTGCTTACAAATTTCTCTATTTCCATAAAATTAAAACGCTCTAAAATTTTAGCTGAAGCAATATTTTCATCGACTACGCAACCAATAATTTTTCTAATCCCAACAGACTTACAATATATAATCAATCCCTCACATATTTCGGTAGCATAGCCTTTCCCCCAATACTCTTGAATAAATCGATACCCAATTTCATCATCTTCATTGTCTTTTACTAAGGCAACAGTTCCTATAAACTCACTATCTAATTTCCGTTCTATGGCATAGATCCAAAAATCATTTGAGAGTATCTCATATTTAGTTATCAACTCTTTTAATTCATCTTCACATTCAATAATTGTCTTTATTTCCCCTGTTGCATATTGTAAAACTAACGGATTACTTTCTAACGTATGAAAAGACTGTAAATCTGTTAAAATAAGTTTCCTAATGTGTAATCTTTGGGTTTCAAAAATCATGAATATTATCGTATTTTTGCAGTTGATAAATGCTGTTTAAAACAGATTTATAAAATATACTATACGAACTTCTAAAAAATTAAAGACTTACACAAGGCTTTTGCTTTTTATTAAGGATATTAAAAGAATGAATGCAGATAAAAAAGTAGCTTTTTATACTTTAGGATGTAAATTAAATTTCGCAGAAACATCAACCATTGCTAGAAACTTTGTAAGTGAAGGTTTTGAACGTGTAGAGTTTGAAGAAAAAGCAGATATATATGTAATTAACACATGTTCTGTTACCGATAATGCAGATAAACGTTTTAAATCGATTGTGAAATCAGCTTTAAAACAGAATGATGATGCTTTTATAATTGGTGTTGGTTGTTATGCCCAACTAAAACCTGAAGAATTAGCAAATGTTAATGGCGTTGATTTGGTACTAGGCGCTACCGAAAAATTTAACGTTACCAGTTATATCAACGACTTAACCAAAAACGATATTGGTGAAGTACATTCTTGTGAAATAGAAGACGCCGATTCTTATGTTGGGGCGTACTCAATTGGCGATCGTACTCGTGCTTTCTTAAAAGTGCAAGACGGTTGTGATTATAAATGTACCTACTGTACTATTCCACTAGCTCGTGGTATTTCTAGATCAGACACTTTAGAAAATGTATTGAAAAATGCTAAAGAAATTTCAGAAAAGGGAATTAAAGAAATCGTTTTAACAGGTGTTAATATTGGTGATTATGGTAAAGGTGAATTCGGTAATAAAAAGCACGAGCATACTTTTTTAGAATTAGTTAAAGAATTAGATAAAGTAATCGGCATTCACCGTTTGCGCATCTCTTCTATTGAACCTAATCTATTAAAAGATGAAACAATAGATTTTGTTTCAAAGTCTAAAACATTTGTTCCACATTTTCACATTCCTTTACAATCTGGTAGCGATGATTTATTAAAAAAAATGAAGCGTCGTTATTTAACTCAAACATATACCAATAGAGTTACTAAAATAAAAGAAGTGATGCCAAATGCATGTATTGGTGTTGATGTTATTGTTGGTTTTCCTGGTGAAACCGATGAGCTATTCTTAGAAACTTACAATTATTTAAACGAAATGGATATTTCGTATTTACATGTATTTACCTATTCTGAAAGACCAAATACTGAAGCGGTTGGAATGAACGGTGTAATCCCTAAAAAAACACGAGCAAAACGCAGTAAAATGCTACGCGGTTTATCTGTTAAAAAACGTAGAGCTTTTTATGAAACTCAAATAGGAAATACCTTAACTGTTTTATTTGAAAGTGAAAACAAAGAAGGATATATTTATGGATTTACAGAGAACTATGTTAAAGTTAAAACCCCTTGGAATCCTGAATTAGTAAACACCTTACATACAGTTTCTTTAACTAAAATTGATGAAGATGGATTAGTTCGCTTTGACTTTGTTTCTACCAAAGTTATTGCTTAAATTGTCTTTAAAAATAATAGTATGAAATATTTTCTATTACCTCTCCTAATTTTAGTCTTAGCTTGTGGTACTCCTAAAAAAGATACAGAAGAAAAAACTGTTAAACCTGAAGAAAAAGAAATAATAGTAAAAAAAAAGGTAGAAAAACCTAAAGCTCTAGAAAATGAACTTGTAATCGTTTTTAAAAACCCTACTAAAATTGAAGAAGCTAAATCTCTAATAAAAAATAGTGGTTTAACATTTAGTAAAATGGCCTATGATAAGAGTACTTCAAAAATTGGAATTATAACTGTTCCTGATGGAAAAATAGCTTTTTGGTTAGATAGATTGCAAAAAACGAATGCGTTTAGAGTGGTTGACATTAACACTAAAAAAACAGTAATTGATCTAATCAAGAAAGAAGAAAATACACTTATAAGTATTCGAAAAACACCATGTTTTGGTGATTGTGCCGTATATGATATCAGAATCGACAAAGAAGGTAATGTCACCTACAACGGAATACAATATGTACTTAAAAAAGGTAAACATGAGTTTAAACTTTCTGATAAAGAGTTTAAAAAACTTAATACGCTATTTAATGTAAAAGGTTCTGAAGATATTAAAGACGAATACGATGACCCAAGTATATCAGATTTGCCTAATACATTTATAACCTATAGTGGTAAGCAAGTAAAGATTCGTTTATGGAAAAACATTCCTGATGAATTAATTAATATACACGAATACATTGAAAGCATTTTGTTAGATAAGAAATTTATTGAATAATGATAAAAACTCATGTGTATTTTGTCCCTGGTTTAGCTGCCAATGAAAAAATATTTGAACACATTTCTTTGTCTGAAAAGCATTTTCAACTTCATTTCTTAGACTGGCTATTACCAACATCGATAAATGAAACCATTCAAGAATATGCACAAAGAATGTGTGCTTCTATTCAACATAAAAACCCTATATTAGTTGGTGTCTCTTTTGGTGGTATTATGGCACAAGAAATGAGCAAACTCATTGATTGTGAAAGAGTAATTATCATATCGAGTATAAAAAGTAATAGAGAACTCCCAAAACGCTTAAGGTTAGCTCAAATAACAAGAGTATATAAACTTTTTCCTTCAAAAATTATAGCTGATATTGAAAGCTATGAACATTATTTCTTTAATGATTACCTAAAGAAAAGAGCTGAATTATATAAAATATATTTATCAATAAGAGATAAGCAATATTTACAGTGGGCAATTTATAACGTATTGCATTGGCAACAAAGTGAACCATTACAAAACGTGATTCATATACACGGAACCAATGATGAAGTGTTCCCTGTAAAACACGTAGAAAATTATATTGAGATTAAGAATGGAACTCATATTATGATTTTAAATAAAGCAAAAACGATTTCTAGAATTTTAGAAAAAGAATGCTTTTTAAAAGAATAGTAGCCGTTATATTTCAAAAAAAAAATAAAAAAAATGAATAAATATATACGATTTCTTTCACTTGTAACTATTGTTTTTGTAGCTGTTATATTTACAAATATTATTAGTCAATCTAACGAGCCTAAAATAAAAAATGTTGCGGAAACGTACGAAATTAGAGCTGTGAAAATTCCTGATTATATGGAATTAGCAGGTGAACCTGTTCCTTTAAAAAGAGAAGATATAAAAGAACGTATAGACCGTGAACTTCTAGTAAACACCTATTGGCAATCTAACGGCTTATTACTTATAAAACGCGCCAATAAATTTTTTCCTATTATAGAACCTTTACTTGAAAAATATGGTTTGCCTGATGATTTTAAATATTTATGCGTTGCAGAAAGTGCTTTAATTAATATACCTTCATCAAAAGGTGCTGCCGGATACTGGCATTTTATGCCTGCTACTGGTCGTGAATACGGACTAGAAGTTAACAAAAATGTAGATGAACGTTATAATTTAGAGAAATCGACTAGAGTTGCTGCTGAATATTTAAAAAGAGCTAAGAGAAAATTAGGCTCTTGGACATTGGCTGCCGCTGCGTATAATGCCGGAAATGGTAGAATTTCTCAACGCTTAAAACAACAACAAGTTGATAGTTATTATGATTTACTTCTCAACTCTGAAACGGGTAGATATGTTTTCCGAATTCTAGCTTTAAAGGAAGTATTATCAAACCCTAAAAAATATGGTTTTACTTACGATGAAGAAGATTTATATACCTACCCACATACCTATGAGGTTAAAGTAGATACGACTATAACCAATATCGCTAATTTCGCAAAGAACTGCGGAATTACATATAAAGATTTAAAATTAGTGAATCCTTGGCTACGAGAAACAAGACTTAATAATAAAAGTAGAAAAACATATACCCTAAAAATACCAATTCATTAATGAAAAAAGTAATCCCCTTTGTATACATCGTAATCGGACTTTTTATTTTAGTTGGAACTTTCTCTCTCTTTTTTAAAGATCAAGAGACTTATAGAGTTTTGTTTAATTTTAAAACTGAAAATAAATATATAGCCTTACTTGTAAGATTGGTATTTGCAAGTTGGTTTTTAATAGATGGAATAAAGAAACTAAAACAAAATACAGAAAACTAGATTCTCTAGTTTTCTGTAATACTTTTTACTCGCCCTACAATTCCAGATTCTAATTGTACTTTAATCCCATGAGGATGATTAGATGAGTTTGTTAATATTCTACTCACAATACCATCGGTTAATTCACCAGTTCTTTGATGGTTTTTCTGTACTACATTAACCTCTACCCCTATTTTAATGTCGCTTCTATTTCTACCGTCTTTCATTATAAAATATTTAGTAATTAAAAATAAGAAAGCCTATCAATTAATTGATAGGCTCTTCTTTAAAAAGTTTACTCTGGTAATAAAATAAATAATATATATATTATAATACTCTTACGTCAACAGCGTTTAATCCTTTTTTTCCATCTTGTAATTCAAATTCAACTTCGTCATTCTCACGAATTTCGTCAATTAATCCTGAAACGTGTACAAAATGTTCTTTGTTTGATCCTTCTTCTGTAATAAATCCAAATCCTTTTGATTCGTTGAAGAATTTTACGATACCTTTACTCATAATAAAAAATTATATGT
>CBDTZS010000001.1:0-81366 GCA_965364955.1 uncultured Tenacibaculum sp. | reverse complement strand
CCTAAAAACCCCCAAACCAAAGCAAACAAACCTATGTGATTTATCATCTTTTTAATCTTACCATCTGAATCGCCTTTTAGAAGAGCAAACACAATAAGTCCAATACATAATAGCAGCATTAATAAAAGCGGGTACATAAAAAATGGACCTCCTTCCTGTAATCTATCAGATAGGCCTCCAAAAAATAAAAATTTCATAATAGAAGTTTTAGAATTAAATATGGTTCAAAAGTATATTTACAATAGTCTCGTTTTATTTTATTTCGATATTTAAGTAAAAAAACACTATAACTAACCTATTTAAGTAGAGTTTTAACAATACTACTTAAAATGGTGATATGTAGACAATTTAATGGATTTCACCTCATGAACCATAAAATATTATTCTAAAAATCAGATATTGCACTACATATGACTAAAACAACTTTTTCTGTGCGTCTAGCGTTACAAATTCTACTTCATATATTTTTCTGGATTGGAGTTTATTTCTTTTTTAATTATTTTCTCGGATACGGAACTAGAAACACGACGTACGTTAATCGTTTTTCTCTATTCTTGCTTCCAATTACTATTTGTATTAGTTATTTTTTTCTTTACTTTTTAATACCAAGATACCTTTTAAAGAAAAAACATGGTTTATTTATTTTATATACTATTTACACATTTATAATCTCTTCATTTTTTATAACTCTTTCAGTATTATATGCATCAGTATTTTCTCTTGACTTAATAACTAGTAACATTTCTCCTCTTACAAAAACATTACCTTTTATTATTCTCGGAATTTATTTTATCGTTTTAATAGTTATTATACTAAGTATGGTTATGCATAATTACAAATCAACTATTAAGAACGAAGAATTAAAAAATAAATTTTTAGAAACTCAATTACAATTAAAAGAACAGGAGTTAAAGTTTTTAAAAATGCAAATTCATCCACATTTCTTATTTAACACCTTAAATACCTTGTATGGATTTGCTTTAAAAAAATCTGGTGATGCACCAGATATGATTTTAAAATTATCTAATTTGTTAGACTATATCCTATATCAAGTAGATAAGCCTTTGGTGTTATTAAGTGATGAAATTAAACATATTGAAAATTATGTTTCTCTAGAAAAGATGCGATTTCAAGATAGTTTAGAAGTGAATTTTAAAAAAGAGATTCATCAAGAAAACACCGAAATTGCTCCAATGCTATTATTACCTTTTATTGAGAATGCTTTTAAGCATGGAATACAAATTGATGGAGTTTTAAAAGTAGATGCGACATTAAAAACATCAGGAAAATTACTCGATTTTAAAATAACAAACACATCAAAAGAAACCTTTAATACTAAAAAAGGAATTGGACTAGAAAATATAAAAAAACGTTTACAAATGTTATTCGATGATAATTATACACTCAAAATTTTTCATAAAAAAAACAAGTTTAATATTGAGCTTAAAATTCCGATAAAGAATGTCTGAAAAAATAACATGCGTAATTGTTGATGATGAACCAATTGCTAGAGAAATCGTTGCTTCTTTTGTTGCAAAAACACCTGTTTTAGAACTATTAGCTATCTGTAAAAATGCAACTGAAGCAATAAATATTTTACAGAATCAAGAAGTCGATTTATTCTTCTTAGACATTAACATGCCCGAGATTACCGGATTAAGTTTAGCTAAAATCATTAATAAAAAATCTAAAATAATATTTACAACTGCCTATAGAGATTATGCCGTAGATGGTTTTAACCTTAGTATTGTAGATTATTTACTTAAACCGATTGCTTTCGAGCGTTTTTACGAAGCCGTTGAAAAAGTAACCAATACGAACGCAACTAAAAACTCTGAACAAAATAAAGAAATTGGTAAAGATTTCATATTTGTTCGTTCTGAACGGAAAATGGTAAAAATAAACTTTAATGAAATTTTATATATAGAAAGCTTAGGAGATTATCTCAAAATTTTTCTAAATACACAAACCATTGTTACAAGAAAAACTATGAATGCTATTGAAAGTAAATTACCTTCAAAAAACTTCATCCGAATTCATAGATCATTTATCGTTTCATTTAAAGAGATAAAATCTTATACAAATGAATTTATAGAAATCAAGAAAAAAGCGTTACCTATTAGCAGAAGCTATAAAGAATCCGTTTTACAAAAATTAGCAGAAGTCTAGTGTAAATTTTATCTTTACCTCAAACTTTATACCATTGAATACAGCACCGTTTATTTCTGAAAATTTAAAAAAAACAGTTAATAAAGCATCTTACACCTGGCAAACACCAAGTAATATCGCTCTAGTAAAATATTGGGGAAAAAGCGATCCGCAAATCCCTAAAAATGCTTCTATAAGCTTTACACTGGACAACTGTCATACAATTACAACAATTGATTTCGAAAAAAAAACTAATTCTAATCATATTCAATTTGAATTGTTTTTCGAGGGAAAAAAGAAAGATGATTTCAAACCTAAAATTGCAGATTTTTTTAAAAGAATAGCAACATATTGCCCATATCTTTTTGATTATAATATGATTATCAATTCAGAGAATTCTTTTCCTCACAGTAGCGGAATTGCTTCCTCTGCAAGTGGAATGAGTGCAATTGCAATGTGTATCTTAAGTTTAGAAAAAGAATTGAATCCCGAATTAACAGAAGAATTTATTAATAAAAAAGCTTCTTTTCTGGCTCGATTAGGTTCAGGTAGTGCCAGTAGAAGTATCGAAGGCCCTTTAGTTGTTTGGGGTAATCACCCAAAAATAAAAGGAAGCTCAGATTTATTTGGTATAAAATTCCCTTATCCTGTTCATTCAATTTTTGAAAACTATTGTGACACCATCTTATTGGTTGACAAAGGAGAAAAACAAGTTTCGTCAACAATTGGTCATAATTTAATGCACAATCACCCATATGCTCAACAACGCTTTCTACAAGCTAATGAGAATTTAGAAAAACTCTCAATCATACTTCAAAACGGAGATATAAAAGGGTTTATTAATTTGGTAGAAAGTGAAGCATTGACCTTACATGCAATGATGCTTACAAGCAATCCATATTTTATTTTAATGAAGCCAAACACCTTAGAAGTTATTAATAAAATATGGCAATATCGTAACGAAAACAACAGTAATATTTGTTTTACTCTTGACGCAGGAGCTAATGTACATGTATTATATCCTGCATCAGAAAAGACTGAAATAGACCTATTTATTAAGTGTAATTTATCAGATTACTGCCAAAAAAATCAGTATATTTGTGATAAAGCGGGTCTTGGCTCGCAAAAATTATAACCTTAATTTTTCAAAAATATGAAAACTTCAACATTAATCTTATTAATGTTTATTGGGTTTTTAACTTCATCGGTAACAGCTCAAGAAACAGTCTGGTTTAATTTAAACTGGCAAGAAACTTCTAAAGATAATCATGAGTTTTATAGACCTGCACCTAAAAAAATAAAAGATGGTTATTGGATTGTAGATTACTATAAAAACGGTCAAATTCAAATGGAAGGGTACAGCGCTGTAAACAAAACAAACGAAGAAGAATTTGACGGCTTAGTGCTCTATTATTATCAGGACGGTAAACCTTTCCATAAAGCAAATTACATAAAGGGAAAACTAAACGGTGTTCGTAAAGTATTCTATGAAAGTGGAGAACTTAAAGAACAAGGGAAATACAGTGACGACAAGAGAGACGGTGTTTGGAAAACTTTTTACAAAAACGGAAAAATAGAAACTAAAGGAAAATATCGTGATAATGAAAAAGTTGGCGTTTGGAAAACTTTTTACAAAAACGTCTACTAGTTTGTAAACTAGCACTTTTACTTGTATTTTTGCTTAGCAATTAAAACATATATGAAAGGACCATTATTTTACGCAAAAATATTACTCTTTGGTGAGTATGGGATCATAAAAGACTCTAAAGGGTTGGCTATTCCTTTCAACTCATATAAAGGCGCATTAAAATCAGTTAACAATTCAACTAGTGAAGCTAAAAAATCTAACGCTAATTTAGCTAGATTTTACGACTACTTAAATTCTTTAAACTCAGCATTAGTTTCTTTCGATTTAGCTTCATTAAAAAAGGATATTAATAACGGAATGTATTTCGACTCATCTATACCACAAGGATATGGAGTTGGAAGTTCAGGAGCTTTAGTTGCATCTATCTACGATAAGTATGCAAATGATAAAATCACAGTTTTAGAGAATTTAACTGGTGATAAACTATTTGTTTTAAAACAAGTTTTTTCTTTGATGGAATCTTTTTTCCACGGAAAAAGCTCTGGATTAGATCCATTAAATTCGTATTTAAGTCTACCTATCTTAATCAATTCAAAAGAAAATATTGAACCCGCTGGTATTCCATCTCAAAAAGAAGGAAAAGGAGCTGTTTTCTTATTAGACTCTGAACAAATTGGAGAAACGGAACCAATGGTAAACATCTTTATGAATAAGATGAAAAATGAAGGTTTCCGTAAAATGTTAAGTGAAGAATTTTCTCTTCACACAGATGCTTGTATTGACGATTTTTTACAAGGGAATGTGAAATCGCTATTTGGTAACGTAAAAAAACTATCGAAAGTAGTTTTAGCTAATTTCAAGCCGATGATTCCTACTGCCTTTCATAAAGTTTGGGAAAAAGGAATTCAAACCAACGAATACTACTTAAAACTTTGTGGTTCTGGTGGCGGTGGCTATATCTTAGGTTTTACTGAAGATTACGAAAAAGCACAAAACAGCTTAAAAAATTATAAACTAGAATTAGTGTATCGGTTTTAAATAATGCTACAATGAGTACATTAAAAGCAAATACATTAGTAAAAAAAATATTTAGTCTTCTATCAGTTGTTAGAGGTTATAATATTTCAGTATTAATAGCAGCCCAATATTTGGCTGCTATTTTTATTTTCTCTGATCAAAAATCAATAAAACCTATTCTTTTCGACTGGCATTTACTGTATCTCGTTATCGCAACAGTTACTACGGTTGCTGCTGGATACATTATCAATAATTTTTACGATAAAAATGTCGACAAAATTAACCGACCTATAAAATCGGGATTAGACTCTTATGTAAAACAAGAAACAAAATTATCATTATACTTTCTGTTAAACTTCATAGGTTTTAGTTTTGGATGGTTAGTCTCATGGAGAGCTGCGTTCTTTTTTGCGGTGTATATATTCGGAATATGGTTTTACTCCCACAAACTAAAAAAGCATCCTTTTATAGGCTTAATAAGTGTAACTATTTTAACCATTCTCCCTTTTTTTGTAATCTTCGTGCACTACAAAAATTTTTCAAAAGTAATTTTTGTGCATGCTATTTTTCTTTTTCTAATTATAATGATTAGAGAATTAATAAAAAACCTTGAGAACATTAAAGGAGCAATAATTAACAACTACATTACTTTTCCAGTAAAATATGGCGAAAAAAACACCAAGAAATTAATCATTTTATTAATGATTTTAACACTAATTCCTATCGGTGTTTTATTTAATTACCCTGCAATTGAATACATGAAGTATTACTTCTACTTAGCTGCAGTTATTTTATTATTCATTGGTTTTTACACCTGGAGAGCAACAAAAACGAATCAATACCGCTTATTACACAACATATTAAAGATATTATTATTAATAGGAGTCTTTAGCTTATTATTTATTGACAAGTCTTTAATTCTAGATAAAGTAGTGATAGCTTTAGATTAGAAATCAAATAATTGACGTACATTTGCACCCTTTTTAAAATTTAATTATGAATTCAAAAAACTCGTCGAGAGGACGACAAGCTGATAAGAACAGCAATCCTCGTGAAAAAAAATCATTTAGATCTGATAGGTCTGAGAGAACCGATAGATCTGATAGAAGTAACAGACCTGAGAGAACTGAAAAAACCGATAGACCTGCAAGAAAATCATCAGAAAAACCAAGGTTTGCAACTAGTTCTTCTGATAATAAAAAACAATTTAAAAGAGATTCTAAAAGACCTCAACCTAGTAAACCAGTTCCAAATACGACTGAAGACCTAACAGGTATTCGTTTAAACAAGTACATTTCGAATTCTGGAATTTGTTCTCGTAGAGAAGCTGATACTTATATAGAACATGGAAGTGTTCATGTAAACGGTGAACTAATGACTCAAATGGGCTACAAGGTACAAGCTACTGATGAAGTTCGTTTTGACGGAACATTAATTTCTATAGAACAGAAACGTTACATCTTACTTAATAAGCCTAAAAACTATATTACTACCATGGAAGATGATCGTGGTCGTAAAACAGTAATGGAAATTATTGAAGGTGCTACCAAAGAGCGTATATATCCTGTTGGAAGATTAGATAGAAACACTACTGGTTTGTTATTGTTTACAAACGATGGTGAATTGGCAAAAAAATTAACTCATCCAAAACATAACGTACGTAAGTTATATCAAGCTTCTTTAGATAAGAAATTATCAATATCAGATTTAGATAAACTACGTGGTGAAGTTGTTATTGAAGGTAAAAAAGTTTTTATTGACGCTGTATCTTATGTAGAAGGTGAAAGAAAAACCGAAGTTGGTATTGAAATACACTCTGGAAGAAACAGAATTGTCCGTAAAATATTCGAAAGCCTAGGATATGCAGTTACAAAACTAGATCGTGTTGTTTTTGCTGGTATGACTAAACGTAATTTACCTCGTGGTAGATGGCGTGAGTTAACTGACCAAGAAGTTAACACGTTAAAAATGTTATAAATAAAAAATCCCGAGTTTAAAACTCGGGATTTTTTTTATTTATTTTTTTTCGACTTTATGATCTTCTTGTACCTCTTCATCTCTATACTTACAACAACCGTGTAAACCATCATACGCCTCTTTAGAAGCCTTTACATCTTTAGTATCATGACCTACATTTGCTAAATTTTGTTGAATCGTTTTAACATCTGTTTTACGCTCATCAACAATAAGTTTTAATTCATGTGTCTTCACGTTCCATTGTGCATACTTAACTCCTTTACAATTTAAAGCTGCTTTTTCTATACGACCTTTACACATCATACAAACCCCGTCAACATCTAAAGATATTTTGGCGTTTTTCTTCTTTTTTTGTGCTGATATAGATACGCTAATCAACAAAACTGCTATTACTAATATTATTTTTTTCATCTTAATCTATTTTAAATCTTAAACCTGTATAAAAATTACTTCCAAATACAGGTGCATATATAATTGTTGTATCAAAATTTACTCCAAATGGATTATCACTTCCCAATATCGGATTTTTTTGTTTATAGTTGGTTATATTTTCTGCCCCTGCATATATTTCAAATTTCTTTGAAAACACTTTTGTTATTTGTGAGTTTAACAAATTATAACTATTAGAATGAGTAGGCAATTGGTACTGAACTGGGTTTGACCGTGTATTAGGTAATCGCTGCTCGCCTATCCAATTGTATGTAACATCAAACTTCCAATGAGAATCATTTTCTTGTTTTTCAGTTTCGTACGAAACGTTTGCAAAGAACCGGTGTTTTGCTTGTAGCGCTTTATCCAAATTCCCTGACTTATAATCAGTATTTACCTCATAATGTTTATATGAAAAACGTGTATTGAAATATGGAATTATATTTTGATTTACCTCTAATTGAAAGCTATTAGCAACACTTTTTCCATTTAAATTATAAAATGAAACTTCTTGAGGATTCTCCCAATCTACCACCACCTGATTTTGAAAATCTGTTCTGTAAAAATCGAAAGTTACATCTCCCTTTTTTCCGAATAACTTATATCCTTGTAAAAAAGAAACACCATAGTTCCATGCGATTTCTGGGCTCAACCCATAAACACGACCTCCTACATCATCTATATTAACCTGCCTAGACGAAGCAAAAAACTGTTGATTTTCTGCAAAAATATTTGCACTTCTTTTCCCTCTACCTATTGAAGTCCTAAACACACCTTTTTCCCATACTGTATAACGAACGTGTAAACGAGGTGTTAGAAAAGCACCTAGTAAATTATGTGTATCAACTCTTATTCCTGCAGTAATACTTAAATTGTCAGAATTATCAAATGCGTATTCAAAAAAGGCTCCCAAAGAATTTTCTTTACGATCAAAATTTTGGGGATTTGTAATTTTAACAAATTCATCATATTTATCATACGTAAAACTAATTCCCGTTTTAAACTTATTTCTTGTATCACCAATGATTGAGTTAAAAATGAAATTACTATAAAAACTCTGATGCTGAATGTTATAGTCTCTTAACCCAAAATAAGAATCTTGTTTATGATTGCTATAAGCGGCTTGAATTCCCATACTTTGAAATGGTAAATCAGGAAAAACATATCCTAACTTAGCAGAAGTATCAAAACGTTTTGTTTTAATTTCACTTCCCCAAACTAAGCTTGATCCTTTATGAAAGTCGGGATTAAAATTTACCTGCCCAACTTGTTTCTGGTCATCTAAATATCTAAAATTAATAAAACTTACCCATCCTTTTTCAGCATCTAAATACTGCCAACGGTTCATAACATTAATTTGTTTCGCTAACGGATTATCTAAAAAATTGTCTTTATTTTTATCAAACTTCTCTCCTCTATAATTCCCATGAATATAGAATCCAGTTTGCCATTTATCATTTACTTTTTGATTAAAATGAGTATTAAATTCTAGTCTTCCTCCTGCAGAAGCATAGGCATTTGCAAAAAATCGATGATTTGTATACGGCTTCACTAATTCAGCATTTATCTGTCCCGAAATACTCTCATAACCATTAACAACACTACCTGCACCCTTGGTTATTTGAATGCTTTCTACCCAAGTTCCTGGCGTAAAAGAAAGTCCGAATGCTTGAGATGCGCCTCTAATAGACGGAATGTTTTCTTGCGTAATTAACAAATATGGACTAGTTAAACCTAACATTTGAATTTGCTTTGTTCCAGTTAAAGCATCAGAGAAATTAACATCAATTGATGGATTCGTTTCAAAGCTTTCTGCTAAATTACAACAAGCAGCTTTTAACAGTTCTGCACTATTAATAGTTACCAAATTTTGCGCTTGCAAATATGATTTTTGAGTAGCACTCTTATTAGATTTTATAGTAACCTCTTCTAAAGTATTACTTTCCTCTAAAAAATGATGGACTGGTTTTAAACTTTTAACTAAGATTGTATCAGTTTTATAACCAACAAAACTAACAACTAATTTTTTGAATTGTTTTTTATAAGGTAGATTAAACCATCCTTTTTCATTTGTAGTTACCCCTATATTTGTATTCAACCAATGAACACTTGCACCATAGACACCTAAATTATCTTTAGGGTTGTTCTTGTCCATAATCATTCCTTTAATTTTTTCTTGGGTAAAGGCTATCGAAGATACCAGTAATAGTACACTGAGTATATTTACTTTCATTATTTTATGTCATATTAAATTTTACAATCCTTACTTACTTAAAAAGAACTATAAAATCATATGACAAAAACCTCATGAAATACCTGAATATCAAAAACTAGTTCAGGTGAGGAATAATATTGGTGTAAAATAGAATGTTTTTCAGTGTCTTGAAATAACAATTTACATGAAATATAAAAAGTAGTAAATAATTTCGTTTGATCGAAACTTATTTTCTCTAAAGATTCTTTTTGTATTTCATCTTGCCCTTCAATTTGATGAACTTCATCTTTACAACATTCCTTTTTTTTAATTACAGTTACACAAGCATCTTTCTTACCTTCATTACACGTACCCGCTTCTCCGAGATAAGAAACATCAATTAAAAAATCACCACAGTAATGTTTTTCTACCGTAAAAGAAAACGTAGAAAACAACACTATTAAAGCTAATACTATGATTGATATTTTAGTAATTACTTGTTTCATTGGTTGCAAAGGTACAAAAAAATAGAAATTTGTTTTTTAAAACAATTGTTAAATCTATTTTTGTAAGTTCTTAATTCAAATTACGAATAAGATAACTAAATGCTTCAATGATGAACTTACAAGAAATTAAAAACTACATAGATAAGATAGCGGAAAGCAGTATTGCTAAAGAAGAAAAATTACAACAAATTTGTGATTACTTAGCAGCGGAAATTTCTTATTACGATTGGGTTGGGTTTTATTTTAAAAATGGTAATAAAGACGAATTAAAATTAGCTCAATATAACGGAGAGCCTACCGACCATATAATTATACCTTTCGGAAAAGGGATTTGTGGTCAAGTTGCAATTAGTAATGAAAATTTTATTGTTCAAGATATTAAAGAACAAGACAACTATATTTCTTGTGGATGGAAGGTGAAAGCTGAAATTGTAATACCTATTTTTATTAACAATCAAAATATTGGTCAGATAGATATTGATTCTCATACAGTTAACCCATTTACACCTGAAGATGAGGCATTATTAGAGCATACTTGTAAAAAAGTAGCTGATTTTATATAATTTTCACATAAACGCTTGATTATTAGGTTTTTTTTATATACTTTGGGCTCAGTTTATAAATCCCCACATAATCCCCTAAATTATGAGTACTAAAGAATACCCTTCTTACGCTGCGTTAGGCAACCCTAATTCTCGTACAAAATCTCAACAATCTTTAATAGAAAAATTTACATTGTGGTTTCACAATTTCCTAGAAAACGCTGAATAATCACTTTTTATATTTTGTTGTAAAAACACCACCAAATCTCACAAAGTTTTGGTGGTGTTTTCGTTTAGCAACAAACTAAAATAATTATTGTATAACCTTTACCATTTTAGTAGTTTTGTGTTCTTAACAACACAACAACAATGAACAATACAAAAACTATTAAATCTGCCCTAATTTCGGTATTTCACAAAGACGGATTAGAGCCAATAGTAAAGAAACTTAACGACTTAGGTGTTACTATTTATTCTACTGGCGGAACTGAGAACTTCATCAAAGAATTAGGAATTAAAGTTCTACCAGTTGAAGAGGTAACTTCTTACCCTTCTATTTTAGGTGGACGTGTAAAAACATTACACCCAAAAGTATTTGGTGGTATTTTAAATCGTCAAGATCACGAAGGAGATATTGCTGAGATGCAAGAATACAATATCCCTCAACTAGATTTAGTAATTGTAGATTTATATCCTTTTGAAAAAACGGTAGCTTCAGGAGCTCCTGAACAAGACATCATTGAAAAAATTGATATCGGAGGAATTTCATTAATTCGTGCGACTGCAAAAAACTTTAAAGACACAGTAATTGTTTCTTCAATGACGCAATACAGTGATTTTTTAAATCTTATTACCGAAAATAACGGAAACACGACAATGAGTGATAGAAAAAAATTAGCTTCAAAAGCTTTTAATATTTCCTCTCATTACGACACTGCTATTTTTAATTATTTTAATGAAGACGAAGTTGTATATAAAGCAAGTGAAACTAGTTCTAAAGTATTAAGATATGGTGAAAATCCACATCAAAAAGGGTATTTCTTTGGTGATTTAGACGCTATGTTTGATAAATTACATGGAAAAGAATTAAGCTACAATAACTTACTAGATGTTGATGCCGCTATAAACTTAATAAATGAGTTTAAAGGCGAATCGCCAACATTTGCGATATTAAAACACAACAATGCTTGTGGTTTTGCTCAAAGAGACACTATTTATAAAGCCTATGTAGATGCCTTAGCTGGAGATCCAGTTTCAGCATTTGGTAGTGTTTTAATTTCGAATACTAAAATAGATAAAGCCACCGCTCAAGAAATTCATAAATTATTTTGCGAAGTAGTCATTGCTCCTTCTTATGATAACGACGCTTTAGAAGTTTTAAAAGGAAAGAAGAATAGAGTTTTATTAATCCAGAAAGAAGTAACGCTACCTCAGCAAACTGTTAGAACAGCCTTAAACGGAGTGTTAATACAAGATAAAGATAATATTACTGATAAATTAGAAGACTTAACTTACCCTACTAACAATAAGCCTACAGAAAGCGAGTTAGACGATTTGTTATTTGCTTCTAAATTGTGTAAAAACACAAAATCAAATACGATTATTCTAGTAAAAAACAAACAACTACTAGCAGGCGGAACAGGTCAAACAAGTAGAGTTGATGCATTAACACAAGCTCTTGAAAAAGCAAATAGTTTTAATTTCGATTTAAACGGAGCTGTTATGGCTAGTGATGCATTTTTCCCTTTTCCTGACTGTGTAGAGATTGCAAATAAAGCGGGAGTAAAAAGTGTAATTCAACCTGGTGGCTCAATTAAAGATCAATTAAGTATTGATTATTGTAATAATCATAATGTTTCTATGGTTTTCACAGGAACAAGACATTTTAAACATTAATCATATTCAGTGTGAAATACCCACAGATTTTTGTTAGATTTGTGAGAATACATTAAGAATAAATAAAATAACGGACTTTATATGGGATTCTTCGATTTTATGACGGAAGATATTGCAGTCGATTTAGGTACTGCAAATACACTTATAATCCACAATGGTAAAGTTGTCATTGACAACCCTTCTATTGTTGCGCGTAACAGATTGACTGGTAAAATTATTGCTACTGGTCATGAAGCCAGCAGAATGCAAGGAAAAACCCATGAAAACATTAAGACTATACGTCCGTTAAAAGATGGAGTTATTGCAGATTTTCAAGCATCTGAAGAGATGATTAAGGAATTTGTAAAGCAGATTCCTGCGATAAAAAAGAAGTTTTTCCCGCCTTCATTACGAATGGTTATTTGTATTCCTTCTGGAATTACTGAAGTAGAAAAGCGCGCAGTTATTGACTCTGGTCGTCATATGAATGCCAAAGAGATTTATTTAATTTTCGAACCAATGGCTGCAGCTATTGGTGTTGGTATTGACATTATGGAACCTAAAGGAAACATGATTATTGATATAGGTGGTGGTACAACGGAAATTGCTGTAATAGCTCTTGCTGGTATTGTATGCGATCAATCTGTAAAAGTGGCTGGTGACTTATTTACTAGTGATATTATGTACTATATGCGTACTCAACACAATTTACATGTGGGTGAAACTACTGCTGAGAAAATAAAAATACAAATAGGATCTGCTACTGAAGATTTAGACAATCCACCTGAAGACATGATGGTGCAAGGTCGTGATTTATTGAGCGGAAAACCAAAACAAGTACAAGTTTCATATAGAGAAATAGCAAAAGCTTTAGATAAATCAATATTACGTATCGAAGATGCTGTTATGGAGACCTTATCTAAAACTCCACCCGAATTAGCTGCCGATATTTACAATACTGGTATTTATTTAGCTGGCGGTGGCTCTATGCTAAGAGGTCTAGATAAACGTTTATCAAGAAAGACAGATTTACCCGTTTATATTGCAGAAGATCCTTTACGAGCAGTTGTAAGAGGAACTGGTATTGCATTAAAAAATCTTGAGAAATACAAATCTGTATTAATCAAATAAATTTGAATGATTATTTATGCAACAGCTTATTTATTTCTTTCAGAGGTATAAAAACTTCTTGTTTTTTCTATTTCTAGAAATTATTGCTGTTGCATTAATCATTAACAATCATTCCTTTCACAGAAGTAAATTCATTAGCTCTACCAATTATATAACAGGTAGCTTGTATCAAAAATCATCAGAATTTTCAGAATATCTTAATCTTAAAAGTAGAAATAAAGAACTTTCAGAAGAAAACACGATTCTAAAAAATAAATTAGACCTATTATACGTTATTATTGATACTGTAAAAACAACTATAAACACCTCAAATTCTAATCAAAGGTTTTTATACATCAATGGAAAAATAACTAAAAACTCATATAGCAACGCTAATAACTTCATTACTATAAATAGAGGTTCTAAAAATGGAGTAACTCCAGAAATGGCAGTTATTAATAGCAAAGGACTTCTTGGAATTACAGACAATGTTACTAGTAATTTTGCGAGAGTTCAATCCATTTTAAATTCTAAAAGTAGTATTAATGCAGGTTTTAAGAACAATACTCATTATGGTACATTAAAATGGAATGGGAAAGATTACAATACTGTTCAGTTAACAGACATACCTCGTCAAGCAATTTTCAAAATAGGAGATACCATTATTACAAATGGGAAATCAGCTATTTTTCCCAGAGGAATTCCTGTAGGAACAGTCATTGAAATCCCTAAAAAATTATCAGCTTCAAATACTATTAGTATTGAATTATTTAACGACATGTCTAACTTAGGACATATCTATATAATTACAAACCTTAATAAAGAGGAAATTAAAAGAGTAGAAAATAAAAATGAATAGAACAATTTACATCATATTCCTATTTATCTTCCTATTACTGTTACAAGTACTCATATTAAACAATGTTTTGTTTTTAGGATATATAAATCCCTATTTATACATTGTTTTTGTCTTTTTATACCCATTAAAAACGAACCGATTTCCATTTTTAAGCTTGGCTTTTTTACTAGGTTTATGTGTTGATGCATTTTCAAACTCTGGCGGAGTACATGCTTTTTCGATCTTATTTATAGCATATATAAGGTTATTTTTTGTTAAAACTATTTTCAAGAAAAACGAATCAGATTACCTTTTATTTAATTTAAGACTCCAAACATTTGGTGAAGTTTTTAATTACACCGTAATTTTAACATTCTTTCATCACTTTCTTTTATTTAGTTTAATTAATTTTAGCTTTTACAATTTTTCAACCGTACTAATAAACACACTTTTCTCAAGTGTATTTACCTTAGTGTTATATTTTTTAGCTAGCTTTATATTCAAGAAAAAATTAATATAAAAGCTCTAAATCACTAAGCCTTAAATCTTAGCTAGTAAAACGATAATGAACAACAGATGAAACGAAGTTTTCTACTCATATTTTTAATCACATTTATTGGAATAATCTACATTGCTAGGTTGTTTCAATTACAAGTTATTCGTGGAGGAAATCAAAACCCAATACAAAGTTCTGCTGTTAAAATTGAATATGATTACCCTGAACGAGGACATGTATACGATAGAAATGGAAAACTACTTGTTGCCAACCAACTATCATATGATGTAATGATAGTACCTAAAGATGTTGAACCTTTAGATACTTTAGAGTTCTGTTCTCTTTTAAAAATAGATAAAAAAAGTTTTGAAAGACGTTTTAAAAAAGCCAAGAAGTTTGCTCGTTGGTTGCCATCTGTATTTTTAAAACAATTAGCAAAAGAAGACTTTGCTTATTTACAAGAAAAGCTACCTAAATATAAAGGTTTCTATATTCAAAAACGTATTATTCGAGACTACCCAATAAAATCCGCAGCAAACATCGTTGGCTTTATTGCTGAAGTCAACGAAAAAAAAGCAAGAACAAGCCATTACTATGAACAAGGAGAGTTGATAGGGAAACTTGGCGTTGAAAAACAATACGAAGCTGCTCTTAGAGGAGTAAAAGGAACAAAACGCTTTAAAAGAAACAACTTAAATAAAATTACAGGTTCTTATAAAGACGGAGAGTACGATACACTTGCTGTAACGGGGAAAGATTTAACACTGACTATTGATAGTGAATTACAACAATACGGTGAGCTATTAATGAGTGGAAAAAGAGGAGGAATTGTCGCAATAGAGCCTAAAACTGGCGAAATACTCGCTTTGATAACGGCTCCTTCTTATGACCCTAATTTATTAGTAGGAAGAAAGCGCTCTCCAAATTCAGTGAAATTATTTAACGACACTATTAACATGCCTACTTTCGATAGGGGCTTACAGGCAATGTACCCTCCTGGATCACCTTTTAAAATCATCAATGGCTTAATAGGATTACAAGAAGGTGTAATTGATGAAAAATTTAGTGTGTATTGTCATCATGGTTATAGTTATGGAAAGCGTACAAATGAATTCATGAAATGTCACTGCGGCATTACAGGCCGACCTATTCATTTGAAGACTGCAATCGCAAAATCTTGTAATAGTTACTTTGCTACCACATATAGAAAAATTTTAGATAAATACGAGAATTCAAAAATAGGAATAGAAAACTGGAGCAAACACGCAAAAAGTTTTGGTTTAGGTAACTATTTAGGTTATGACTTACCTTCTGGACAACCTGGTAGGATACCTGATTCAACATTCTATAACAAATGGTATAAAAAAAGTTTTAAAACTACTTACACAATTTCTAATTCAATAGGCCAAGGTGAAATAGAAACAACACCTATGCAATTAGCAAACATGACTGCTGCAATAGCTAATAGAGGGTATTTTTACACTCCTCATATAGTAAAAAAAATCAATAATAAATCAATAATAGATTCTACTTACTCCACTCGAAGAAATACGACAATAAACCCTACTCATTTTCCGGTTGTAATTGAAGCTATGCATGAAGTTTTCACATATGGAACTGCTAAATGGTTTCAAATAAAAGGTATTGATATCTGTGGTAAAACAGGAACCGCTGAGAATAAAATAAAAATGATAGATGGAAAAAAGGTACAAGCACAAGATCACTCTATTTTCATTGCCTTTGCTCCAAAAGAAGACCCAAAAATAGCTATTGCTATTTTTGTAGAAAACGGCGGATACGGTTCAACAATTGCTGCTCCTATAACAAGTTTAATGATTGAAAAGTACTTAAAAGGAACTATTGCAAAAAAACATATTGAAGACCGCATGATTAATTTGAGTCTTCAAAGTGAATATAATAAATTAATTAAAAAGAAAGATACTCTTGCGTCAGGAACGAAATAATATTTTTGAAGGCATCGACTGGTTGCTTATTTTACTATATATTCTACTTGTTAGTTTCGGGTGGATGAATATTTATGCGTCATCATCGACAGATGATACTAGAGAAGTTTTCAGTTTCTCTACAAAATATGGTAAACAGTTTATTTTCATATGCCTTAGTATTCCTGTTATCATTCTTATTTTATTTTTTAACTCAAAATTTTACGAGCGATTTTCAAGTGTTTTATACATCCTTTCTTTAGCCTTGTTAGCTGGAGTTTTGATTTTTGGAAAAAAAATTAACGGAGCTACATCCTGGTATAACTTCGGAGGGATAGGGCTACAACCTTCTGAATTTGCAAAGGTATTTACAGCCTTAGCTCTTGCAAAACTAATGAGTGATCGAAAGTACAACTTAAAACTATTTAAAAACCAGCTAAAAACATTTGTCGTGATATTTTTACCTGCTTTTTTTATTGCGCTTCAACCTGATATGGGTTCTGTTTTAATTTACTTTGCCTTCTTTTTTGTTTTAAATAGAGAAGGACTAAGTTTAGTCTATCTTTTATTCGGTGCTATGTCGATACTTTTATTCATATTAACTATTTATTTTGGCGCAAAATGGGTTCTTATAATTTGTCTATCAATCATCACTTTGGCAACTATATACGGAATGTATAAAAACAAACGTTTTCTTCGTTTCAATGCTATAAAAATAATAAGCTTATATCTATTTGCTAGTTTATTTATTTTTGGAATTGGATATACTTATGATAATATATTAGAACCACATCAAAAGGACAGATTTGATATTCTTTTAGGCAAAACAACAGACCTTAAGAACAAAGGATATAATACTTATCAATCTGAATTAACAATTAGCTCTGGAGGCTTTCTGGGGAAAGGTTTTTTACAAGGTGATAGAACTCAAGGTAAATTTGTTCCTGAGCAGGAGACTGATTATATTTATAGCACTGTAGGGGAAGAATGGGGGTTTTTAGGAAGCTCCTTAGTAATTATTCTCTTTATGTTATTACTCTATAGAATTATTTACTTATCTGAAGTACAAACCAATAAATTTAGTAGAATATATGGTTATGGTGTTGCTTCAATTATATTCTTTCACATAATTGTAAACATAGGAATGGTTATCGGGCTATTACCTACTATTGGAATTCCTTTACCTTTTTTTAGCTATGGAGGATCTTCTCTTTGGGGTTTTACCATACTTCTTTTCATCTTCATAAGATTAGACGCTCATAAAAAATACGACTGGTAAAAGAGCGTTCATACCTCAGCATTAAGAGAGCTAACTATAAGGTTATTGCATTCTAAACCTATCAATAAAAGTATCTATAACAGCCATTAAACACTAAGTAATGTTATTGATACGGAAGAACTCGCTTTATTACTAAGAGAATAAAACTTATGTACACAAAAAAAACGCTTCAATAAAATTGAAGCGTTTTTTATTAAATAACTTTAATACGTTCTATAAAGTTGCAACGTGTTTAGCCAATTTAGATTTTAAGTTAGCCGCTTTATTCTTATGAATAATGTTGTTTTTAGCTAATTTATCTAACATAGACACAACCGATGAAAGCATTCCTTCTGCTTCCTTCTTGTCTTCTGTAGCTTTTAAATTCCTAACAGCATTACGTGTTGTTTTATGCTGATATTTATTTCTTAAACGCTTTGCATCGTTACTTCTAATTCTCTTTATCGCTGACTTGTGATTTGCCATTATACTATATTCTTAAATGTTTATAAAAAACTTGTAGTCCGTACGGGAATCGAACCCGTGTTACATGGATGAAAACCATGCGTCCTAACCCCTAGACGAACGGACCAAAACAATCGTTCTGATTGCGGCTGCAAATATACAAAACTTTTCTATATCTGCAATAAATTTTATTTTTTAATTATCAATTAATTAAAGTTTTTAAACTCCGTATAAACGCTAATTAAAACTTGTAGTCCGTACGGGAATCGAACCCGTGTTACATGGATGAAAACCATGCGTCCTAACCCCTAGACGAACGGACCAGAGCAATCAAATTTTCTGATTGCGGGTGCAAATATAAAAACTGTTTCTCACTTGAGCAAAGCTTTTTTTATCTTTTTTTTCTATAAAAATTATACAAGCCAAAAAACATAAAAATAAACGCTAAAATTAACCCTGACAAGTACTGATATGATACTCCGTAAAAAACAAAACGAACGACTCTACCAAAAGATAAACCCCTATAAACAATACGTTTGTAAGTGTTACTATCTACCAATAGTATCTTTTTAAAAACTCCAATACCAAAAAGACATCAAAAGTCAAATACAAACACCATTATAACGCGAAAAATAATTTTCAATGCTATATTTCCAACTTCAAAATCTAAAATAAAACCTTACTTGGGTTTCCGCCTTACATTAAAATCATAATAATAACAATAGTAGAGACTAATAAATGAATGTTTTTTATGCTTTTACAAATAAAAAACCCTGCTTCCGCAGGGTTTTTATTCTTACTAATATGCCTTTGCAAAGAGGACTCTTTTAGAGGACGGATTTCCTGTGAAGACACATTTTCCGGCTTCCTCTTTTGCATCATTAGGAATACACCTAATGGTTGCTTTTGTCTGTTCTTTAATCTTCTCTTCCGTCTCAATAGTTCCGTCCCAGTGAGCAGAAACAAAACCTCCTTTATTTTCTATTACATCTTTAAATTCATCAAACGTATTAACCTCCGTGATATGTGAATTTCTGTAATCTAAAGCCTTTTTAAATAAGTTCTCTTGAATATCGTCTAACAAATTAGTTATAACATCTACAACTTCATCTATAGAAACTGTTTGTTTTTCAAAAGTATCACGTCGAGCAACCTCAACAGTACCGCTTTCTAAATCACGGTTACCCATTGCCATTCTTACTGGAACTCCTTTTAATTCGTATTCTGCGAATTTCGCTCCGGGCCTATAGGTATCCCTATCATCAAACTTAACAGAAATTCCTTTCTTACGAAGTTCTTTAACAATTACATTAACTTTTTCTGAAATTGCATTCAATTGCTCTTCTCCTTTATATATAGGAACAATTACAACTTGAATTGGCGCTAATTTAGGAGGTAATACTAAACCTGCATCATCAGAGTGTGTCATAATTAACCCACCAATCAAACGGGTTGAAACTCCCCAAGAAGTAGCCCAAACATATTCTTTCTTCCCTTCTTTTGAGGTATATTTTACATCAAACGCTTTTGCAAAATTCTGTCCTAAAAAGTGAGATGTTCCTGCTTGCAATGCTTTTCCATCTTGCATTAATGCTTCAATAGTTAAAGTATCTTCAGCTCCCGCAAAACGTTCACTTTCAGATTTCGCTCCTTTTACTACAGGCATCGCCATAAAATTTTCAGCAAACGTAGCATATACTTCTTGCATTTGTTTTGCTTCAGAAACTGCTTCTGCTTTTGTTGCGTGCGCTGTATGTCCTTCTTGCCATAAAAACTCAGAGGTTCTTAAAAACAAACGAGTACGCATTTCCCAACGAACCACATTTGCCCATTGATTTATTAATAAAGGTAAATCACGATACGATTGTATCCATCCTCTATAGGTATTCCAAATAATTGCTTCAGAAGTTGGGCGAACCACTAATTCTTCTTCTAATTTAGCTTCCGGATCCACTCTTAACTTCCCTTCATTATCAGGGTCATTTTGCAAACGATAATGTGTTACAACCGCACATTCTTTTGCAAATCCTTCTGCATTTTTCTCTTCAGCTTCAAATAAACTTTTCGGCACAAACAACGGGAAATAAGCATTCTCATGCCCTGTTTCCTTAAACATTCTATTTAATTCTGCTTGCATATTCTCCCAAATAGCAAATCCGTAAGGCTTAATTACCATACATCCTCTAACAGCTGAATTCTCAGCTAAATCAGCTTTTACAACTAATTCGTTATACCATTTAGAGTAATCTTCATCTCTTTTTGTTAAATGTTTGCTCATAATCAAAAGTTTGGCATAAATATTGTTATTTATTATGCGTAAAATTGTGTCTGCAAAATTACATTAAAAAGGTAACAAGCCCAACAAAGAAATACTATTTTGCAGATCAGTTTTCGAATTAGTTTTTTATAACCTAAAAATTTAAGCTATGAAGTTACATTACACCAACACCAAGCTACCTTATTATATTCTATCATTATTTATGGTAGCAACATTTGCTTCTTGCGGAACAATACAAACGGTTGCTGGTAGTGATGATGGCATTTATGCAGATGACCAAATACAAGAACAGCCTCAACGTAGAATTGTTGTTGCAGACAGCGGAGAACATAAAGAGTATGAAGAAAACTACTTCACCAAAGAAGTTGAACGTCTAGAGATTTTAAATGGCACTGATATTTTTACTGACATTGAAGATTACACTTCTGAAGATGGTGATTTTAATCTTGATGAAGATGTTATAGATCATGAAAATTCAGAAGAAAATATTAATTACGAGAATAATGAGCCTTGGGGATATAATAGTAATAATAGCGACGTTGTAATCAATATAAATACTTCACCAAGATGGGGTTATTATAATGATTGGGATTACGGATACGGCTATAACAGACCTTGGTGGCGTTCTCGTTACTCTAACTACGGAGGGTACAATTCTTATTGGAATCCGTATAACTACGGACATTATTATAATTCAGGATTTTATGTAGGCTTAGGTGGATTTTATAACTCTTATTATTGTCCTCCTTACTATGGAAACAATTATTATGGTTCTAATAGATACTATAACAGTCCGTACAGATACAATAACAATCGTTATTATAGATCAAGTAGAGGAGCAAACCCTTATAGGAATAACAGAACAGCTTCTACATCACGAAGAGGATACACTACCGGAAGGAGAAGTACAACCATCTCTAGAAGGTCTTCAAATTCTTATAAGAAAAATAAGAAAAGGTCTCCTTCACGTACCACGAGAGGTACTCGATCAACAAGAAACACAAGAGGTACCAATTCTTCTAACAGATATAATAAAGGCTACAACTCTAACGGTAATAGATCTATAAAAAGCACGAGAGGCACGAGAAGTTCTCGCAAGCGTTACAATACAAGAGGTTCTAAAAATCCAAGAAGCTCAAATAGTAGATTCACAAAAGGCTATAGGCAAGGAGGAAATAGATCTTCAGGAAATACTAGAAGAACAGAAAACACCAGAAATACTCGTAGCAAATATAATACTGACCGAAGCAAATCATCTCAGAAT
The DNA here is from genome assembly GCA_965364955.1 of uncultured Tenacibaculum sp. Lineage (GTDB taxonomy): Bacteria > Bacteroidota > Bacteroidia > Flavobacteriales > Flavobacteriaceae > Polaribacter. The sequence continues at coordinate 59,438 of CBDTZS010000001.1, read as the reverse complement.
ACTAAGGTTGTAAATTCAACAAGAAAAAACACTAGAAACTACAATACTGGCGGACAAAAACCTACCCGCTCTGTTAAACAATCAGAAAGAAAATCTCGTAGTTACTCTGCTCCAAAAAAAAGCAATAAGACATACTCTTCAAACAGAAGTAGTTCAAAAAAATCAAAAAGTTATTCTGCTCCCTCAAGAAGTTCTCGTAGCAACTCTTCTCCTTCAAGAAGCAGTTCTAACAGAAGCTCTAGAAATTCTTCTTCAAATAGCAGAAGTTCTAGAAGTAGTAGACGATAACTTAACCAACTTTTCTGAATAAGTTTTAAACTAATTAACGAAAAACATGAAACGAATTTTAATTTTCGCGATTATCATCGCTAGTACTTATACTGCCTTTTCTCAATCTTTAGGGTATAATGATTTAGGTCTTTTATTTTCAAAAGACGGTAATTACGGTACAGCTCGCTTTGAGGCTATGAGCGGAGCTTTCGGCGCTTTAGGAAGCGATGTCTCTGCTATTGGAATCAACCCTGCGGGAGGTGCAGTATCTAAAAAAAGCATATTCTCTGTTACTTTAAACACCCGAAACACTGAATATCTAGCCACATATTACGGCAATACTACCAACTCTAAAGACGATTACTTAAATATTTCACAAGCAGGAGGTATTTTATCTTTTGACACAGCTTATAACTCAGATTGGAATCGTTTTGCTTTGAGTTTTAATTATAAAATAAAAAGTGATTTCACAGGTTCTTTTTCTTCTACTGGTAATAGCGAGCAAGCTTTATTTAATGAACATCCAGACGATACCAGTAATCAGTTTAATAATGGTAAAGAACAACGTTTTTTAAACACTACTTCAGGAAAAAGCAGTGTCTTTGAAATGGGTTTTTCAGCTGTTCATCAAAATAAATTATTTGTAGGTGCAGGAGTAAAATTCCATGATTTCACCTTTGCTCAAATTACTCATTTGAACGAAAAAAATGAAGATGACAACGGAAACACTTTAAATGCATTAAATATTCAAGATAGCTATATAGAAGGTAGTGGAGTTTCATTAAATGCTGGTTTCATATATAAAGTAAATCAATCATTTCGTTTCGGTTTAGCCTATGAAACACCTACTTGGTATCCAGAAAATTTTGAAGAAAGTAATTTAAATGTTTTTGATCCTAATGATGCTAGATATGATGATTGGTTAGGTTATACTGATATTTCTGCAAGCAACCAAACGGTCGATGTAAATAGCGGTGAAGAGTTTAACTCTAATATATTTAAACTAAAAACCCCAAGTAAATTAACAGCAAGTGCTGCTTTAGTCTTTGGAAAACAGGGCTTGATTAGTGCCGACTATACTTACAAAAATTATAGCGGAATAAAATACCAAGAAAATGATACTGCTTTTTTAAATACTAATCAAAACTTTGTCAACGACTTTAAAGCTGCTTATGCCCTAAATATTGGTACGGAATGGCGCTTTGATAAAATAAGTATTCGAGGAGGATATCATTTTGAAGAAAATCCATTTAAAAACGCATTAGACCAAGATCATAAAAAAGGATATTCTTTAGGTTTAGGTTATAACTTTGGAAATATGAAATTTGATTTAGCATATCGTAAATCAGAGAATAATAGCGTTTACAATATTTATAATTCATCGAATGTAAATGTAAACCCAATTGAATTAAACAACAATACATCTAGAGTTTCAGCAACCATTACATTCAGTCTATAATTATATTATATATAAATTATATTAAAGTCCTGCTTTTGCGGGACTTTTTATATATACATATATCAGTTTTTTACCGTAATTTTGCACCTCATTTTACAACCTATGAACACAATTAAAATAAACATACAAGAAACCAATAACGAAACTATTCTTAAATTTGTGAGTAACACAATTTTAGTAAATGGCGGTAGTTATGAATTTAACAATATAGATGACGCTAAAAATTCACATTTAGCGCAACAACTTTTTCACCTTCCATTTGTAAAAAAAATATTAGTTACTGCAAATTTCATTGCTATTCAACGTTTCGATATTGTTCAATGGAATGATGTTGAAGAAGAAGTTCGTGAACAGATTGAGAACTATTTACAAGAAGGAAATACACTTGTAAAAGAAGAGACTACAAAAAAAGATGCTGTTGAAGTATATGCTGAAGTTACTCCGAATCCGGCAGTTATGAAATTCGGTTCAAACAAAGCACTTACGCAAACAGATGTTGAGTTTAAAAACATTGAAGAAGCGAGTAAATCTTCACCATTAGCACAACAATTATTTGGATTTCCATTTGTTAAAGAAATATTCATTTCTGAGAACTATGTATCTATTACAAAATACGACATGATTGAGTGGAATGAAGTTCACCAAGAAATTCGCACTTTTATAAGAGGTTATATTCAAGACGGAAAAACGATTATACAAGAACTTCCGAAGCAACAAACAAAACAAAACGTTGAAATTCCTAAAGAAGATTTAACTGATACTGAAGCTAAGATAGTTGATATTTTAGATGAATATATTAAACCGGCTGTAGCATCTGACGGTGGTAATATTGCATTTCAATCGTATGATAAAGACACCAAAAGAGTAAGTGTAATTTTACAAGGTGCTTGTAGCGGATGCCCATCATCAACCGTAACTTTAAAAAATGGTATTGAAACTATGCTTAAAGATATGTTACCAAATCTAATTAATGAAGTTGTTGCTATTAACGGATAATTCTTAAAAATTACATGTCAAAAATCATTAAACCATACAAAGATTCTGAATTAGGAAAAAAAGAACAAGTTGCTAAAATGTTTGACAATATTTCTGAAGATTACGACGGATTAAACCGTGTTATCTCTTTAGGAATCGATGTTAGCTGGCGAAAGAAAGTAGTGAAATTAATTGGAGAGAGTAATCCTCAACAAATCTTAGATATTGCTACTGGAACAGGTGATCTAGCACTAATGATGGCGAACTTGAATCCTGAAAAAATTGTTGGTTTAGATATTTCTGCAGGAATGTTAGAAGTAGGAAAGAAAAAAATTGAAAAAGCGAACTTAACTGAGAAAATTGAAATGATTGTTGGCGATAGCGAGAACATGCCTTTTGATGACAATACATTTGATGCTATTACGGTTTCTTTCGGAGTAAGAAATTTTGAACACTTAGATAAAGGTTTAACTGAAATATTGCGTGTTTTAAAACCTGGAGGGAAATTTGTGGTATTAGAAACTTCTAACCCTACCAAGTTTCCTTTTAAACAAGGCTATAAGTTTTACACTAATTTTATTTTACCAATCATTGGTAAAATCTTCTCAAAAGACAAGGTTGCATATTCTTATTTATCAGAAAGTGCTAATTCTTTTCCATTTGGTGAAGCCTTTAACAATATTTTACAGAAAAATGGGTTTAAGAATGCAAAGAATTTACCTGTAACTTTTGGTGTTGCATCAATTTATACCGCTTTAAAATAGTATGTTAAAAAAACTTTTATTTCTCGGATTTTTCGGATTCATTACAATTACCAGTCAAGCACAAAATGAAAAGATATTAAATCTTCCAAGTTTTGATAAACCAAAGTTTCATTACGGGTTTTATTTAGGGCTAAATAATAACGGGTATAAAGTAGCCTATAAGCCAAGTACTTTTGACAATCTTGACGTTGAGGTAGAGGTTGAATCATCTATAGGTTTTAATGTTGGTTTAATTGCTGATTTACGACTACATAACAATGTTAATTTAAGGTTTGAACCAGGACTAATGTCTAACACCAAGACATTACGTTTTAAGCATATTCCTGGAGCTGATAATATAAAGACCAGAGAAGTTGGCGCTACATACCTACATTTGCCTTTAATATTAAAACTAAGTACTAACAGACTTAATAACATAAGACCTTATGTATTAGGTGGCCTATCGTATGATTATAATTTTTCTAGTAACGAAAAGAATAGTGACGATAATTTTGCTGGTGAATTTAGGACTACAACTAGTAATATAATGTACGAAATAGGTATTGGAGTGGATATTTATTTAAATTACTTTAAATTCTCTCCATCAATTAGAGGGGTTTTTGCTGTCAATAATGAAATCATATATGATAATAAATCTCCAAGTCAATGGACAGACCCTATTGGCTACCTAGGTACGCGAGGTGTGTTTCTTCACTTATCTTTTGAATAAATAATAAAAAAAGCTACTGTTAATAGTGGCTTTTTTTATTATCTCACTCTTTTTAATCAGATTTTCTCATCTTCTAACTACGAAAAAAAGAACATAAAAGAATGCTTGTAAAAATAGAAATGACTTTCGTTTCCGAAAGTCATTTAAATTATCTGATTCAAATAGATCCCCCCGAATCTATCATCCTCATTATTATAGACACCAATTGTTTTTATAAGTCACCTATTACTTAAAATAAAAAGTGACCATCTTTCGATGGTCACAAACAGCAAAGATAAATCTTTACCTATAAGATAGAAGTCCCCCGAAATCTATCATTTTTTTAATTCATTTTCAGTATACTAAAGTTCAAATATATAAAAAAATATTAAAATTCGTTAATTTTTAACAACTATTTTACTGTCTACCACGACTTTAATAGGAAATACTACCTTTCCATCATCTGTTGTAACGGTTAAACAAATATTATCTATTGCCGTGACAACTCCCTCAATATCACCTATAATAACTTTTTTACCTATACTTACATTTTTCCTTGAGTAATACCCATAAAGTAACCTTGATACTACCTCTTTAGCTCCTAAACCAAATGCTAACGTAAACGCTAAAAGGACTGAACCTATTAAAAGAGTTAAATTACTTTTTATAATTGATGTATCTACACCTGCTTGATCTAATGCTGTTATTGATAAAAATACTACTATTAAATAAAAAGCAATATTTCCTACTAAGTTACCTCCTGAAATTTCAAAAGATTTGAACAGTGTTTGAGTAGCCTTCTTTACCACCGTACCCAGATAAGCCCCAACAATAAAAATTCCAATAGCAGTTAATAATCTTGGCAAATAAGCAAAGAAGCTTTTTATTCCTTCTGACACAATTTTCAAGCCAAACATCTCAGCCCCAACCATAACTAACATAAAAATTAAAAACCATTTTAACACAGCTAATATCACACTGGTTAGCACAATGTTTATAGTTGAATTTCCAAAGATCTCTGTTTTACTTAATTTTTTAGACCATTCATCAATCTTGGTTTTTGACAAAGCTTTTTTTATAACATATAAGAACACTTTTATTAATAACCATGAAGCCACAATAAAAAATACAAAACCAACTACTGTTGGTAACGTTGCTACTATACTTTCAAAAGCGTTTTTAAAAGGTTTAAAAAAATCCGTTTGTAGTGCGTGCATAATATTTGAGTTAATTTTTGTTCTATTTAGTTGGTTTATTCTTTAGTAGAGATCTCCCCTCCTCCTAATAAATCGATGATTGTACTTGGGTATTTAACCACAAATAAATCAGCCATATCTATAGACAGCTTTATCATTGCTACATCATTAAGCACTTTTCCTTTAAGTACCTCTGGTAACTCTTCGTTATGTAATATTTTCTTAAATGGATTTTCCATAATTATTACAGTGCGTTATATGCCTTTATAACCTTTTCTTTTGCTCTCTTTAAACGCATTTTTACTGCGCTATCTCCTAAATTTAATACCTCTGATATTTCTTTAATGCTTATATCATCTTGATATTTCATTAGTAAAATCATTTTTTCAGAAACAGCAATTACTTCGAGAGCTTTTGCTAACTTATCAGCCTTTAGTTCAAATAATGTAGCGTCATCAATTTCATCTTCGTTACTATTTTCTTTAATTTCATCTGTTACAATAGTTACTTTTTCTTTTTTCTTCTCTTTATTTCTTTGCACATAATTTACACAGAAGTTATAAGTAAAAGAATACAACCAGGTAGAAAACTTCGATTTCCTTTTAAAAGTTCTCAGCTTCACAAATAAGCGAATAAATACATCGTGCGTTAAATCTTGCGCTTCTTCTTTATTCTTTGAAAAACCATAACACTTATTATATACAATGCCAGCATACCGGTCATATAAAACAGCGAACAAATGAGTGTCATTTTTTTCTACTATTTTACTAACCAGCTCTTCATCGCTTAGTTTTGTATCGTTAGGGCTTTTCAACAGCTAAGTTCTTTCTTAATTTACAGTAAGTATTCAATTTAGACACTTCTACAAAGAAAAGGTCACTATTTCTACTTTACAAGAGAGTAAATTTAACATTTCTTTAACAATTGTGGAATTTAAATAAAAAAATTATTTTTTTGTAACATTTACGAAACATCATACGTATAACATTACGTAGACCGATTGATGAATTTAAAATATTACTTAATTAGATGAGACAACTTAAGATTACAAAACAGGTTACTAATAGAGAAACAGCCTCATTAGATAAATATTTACAAGAAATAGGGAAGGTAGATTTAATTACTGCTGATGAAGAAGTTGAGTTAGCACAAAGAATTAAAGCTGGTGACCAAAGAGCATTAGAAAAATTAACTAAAGCTAACTTACGTTTTGTTGTTTCTGTAGCAAAGCAATATCAAAATCAAGGACTAACATTACCTGATTTAATTAACGAAGGTAATTTAGGTCTAATTAAAGCAGCAAAACGTTTTGATGAAACCCGTGGTTTTAAATTTATCTCTTATGCTGTATGGTGGATTCGTCAATCTATATTACAAGCATTAGCTGAACAATCTCGTATTGTACGTTTACCATTAAATAAAATTGGTTCTATAAACAAGATTAACAAAATGTATGCTTTCTTAGAGCAAGAAAACGAAAGACCTCCAAGTCCTGAAGAGATTGCTAAGAAATTAGACATGACTGTGAACGATGTAAAAGAGTCAATGAAAAACTCTGGTCGTCATGTATCTATGGATGCTCCTTTAATTGAAGGAGAAGATTCGAACTTATACGATGTATTAAACTCAGGAGAATCACCTAATCCAGACAAAACATTATTACACGAATCTTTACGTATTGAAATTAATCGTGCTTTAGAAACATTAACTCCTCGTGAAGCTGATGTTGTAAAACTATACTTCGGATTAGGAGAGCACCAGCCAATGACTTTAGAAGAAATTGGAGAAACTTTCGATTTAACTCGTGAACGTGTACGCCAAATTAAAGAAAAAGCAATTCGCAGATTAAAACATACTTCAAGAAGTAAGATTTTAATGACCTATTTAGGTTAATGGTCGTAAACCATATAAATAATTTTACTTATACTTAAGAAAAAGTTTAAGTGTAAATAAAACTTGTAAAACTCTCGAATTTAATTCGAGGGTTTTTTGTTTTATATCATTATTTTTACAGCAACATAACACAACAACAAACTAATGAGTAATTTAATTGCACCTTCAATTTTAGCAGCAGATTTTGCTAACTTACAAAGAGACATCGAAATGGTAAACAATAGTGAAGCCGATTGGTTTCATATTGATATTATGGACGGCGTTTTTGTACCAAATATATCTTTCGGAATGCCTGTTTTAAAGGCGATTTCTAAACACGCAAATAAAACAATCGATGTGCATTTAATGATTGTTAATCCTGACAAATACATTGAAACTTTTGCCAATTTAGGAGCAAATATTTTAACTGTACATTACGAAGCTTGTACGCATTTACACAGAACCATTCAAGCAATAAAAGCTACAGGCATGAAAGCTGGAGTAGCATTAAATCCACATACACCAATTTCAGTTTTAGAAGATCTAATTCAAGATTTAGACTTAGTGTGTATCATGAGTGTAAACCCTGGGTTTGGAGGTCAATCTTTCATTGAAAATACGTATAAAAAAGTAAATCAATTAAAACATTTAATTGATTTTTCAAATTCTGATTGTCAAATAGAAATTGACGGTGGTGTAACTGACCAAAACGCTAATAAACTTATTGAAGCTGGTGCTCATGTTTTAGTCGCTGGTAGTTTTGTTTTTAAAAGTGATAATCCTACGGAGACTATTAAAAATTTAAAAGAATTGATAAAATAAAAAAAGGAGGCCTAAAAGCCTCCTTTTTTTTTAGAATTGCGCTAACAAATAATTAATCAAATCAGTTGTTGTTACAATACCTACAAGTTTATTATTATCTACTACTGGTAATGCATGAAATTCTTTTTTAGATAAAATCTCTGCAACCTCTTTTATTGTTGTCTCTGAATTAACTGTGCTTAAATTTTTTGCCATTACTTGCTCAATAGTAAACATATTATAAACTACTGTATCTACATCTGTTTCATCTCCATCAATTGCATCAGCAAAACTAATTCTTAATAAATCAGTATAACTCAACATCCCTTTTATTTCCGAACCACTTACAACAGGAATGTGTCTTATATTTTCTTTTTTGAATAATTTTTCTGCAACCATTAAATCATCCGTGCTACTTAACGTAATTACATTTTTACTCATAATAGCTGATACTGGTGTTCTTTTCTTCATTTTATTATCGATTTATGATTAATTTCTATATCAAATTTCAGGAATTAATTCAATTGAAAATCTGACTAAAATCATGGTTTTGTAAATTATATTTTTGTAAATTAGGAACTATAAACACCTACGAAATTGTTAGATGAATTAAAAGCACACTACGGTTATTTATTTGAGGAAGAATTAATTAATGAAATCGCTAATGTTGCTATTTATAAAGAATTCGAAGCCGATACTGTTATTATTGATGTTGATAGCTATATGGTTTCTATTCCTTTAATAATTAGCGGAGCTATTAAAGTTTTAAGAGAAGATAAAGATGGTGACGAATTAGTTTTATACTATATAGAAAAAGGTGATACTTGTGCCATGACACTTTCTTGTTGTATGGGAGATACAAAGAGTAAAATTAAAGCAATAAGTGAGACTGATGTTAAGTTATTAATGATTCCGAAAGACAAAATGTCGGAATGGTTAAGTAAATATAAAAGTTGGCAAGAGTATATTTTACAAAGCTATCACTCTCGACTCAATGAATTTATTGAAGCTGTAGATTCTATTGCTTTTTTAAATATGGACGAACGCTTATCTAAATACCTAAAAGATAAAGCAATGGTTATTGGTGACGACGTTTTAAATGTTACCCACTTACAAATAGCGAACGATTTACATACCTCTAGAGTAGTTGTTTCTAGACTCCTAAAAGCTTTAGAAAAACGGTCAAAAATAGAATTACATCGAAATCAAATAAAAATATTAGAACTTTAATTTTATCTATTTATAATTAAGCATAATTTTAATTCTACCATACAACTTAGGTAATTGCCTTTTTAAATCTTCAGGTGTTTCAAAGAAATGTTCCATAATAACAGCAACAAATTCTAATTTATTTGTCATTGCATACGCTCTAAAATAATTAGACTCCCTTATTGGCTCTATGTTATTTTCATCGTTCATAAAAGCTGTTATTTCCTCAAATACCCTATAAAATATTCTTGCACTAACATCTTTAGATTTTCGTCCATGAAAGGTTAAAGCATGCGTAAACTCATGTATACCTAAATTCAAATTGTCATTTAGAATAACATCTCCTAATAAAAAATCTTCCCAAGAGAAAACTACCATTTTAAACCCAGGATTGAACTCCCCTTTGTGATATTGTTTTGTAATTACAGAATAAAAGTTGCTCGGGTAAATAACAATTTTATCGAAAGTGGTAGTTAAATACTTCCGCATACCAAAAGTCAACTTAATGTATGATGAACCTATTAAAACTTTAATTTCCGGAGTAAGTTCAAAATTTTCTCTTTCTATAAAATCGTAGTTCCTTATAAACTTAGCTAACCTGTGCTCAAAATAATCTTTATGCTTATCACTCAATTTCTGATAAAAAGAAATGTTTTTCACTAAAAACTCTTTCTTATTTCTTGGCAATTTTTTCTTCACCAAATATAAGTGTACAAAAATTGGTTTATTAAATATGTAAACATAAATAGACTCAATAATATTGACACCAAGCCCTAAAAAACCAAATAAAATTGCTAAATATTTAATTATAAAAATATGTTTCATTCTAAAAAATTGAATTAATCAAAACATTCTTCCATGTAACATAAGTTACACAATATAAAATGTTGTTTCTATATCTTTAGCCTTTCATTTAAGAACCCCCTTTTACATATTCCCTCTTAAAAAAAGCAGTAGAAATTAATTTCTACTGCTTTTATTTTGTGACCGCGAAGGGATTCGAACCCCCAACCCTCAGAGCCGAAATCTGATATTCTATCCAATTGAACTACGCAGCCTTTATTATTAAACCAAAGTTTTTTTAACTATCATTGAAATGATTTTCCCATCAGCTTGTCCTGCTAATTGTTTAGATACCATTCCCATAACTTTACCCATATCTTTCATTCCTTCTGCACCAACTTTAGCAACAACCTCTTTTACTACTTTTTCAATTTCAACTTCAGATAAAGATTCTGGCAAGAACTGCTCTAATATAGCTGCTTCTGCTAATTCTGGTTCTGCTAAATCTTCTCTTCCTTGTTCAGAAAAAATAGTCGCACTATCTTTTCGTTGCTTCACTTGTTTTTGAATAATTTTCAACTCTTCTACTTCAGAAATATCTTCCGATCCAGTTTTAGTATTCGCTAACATAAAAGCAGATTTCAATGCTCTAAGTGCTGTTAAAGCTACTGTATCTTTCGATTTCATAGCTTCTTTCATTTTATCCATTACTTGTTTCTGCAAACTCATAGTTGTCGTATTTTAATTAAAAAATTCCCGAAGAATCGGGAACTTAAAAATATATCTTATTATTTTATTAATCTACATTATCATGTAAAAATGAATTATTTGAACGTAATAAATCATTATTATCTGTATTTAAAACAGTATTCGATTTACTTATATCTGAACCAGTATTAATATCAACACCTAATCGCTTATAGGCAGGTTGGCGCTCAATTTCGTCAATATTTTTACTTACCTGATCGTTGAACTTATAGTTAAATCCTTTCATTTTCTCACGTCTTTCTTGCGTTCTTTTTTGCAATTCAGAAATGGTGATACTTAACGGAGAAACTTCTTCACTAGTAATTTCAATATTATTAATTTCTTCTTGAGTTTTAGTTATTACTTGAAACTGTAACTCTTCTTCGACTATTTCTTTTATAACTGGAGTAGAACTTTTACCAATAGTTGGCTGCTCATTAAATTCCTCTAAAACATAACGCTTTTCAATTTGAGATACTTTAGGTTTAATCTCTTCAGCTATTACATTTATATTTCTAATCTCATTAGTTGTTTCTACTATTTGTGCAACTGGCTTTATTACTTCATAAGAATTCACTGGTAAATCAAACAATAGATCTTGTTGAACTGATTGTTGTTTTACTTCTTTTTGAATTACTTTTTCTTCAGAAATATTTGTGATAATAAAATCATCTTCAGAAATTGTTTCAATAGCAATCTCATCGTACACTACATTCATATTCTTTAATACCTCAGTAGTCGGAATTAAAACTAACTTAGGTTCTTCTACTTCTTCCTCTAAGATATGAACAACTTTATTAGGTGTACTTTCGATAAGAGGTTCATTAATACTAGGAGCACTTTGCACTTTTTGTTCTCCAAAATTATAGGTAGCTTTTTGTTCGTTTTCTAAAGTATGAACTATTTTTTTCACCTCTGTATTTGTAATAGTTCCTTGTTGATCTGCAGTAAAACCCGTAGCAACTATCGTTACAGCTATACCGTCTTCTAACGATTCATCTTCACCAACTCCCATAATGATATTAGCATCATACCCTGCTTCATCTTGAATATAGTCGTTAATCTCTCCAATTTCATCTAAAGTAACTTCGTTAACGCCAGAAACGATTAATAATAATACATTTTTAGCTCCCGTAATTTTATTGTCATTTAACAAAGGAGAATCTAATGCTTTTACAATCGCATTTTTAGCACGATTAGCTCCTATTTCTATAGCAGATCCCATAATAGCGGTTCCACTATTAGAAAGTACTGTTTTAGCATCGTGTAAATCGATGTTTTGCTTGTAATGATGTGTTATTACTTCAGCAATACCTTTAGCTGCAGTTGCTAAAACCTCATCTGCTTTAGAGAAACCTGCTTTAAAACCAAGGTTTCCATAAACTTCTCGCAGCTTATTATTATTTATAACAATAAGAGAATCTACATTTTTACGTAGTTCATCTATTCCTTTCTGAGCCTGTTTGGTACGCATTCTTCCTTCAAACTGAAATGGCATTGTAACGATACCTACCGTTAAAATATCCATTTCTTTTGCAATTTTAGCAATAATAGGTGCTGCTCCAGTACCTGTACCACCTCCCATACCTGCGGTAATAAACACCATTTTAGTATGCGTACTTAACATTTGCTGAATTTCTTGAATACTCTCAGCAGCTGCTTGCGCACCAACATCAGGATTTGCTCCTGCTCCTAAACCAGAAGTTAAGTGCGCTCCTAATTGAATTTTATTAGGAATCGGACTACTTTCAAGTGCTTGTGCATCAGTATTACAAATAACGAAATCTACTCCGTGAATTTGTTTACTAAACATGTGATCTACGGCGTTGCTTCCACCCCCACCAACTCCAATTACTTTAATAGCATTCGATTGTGTTTTTGGCATGTCGAATGAAATGTTATTGAATTCTGTACTCATAATAACTTATTTTTTAATTCTTATTCACTTACACTCCTCTCTTTAGGGGTTAAAAAAGGGTGTCTATTAATACTTATTTTATTCTGCGTTATCTAAAAACTCTTTAAATCTTTCTGTGAATTTTTCAAAAATAGATTTAGATTTATCTCTCGCTATATACTTTTTTGCTTTCACAGCCTCTTCTAAAACTGATTCATTCTCTATGGCATCTTCAGTTTCAACTCTTGCTTGCTCTTCAATAATTTCTTCTTCTGCTATTTCACATGAACCTTTTCGTAAGCCTTCCATTAACAACCCTACTGCAGTTGCGTATGAAGGACTTGATAAGGCTTCATCAGAATCGCCTGCTAAGTGTTCATTCGGATACCCGATACGAACGTCCATTCCTGTAATATATTCTACTAACTGACGTAAATGCTTTAACTGAGATCCTCCTCCTGTTAAAACAATACCTGCAATTAATTTTCCTTTTTGAGTTTCGTGCCCGTAATTTTTTATCTCTAAATACACGTGTTCAATAATTTCTTGAACTCTTGCATGAATTATTTTTGATAAATTTTTAAGCGTAATCTCTTTCGGTTCTCTTCCTCTTAACCCTGGAATAGAAACAATTTCTGTTTCTTTATTTTCTCCAGGCCATGCAGAACCAAACTTAATTTTCAATAACTCTGCTTGCTTTTCAATTATTGAACATCCTTCTTTTATATCTTCAGTAATTACATTTCCTCCAAAAGGAATTACTGCAGTATGACGAATAATACCGTCTTTAAATATCGCTAAATCTGTTGTTCCACCACCGATATCAATCAAAGCAACTCCCGCTTCTTTTTCTTCTTGACTTAAGACTGCTGATGCCGATGCTAATGGCTCTAACGTGATGTCTGATAAATTCAAACCAGCACTTTTCACACATCTTCCAATATTTCTAATAGAAGAAACTTGACCAACTACAACATGAAAATTAGCTTCCAATCGTCCTCCATACATTCCGACAGGTTCCTTGATTTCTGATTGACTATCTACTTTAAAGTCTTGTGGTAAAACATGAATAATTTCTTCTCCAGGAAGCATTACTAATTTATGCACTTGACTAACTAGACTTTCAATATCACCTTCATTAATTACCTCATCTGATTTTTCACGGGTGATGTAATCACTATGATGTAAACTACGAATATGCTGCCCTGCAATACCAACAACTACATTTTCAATTTTCTGGCCCGAAACACTCTGTGCTTCATCAATAGCCTGTTGAATAGATTGAATTGTTTGAGTAATATTATTTACCACTCCTCGTTTTACACCTAAACTCTTAGCTTTACCAATACCTAAAACCTCTAATTTATCGTATTCATTCTTACGACCAATCATGGCAACAATTTTGGTTGTACCAATATCTAAACCAACTGCAATTTTATTATTTTCCATCTAGATTTTGTTTTGTGCACACAACTTGGTTGTGGTATTTTACATTTATTGTCTTATAATTTTTAATCGTTTTATCAGCCAATGCCTTATTATAAAATGCTATAAGCTTTTTAAATTTTACATTTACATTTTCAAACTTTCCAAAAATAATTTTATACTCACCACTACGAACTGTAAACACATACTCGTTTTGAGTGTTTTTTTGAATTGCAATAATTTCTTTAACTAAAAAATCATTGTTTCCAATTACTTTTATTAACCTTATTAATTCCTTGATATCTTCAGATTCCCCTACTCCAGAAACTAACGGTACTCTTGCTGAAAAGTTTGCTGATAATGGAATTTCAATTCCGAACTTATCAACATAATAAGATTTACTCTTATCAACAATGCGAGCTATCGGTTTACGTTGCTTTATCACCGTTTTTAACACGCCATTAACGGTTAAAAAAACAGCTGCATTTTCAACATATGGATTCGCCGATACATTAGTCTCTAGAAAGTGTAAATCTACTACTCTTTTCGGTTGGTTTTTAACAAATTGTTTATTTTGTATTAACAATTTATCAACTATACTGTGTGTCAAAAAGTTATTATCACCAGCCTCAAATTCTACCACTATATTTTCCACCTTTCTTACCCCATTCCTACTGGCAGTAAACCCATATAAAAAGCCCAAAAGCACTAACAACAATAAAAAAGATAAATATGTAGCTACTTTTTTCATCATTAATTATTATATTTTTTTTCTAAATGAACCTTCACATCATCAACTAACAACCCTATATCTCCAGCACCTAACATCACTACTATTTTTGACTCTGATTTTAGCACCTCGTTACTTAACTCTTCTTTAAGTACTAACTTTTTATTTTCTAAGTTCATTTTACCTAGCAACCATGAAGATGTTACTCCCACAATTGGCAATTCTCTTGCTGGATAAATATCTAATAACAACACTTCATCAAATTTAGAAAGTGCGTTTGCAAAATCATCTGCAAAATCTTTTGTTCTGCTAAATAAATGAGGCTGAAAAACGGCTAAGACTTTTTCATTCGGATACATTTCTCGTACCGAATGTTCTACGGCATTTATTTCTGTTGGATGATGCGCATAATCGTCAATAAGCACGACATTCTCTGTTTTAATTTTATATGAAAACCTACGTTGAACCCCCTTAAAAGTTTTTAATTGGTTTTTAATATTTTCTAATGAAACACCATAAACATCAGCCATAGCCAAAGCTGCTAAAGCATTCATCATATTATGTTTTCCCGGTAAATGGAATTCAATATTTTTTATTTCTGAAATTGGCGTTTGCACATCAAAAACATACTTTCCTGCACTAACTTTTACATTATACGCTTTATAATCGGCTGATTCATTTACTGCATACGTCAACCCTTTTAAAGGCAATCCTTTTGCAACAATTAAAGTATCTGAAACCTTGTTTGAAAAATCTCTAAACGATTGTTGTAACATTTCGTTTTCTCCATAAATATCTAAATGATCAGCATCCATAGAAATAACACATGCAATATTTGGTGATAACTTCAAAAACGACCTATCAAACTCATCTGCCTCTACAACCGAAATTTTATCTTCTCCTAAAATAAGGTTTGAATTGTAGTTCTCTGTAATTCCCCCTAAAAAAGAAGTTGCACTAAGAGGCTGCATTATATGTCCTAAAATTGAAGAGGTTGTCGTTTTCCCATGAGTTCCTGCAACAGCCAAGCAAAAAGTGCTTTTTGTTATTTCCCCTAAAACATCAGCTCTTTTTAGAATTTTAAATCCGTTATCTATAAAATAGTTTAATTCTTGATGTTTACTAGGAATCGCAGGTGTATAAACTACCAATGTTTTCTCCTTGTTTAAACATGAAATAGGTATGTTTTTAATCGCGTCATCAAAATGAATTTCTATCCCAATGTCTTCTAAGCTTTTTGTTATCGGACTCGGTGTTTTATCATAACCAAATACTTTTTTCCCATTTACAGAAAAGTAACGAGCAATAGCACTCATACCAATTCCTCCGACACCAATAAAATAGACGTTATGTATTGTTTTTAAATTCACTAAATAATTAATTTTTCTATTTCGTTAACTATATCATTCGTTGCGTTAGGCAATGCTAGTTCATTAATATTTTCACTCAAACTATCTTGCTTTCCTTTATCTTTTAATAATGTTTCAATCACAATCGGAAATGTATCTAATTCATTTTCTTTTACTAAAATAGCCCCATGCTTATCTACTATTGATTTTGCATTTTTAGTTTGATGATCTTCTGCGACATTGGGTGATGGAATAAAAACAGTTGGCTTCCCTACAATGCACAGTTCCGACACCGAACTTGCTCCTGCTCTTGAGACTATAAAATCAGTAGCTGCATACGCCAAATCCATTCTATTTAAAAATTGATGTACTTGTACATTTTCAATTTCATTATACTTTTTATATTCTTCGAAATACAACTCACCACATTGCCAAATTAACTGAACTCCTTGCTCTTTAAAGAACTCTAAATTCGACTCAATTAGTTGATTAATTTTTCTAGCTCCTAAACTCCCCCCTAAAACTAAAATTGTTTTTTTAGCCTTATCTAACTCAAAAAATTCCTTGCCTTCTTCGTTTTTTGTATGAATAAATAACAAATCTTGTCGAATAGGATTTCCTGTTTTTATAATTTTATCATTCGGAAAAAAACGCTCAAGATTATCATAAGCAACACATATTTTACTAGCTTTTTTACCTAATAACTTATTTGTAATTCCTGGATATGAATTTTGCTCTTGTATTAATGTCGGAATCCCTTTTCTATTAGCAACCATTAATGTAGGACCGCTAGCAAAACCACCTGTACCGACTACTACATTTGGTTTAAACTTTTTAATTATTCTATACGCTTTCCATAAACTACTTAATAATTTAATAGGAAACAATAAGTTCTTAATAGTTAATTTTCTTTGAATACCCGAAATCCATAATCCTTTAATGTTATAGCCTGCTTGCGGAACTTTTTCCATTTCCATCTTATCCTTTGCTCCAACAAACAAGATATTAGCCTGTGGGTAACGAACTTTTATTTCGTTCGCTATTGCTATGGCAGGATATATGTGTCCTCCTGTTCCACCACCACTTATAATAACATTAATCAATTGTTTCATGTAAAATATCTAAAGGATTATCATCTAAAATTGTTTCTTCTGTTTCGTTTTTAGAAGCACTAACACTTAATATCATTCCCAACGCAAAACAAGTCATCCAAATAGAAGTACCTCCACTACTAATTAATGGAAGTGTTTGCCCAGTTACCGGCAATAAATTTACGGCTACCGCCATATTAATCATCGCTTGAAAAACAATTGGAATTCCAACACCTACAACCATTAATGTTGCGAAAATTGTTGTTGCTTTTTTTGCTGTAATTAAAATTCGAAATAACAATATAAAATACATAAACATAACTACCACTCCTCCTACAAATCCATATTCTTCTACAATAATAGCATATATAAAATCTGACGATGATTGAGGTAGAAAGTTTTTTTGCACACTTTTACCTGGTCCATTCCCTATTATTCCTCCCGTAGCTATGGCTATTTTCGCTTTTTCAACTTGGTAATTTTCTTTTCCTTCTGGTTTAGAAAAACCTTCAATCCTACTTTGCCAAGTACTTACACGATTTGGCATTGCATCTGGAAAAGCTTTTGCTACTAATATGAATAACAATAGAGCAAAAAGCCCTATACTTAATATATACCCTATATATTTTAATGGATACCCACCTATAAAAGTCAATAACAAAACCATTAAAAACACGATGGCTGTAGTAGAAAAATTTGCAGGAAGCACTAATATTAACACCAATCCCACAGGTAACCACAATTGCAATAAACTATCTTTAAATACGATTGCTTTTTCTTTGTTTTTAGCTAAATATCTTGACACATAAACCATCAAAACCAACCCTGCCAATGTAGAGGATTGAAAACCTATGCCCACAAACGGAATTCGAATCCATCTACTTGCATTTGCTCCGCCTATTGTTGTTCCTTGCGCCAAAGTAACTATTAATAACAACAACACTACTGGCAACATTAAAACTGCTCCTCCGCTAAAATATCTATACGGTATCTTATGCACCCCATAAATCACTCCAAAACCAGTAATTAATAATACTATATGCTTTACCAAATGACCAAAAGTAGAGCCTTTACCAACCACATATACTAAATTAGTACTAGCACTGTATATTGGCATAAATGAAAATATTGCCAATACAGTAACAATTGCCCATATAGCTCTATCACCTTTTATATGTTGAAAAATGGTTTTCATTAATCAGTTTCTATTTTTATAAATCTCTAACTGCTTCCTTAAATTTATTACCTCTGTCTTCGTAGTTCTCAAACAAATCGAAACTAGCACATGCAGGTGATAACAAAACAACGTCTCCTTTTTCAGCCACTTTGTTTGCCACTTTAACTGCTTCTTCAGCACCAGCTGTTTCTACCAAAATATCTACTACACTGCCAAAAGTCTCAATGATTTTTTGATTATCTAAACCTAAACACACTATTGCTTTTACTTTTTCTCTAACTAATGGTAACAAATCGGTATAATCATTTCCTTTATCAACTCCACCAACAATCCAAACTGTTGGATTATCCATGCATTCTAAAGCGTAAAAAACCGCATTAACGTTTGTTGCTTTACTATCATTAACAAACTGTACTCCATTAATTTTTTGTACATTTTCTAAACGATGCTCAACACCTTCAAAATCCGCTAAACTTTCGGCAATTGTTTCTTTTCTTACCTTTAGTAACCTTGCAGCCATAGATGCCGCCATTGTATTTTTTGTGTTGTGCTTTCCTTGTAATGCTAATTCAGAAACTTTCATCAGTATCTCTTCTGTATTTAATTTCATTATTATTTTATTTTGTCTTAAAAAAGCTCCGTATTCCAATTCTTTCTTTACTGAAAATGGGATCATTTTTGCTTTAACTTTATTTTTACTTAACCAATTTTGTATCGCTTCATCATCTGCATCATATATTAAAAAATCATTTTCTGTTTGATTTTTTGTTATCCGGAATTTTGAATCTATATATTTCCCGAAATCATAATCATATCGATCTAAATGATCGGGCGATATATTTGTGATGATCGCTATATGAGGTCTAAAACTCACTATCCCATCTAACTGAAAACTACTGAGCTCCAACACATACTCATTATAATTTTGCTCAGTAACTTGTTTCGCAAAACTATCTCCGATATTACCTCCAATACCAACATTTAATCCTGCTTTTTTAAGCACATGACCTAACAGCATCGTTGTGGTTGTTTTCCCATTTGAACCTGTAACACCAATTATTCTTGCATTGGTAAATTCAGATGCAAATTCAATTTCTGAAACTACTTTTATTCCTTTTGAAATCAACTTTTGTACTAACACAATAGTATCTGGAATACCAGGGCTTTTCATTACTACGTTCGCGTTGAAAATTTTATTCTCAGTATGCTGATTCTCTTCAAAATCAATTGAATTATGTAAAAGAACTTTTTTGTACTTCTCTGCTATATTCCCTTTATCAGAAACAAAAACATCAAAACCTTTTTGCTTCCCCAACAGCGCGGTTCCAACCCCACTTTCTCCTCCACCAAGAATCACCAACCTTTTCATCTTATCTTAATTTCAAGGTTACAATTGTTAATACCGCTAATAGAATTCCTACAATCCAAAAACGGGTAACTATTTTAGTTTCGTGGTAATTTAATTTTTGATAATGATGATGCAATGGTGCCATTTTAAAAACACGTCGTCCTTCTCCATATTTCTTTTTAGTATATTTAAACCAAAAAACTTGAATTATTACCGATAAATTTTCAATTACAAAAATTCCTGCTAAAATGGGCAACAATAATTCTTTACGGATTGCAATTGCGATAACGGCTATAACTCCACCAATAGTTAAACTACCCGTATCACCCATAAATATTTGTGCAGGATATGTATTATACCAAAGAAAACCGATTAAAGCACCTGCAAAGGCGAATATAAACACCGTCATTTCTCCCGAGTTTGGGATATACATTACATCGAGATAATCAGCAAAAATGATGTTCCCCGAAATCCATGCAAGTATTGCTAAAACAACAACAATAATTGCGGATGTTCCTGCTGCCAATCCATCTATACCATCCGTTAAGTTTGCTCCGTTTGACACTCCTGTCACTATAAAAACAACTACGAATATGAAAACAATCCAACCATATTTCTCATAACCATCTCCTAAAAAGTTAAAAGCTTTTGCATAGTCTAATTCATTATCCTTTAAAAAAGGAACTGTTGTTTTAGTTGATTTATGTGCATCACCAAACACTTTTACTTTTCCGTTTTCTTGTGCTATTTGTTGCACATCAGGAAGCTGCTCTTTAATTGTTACGTTTGGATGAAAATACAGCATAGACCCTACAATTATTCCTAAACCAACCTGACCTAATACTTTGAACTTCCCTTTTAAACCAGCTTTATCTTTTTTAAATACTTTTATATAATCATCAGTAAAACCAATTAACCCCATCCAAACTGTGGTTATTAATAAAATAATGATGTAAATGTTTTCTAATTTAGCCAATAATAGTACTGGCACTAAAGTTGCAAGAATTATAATAACTCCTCCCATAGTTGGTGTTCCTGCTTTTTGTACCTGACCAACCAAACCTAAATCTCTTACTGTTTCTCCTACTTGTTGCTTTCTTAAAAAATTGATTATCTTTTTTCCAAATATTGTTGAAATCAATAAAGACAAAATAAATGCTGTCGCCGCACGAAACGTAATAAACTGAAACACGCTTGCTCCCGTAAGGTTAAATTCACTTTCTAAATATTGAAATATATAATAGAGCATTCTAGGTTAGTTTTTTAGTTGATTAAAACAATTGGTTACTTCTTCTAAATCATCAAAATGGTGTCTTACGCCATTTATCTCTTGATAATTTTCATGCCCTTTTCCAGCAATCAATATTATATCTCCCGTTACTGCTAATTTACACGCAGTTTTTATAGCTTGTTTTCTATTTAAGATTGACAATGTTTTTCTATAATTCTCAGCCAATACTCCTTCCTCCATCTCATCAACAATTACTTGAGCATCTTCAGACCTTGGATTATCAGAAGTAAATATCGCCTGATCACTTAACTGAGAAGCTATCATCGCCATTTTTGGTCGCTTTGTTTTATCTCTATCTCCGCCACAGCCAACAACAGCAATTACTTTTTCATTTCCTGTGCGAATATCATTTATGGTTTGTAAAACATTTTTAAGTGCATCTGGCGTATGTGCATAATCAATAATTGCTATTACTCCTTCATTTGAAATCACGTATTCAAAACGCCCACTTACACTCTCTAACTCACTTATAAGCCTTAGTGTTTCTAATTTTTCAAGGCCCAATAAGTTTGCAACTCCAAAAATTGCTAATAAATTAGAGGCATTAAACTCCCCAATTAATTTCGTCCAAACTTCTACACCATTTATCGTTAACAAACTCCCAGAAAAACGTTTCTCTAAAACTTTTGCTTTAAAATCACCTAACGTTTTTAGTGCATACGTTTGCTTATTTGCCTTGGTATTTTGCAGCATTATTTGTCCGTTTCTGTCATCTATATTTACCAAAGCAAATGCTGACTTAGGTAAAGAATCAAAAAATGCTTTTTTCACATCTCTGTACTCTGCAAAGGTTTCATGATAATCTAAATGATCGTGAGATAAGTTTGTAAAAACACCTCCCACAAAGTTCAAGCCTTCTGTACGTTTTTGATGAATACCATGAGAACTAACTTCCATAAAACAATATTCTACACCTTGACGAACCATTAACGATAAATATTTATTTATCGCTAAAGAATCTGGCGTTGTATGCGTAGCTTGATGCTCTTCATCATCAACGATTACTTTAACAGTAGACAACAACCCAACTTTATAACCTGCTTTTTTAAACAGATTATATAATAATGTTGCAATCGTTGTTTTACCATTTGTTCCTGTAACACCAACTAATTGTAATTTCACAGATGGATTACTATAAAAATTGGTTGCCATAATTGCCAACGCTGAATTAGAATCTCCAACCTCAACATACGTTATTCCTTCTTTTCTATTAACAGGAATATTTTCACATACCACAACAGTAGCGCCTAGACTCAACGCTTTTTCTATAAATTTATGACCATCAGTGGCGATCCCTTTTTGAGCAATGAAAATGTCATTTTTCTGGACCAATCGGCTATCAAACTGAATGTTATTAATTACAACATCAGCATCTCCATAAATTTTATTTATAGATACTTTATATAATATGTCTTTTAACTTCTTCAATTATGATAACTTTAAATAAACCGTTGCTCCTTTTGTTACTTTTATTCCTTTATCTATAGATTGCTCAGTCACTTTTCCCATTCCAGAGAATTTAACTTTCAAACCCATGTTTTCTAATAACGCTATTGCATCCATTCCACTCATACCCGTAACCCTAGGCATAATCGTTTTATATTTTCTTAATTTCTTATAATAATCCTGATACTCTTTATCAATACTAGCGTCAGAAATTTGATCAGATACTGATTGAATATCCACAGGCGTTGTCGTGTAAATTTTTTGAGCAATCTCCTTAAACACAGGGGCAGCTACCGTACCTCCATAATATCCTTTTTCTTTCTTAGGACTATGAATTACTACAATACACGAATATTTAGGGTTATCCGCAGGAAAGAACCCCGTAAACGAAGCCACATATTTTTTCTTAGAATAATGACCATAAACTACAATACCTTCTTTATTTTTTTGCTTAGGAATCCATTTTTGAGCTGTCCCTGTTTTCCCTGCCATCGAAAAATTTGAAGAATAGATATTCTTTGCTGTTCCTTTTTTTACCGTATTCTCCATAACCTTCCTCACCTTATTCAAGGTAATCTGAGAAGCTATTTTTTCTTTTACAACTTCAGTGCCGAAACGCTTTTCTACTTTCCCTCCTATTCTTAATTCTTTAACAAAGAATGGTTTTACTAATTTTCCGTCGTTTGCTACAGCATTATAAAAAGCTAATGTTTGTAATGGCGTTAAATGAATTCCATAACCCCAAGCCATCCATTCTAATGAAATTGGACTCCATCTTTTTTCCGAAGGGCTTGGAATATACGGCTTCCCTTCTCCTTTTATTTTAACCCCTGTTAATTGATCTAAACCAAACGATTTAATTCGATTAATAAATTTTTCCGGGTTTTTATCATAATGTTTTTGAATCGTTTTCACAATCCCTACATTCGACGAAACCTCAAAAACACGCGCTAATGAAATTTTACCATGACCACCTCTTTTACTATCTTCTACTTTTCTTTTATTTATGAAAATCTTCCCTTTTTCACAATCAACAACATCAGATGTATCTGCAACTTTATCTTCCAAAGCAGCCATTAAACTAGCTAACTTAAAAGTAGATCCTGGCTCATGACTTTCCCAAACTGCATAATTTCTTTTTTCGTAATATTTACCTACTGAAGTTCTTCCTAAATTTGATATTGCTTTTATCTCACCTGTCTCAACCTCCATCACTACTGCACATCCATGATCAGCTTCAAAATACTCTAGCTGTCTTAACAATGCATGGTGTGTTATGTCTTGAATATTTACGTCGATAGTTGTTATGACATCACTACCATCTATTGGTTCTTTTTCATTTACATCATTAATTGGTCTCCATTGACCCTTTGCAATTTTTTGCTTCAAACGTGAACCATTTTCTCCCTGCATATAATCGGCAAAGGCTCCTTCTATTCCTGCACCTCCTTTTTGATTATCATAACCAATTGTTCTTTCAGCTATTTTCCCAATAGGGTGTACTCGAGTAGTATTTTGTTCAGCAATAAAGCCGCCTTTATAAATTCCCTCTCTGAAAATTGGAAATTTTTTCATCCTCACATAATCATTATACCCCACATTTCGAGCGATTAACAAGTAGCGATTTTTTTGTTTTTTTGCTTGTCTTATTTTTTTCTGGTAGTACTTTGCTGGCTTACCTAATAATCCTGACAAAGCTTCAGAAAGTGATCTAATATTTTTTTCAAACACTTCTGATTTCACAGAAACAACATCCATTCGTATTGTGTATTTTGACATTGAAGTTGCCAAAAGATTTCCATCCGCAGCATACACGTTACCTCTATTTGCATATATCGTGAAGTTTTTTTCAGTTTTCTCTAAAGAAAGCTTTCTGTATTTATCTCCCTCTACATACTGAAGATTGAAAATTCTAAAAATAATAACCACAAAGAAAAGTGTCATTAAAACCGCAACCACATAGAGTTTGTTTAATATACCTTTCTTTATCACCATTTTTATCTATTCTTTATTAGTTGTTACTTTTATTTTCTGAGGAGGTTTTTCTGAAGGAAATAACCCTTTAACTTTAACTTTCTTCCGGATACTACTCTCCAGCTTCATTTTTGTTAATTCCGTGCTTGTATCAAAATCTTCTGCCCGTAACTCCCTTTTCTTTTTATTTAGCTCTGCTGTCTTCACAACTTTCTCGTCTAAACGATGCGAACTTGATATCATTATTAATAATAAAATCACTATAAAAATTAATATTCTCCAATTATTAAAAGAACTATCATCTGTCAAAAACCGCCCTCGTAAAATATCGTAAACTCCTTCTCTTACTTTAGACATTACTTAAGTGTTGCTGCTCGTAACTTTGCACTTCTCGCTCTGTTATTTATTTTTATCTCCTCCTTTGTTGGAATAATCATTTTTCCAACTCTTTTCAAAGGAACACTGATATTTCCGTAAAAATCTTTTTCTGGCTCCCCACTAAACAAACCAGTTCTTATAAACCTTTTCACTAACCTATCTTCTAATGAGTGATACGAAATAACACTTAATCGCCCCTCTTCATTTAGCAACCCTGGCATCTGCTCTAAAAACTCCTTCAACACCTCCAACTCTTGGTTCACTTCTATTCTGACTGCTTGAAATATCTGTGCTAAAATCTTATGCTCTTTAGCTTGCGGAAGAAACTCTTTCAATACTTCTTTTAACTGAAAACTCGTATCTATTTCTTCTACTTGCCTAGCCTCAATTATTTTTTTCGCTAACGCTCTAGCGTTCCTTAACTCACCATACAAAAACAATACATCCGCTAATCTTTCTTCATTATACTTATTAATGATTTTCTTAGCAGATAAATCTGACTTCTTATCCATTCTCATATCTAAATCAGCATCAAATCGGGTAGAAAACCCTCTTTCAGCTTCATCAAATTGATGAGAAGAAACTCCTAAATCAGCTAAAACACCATCAACCTTTCGAATCCCATAAAAACGCAAAAACCTAGAAATAAATCTAAAATTTTCCCCAATCAACACAAAACGTTCATCGTCTATTTTATTTTGCTGCGCGTCAGGATCCTGATCAAAAGCAAACAGCTTTCCATTTTCTCCCAACCTACTTAATATTTCTCTTGAGTGACCACCGCCACCAAAAGTCACATCCACATACACACCATCTTCTTTAATATTAAGTGCATCTATACTCTCCTTTAATAAAACCGGATTATGATAACTCATCTACATCTGTATTACCCATCACCTCTTCTGCTAAATCAGCAAAATCAACAACAGCATCATCAATTACTTTTTCGTACTTATCCTTATCCCAAATCTCTATAATATTAACAGCCGAAGAAAGCACCACTTGCTTACCTATACCTGCGAATTGACATAAATCTTTCGGAATCAACACCCTACCAGAAGCGTCTACCTCAACCGTTTTTACACCCGCGGTAAACCGTCTAATAAAATCATTATTTTTCTTTACAAATCGATTTAATTTATTAATCTTTTGCATCATTAAATCCCACTCTTGAATCGGATACAACTCCAGACATGGCTGAAAAACAGACCTTTTAACCACAAAACCATCTTGCAACACAGAAGACAATTGCTTCTTGAAAGCCGATGACATCATCAACCTCCCTTTAGCATCCACTTTACACTCGTATGTTCCAATTAAATTTATCACGTTAAGGTTTCGTAGTTTGCATCAAAAATAAATAATATTTACCACTTTTTACCACTTTTTACCACTTTGTTGATAAGTTTTGACTTTTTAGCTAAAAAACTGAGCCTAAGAGCTTTTAACACTACCTCTAACCGTCAAATAATAAAAATGAAAATTTAACAAAAAAGGACTACATTTGTCGTTAAGTCAAACCTAGACATCAATGACTGAATTTTTAAAGAAAGAAGGCGATTTTACATATGCAGAAGCAGGAGAAGGGAGAACATTAATCGTACTACACGGTTTAATGGGGGCTCTTAGTAACTTTGATGAAACTTTTAAACATTTATCTAAAAAAGGCTACCGTGTTTTAATCCCAGAATTACCTTTATACACTTTACCTTTACTAAAAACAAACGTAAAAAATTTAGCTAGTTTTTTACATGATTTTATCGAATACAAAAACCTTAAAAATGTTGTTTTACTAGGGAATTCTCTAGGTGGCCACATTGCCTTATACTACACAAAACATTACCCAAAAGATGTTGCCGCTCTGGTTTTAACAGGAAGTTCTGGTTTGTACGAAAAATCTATGGGAGATAGCTATCCTAAAAGAGGTAATTACGAGTACATTGAAGCAAAAGCTCAAGAAGTTTTTTACGACCCAAAAGTAGCTACAAAAGAATTAGTTGATGACATTTACGCTATTGTAAATGACAGAATCAAAGCATTAAAAACACTTTCTATTGCCAAAAGTGCTATTAGACATAATATGGCTAATGATTTACCGAATATGCAACAACCAACTTGCCTTATTTGGGGAAAACAAGACGGTGTAACTCCTCCTGAAGTTGCAGAAGATTTCCACAAGTTATTACCTGATTCAGATTTATTTTGGATTGATAAATGTGGGCATGCTGCGATGATGGAAACTCCTGAACAATTTAATGAAATTTTAGAAAGCTGGCTTTCTAAACGAAATATATAATAGCCTAAATAGCTTAACCTGTATTTATGAAAATAAGATCTGCTGAGTTTGTGATGAGTAACAGTAATGTTATGAAAGCACCTAAGGACAGAATACCAGAATATGCCTTTATAGGCCGTTCAAATGTTGGTAAATCTTCGTTAATCAACATGTTGATGGAACGTAAAGATCTGGCAAAAACTTCTGGAAAACCTGGAAAAACACAACTTATTAATCATTTCAAAATAAATCAAGAGTGGTTTTTAGTAGATTTACCTGGTTATGGTTATGCTCGGATTTCAAAAAAGAAAAGAACCATTTTTCAATACTTTATTGAAAACTATTTTAAAGAAAGAGAACAATTAGTTTTTACTTTTGTTTTAATAGATTCTCGTCATGATCCTCAAAAAATAGATTTAGAATTTATGCAGTTTTTAGGTGAAAATCAAATTCCTTTTGGCATCGTTTTCACAAAAGCAGATAAATTAGGGAGTTCTAAAATAAACCAACAAATTGCTTCTTATAAAAAGAAATTACTACAACATTGGGAAACACTTCCAACATCATTTCTTACCTCTTCTGAAACCGGATTAGGACGTGATGAATTTTTGAAGTTTATTGACGGAGTAAATATAGACGTTGCCAATGATTTCGAATAAAGTAATGGCTTTTACGAATTAACACAATTTTTGTTTCTTGAAATAATTTTAAAATGCATTCTACTAAAAACAACTTACAAGTTTTACATGAAGACAATCATTTAATCATTGTTAATAAAAGAGCTGGGGATATTGTTCAAGGAGATAAAACAGGAGATAAACCACTTTCTGACGTTATTAAAGAGTACATCAAAGATAAATACAATAAACCTGGAGCTGTATATTTAGGTACAGTTCATCGACTAGACAGACCAACTTCCGGCGTTGTAATTTATGCGCGTACCTCTAAAGCGTTAGAGCGTTTAAATAAAATGCTTCGCGATAAAATCATTAAAAAAACATACTGGGCAGTTGTAAAAAACCAACCTAAAAAGCAATCTGATACTTTAGTAAATTTTCTAAAAAAGAATCCGAAAAACAATAAATCTACCGCATACACTAAAGAAATTGAAGGTAGTAAAAATGCCATTCTTCATTACCAAGTTATCAAAAATCTAGACAATTATTCTTTATTAGAAATCGATTTAGAAACGGGTCGTCATCATCAAATTCGCGTTCAACTTTCAACCATTGGTAGTATAATTAAGGGCGACTTAAAATACGGAGCAAAAAGGAGTAATAAAGATGGAAGCATACATTTACATGCTCGTAAAATTGAATTCACTCACCCCGTAAGTAAAGAGCTTATAAAAATTACCGCCCCAACACCTAAAGAACCTATTTGGGATGCTTGTTTGTAATTTGTATCTTTAAACAAATTTCATCAATGAAAGCCCTTAGGTATTTATCTTTTTTAATCCTTCCTTTAACTGTTTACATTTCATTTACATCAACAGGTTGGTTTACTTTTTTACCTTTAATCACTCTTTTTGGTTTTGTTCCTTTACTTGAATTATTTTTCACCCCAAACAAAGAAAATTTACCTAAAGAGGTACAAGAAATTGAAAAAGAAAATAAATTTTACACTTACATACTATACCTAACCATTCCTTTACAATTATTTTTTTTAGGATGGTTTTTAATTATAATTCAAGAAACAGGGTTAACTACATTCGAATATATAGGCCGAATTTCTTCAATGGGCTTACTCTGTGGTATTATAGGGTTAAATGTTGGTCATGAACTCGGTCACCGTAACAATCGTTTCGATGAGTTTTTAGGCGAAATTCTACTACTAACCTCATTGAATACCCATTTTTTACCATATCATAACGCAGGGCATCATTTAAATGTAGCAACTCCAAAAGACGCTGCAACAGCAAGAAAAAATGAAATTTTGTATTTTTTTTGGATTCGTTCTCATTTCCAAAGTTATTATCAGGCTTGGGAGGCAGAAAATAAACGTTTAAAAAACTCTAATAGAAATTGGTTTCATTTTCAAAACAGAATGCTCATCTATACTCTTTGTAATTTTATCTTAATAGGAGTTTTTTTTCTTTTCTTCGGATTAAAAGTTACACTTGCATTCCTAGCAGCCTCTGTTTTTGGAATATTACTGCTAGAAACAGTAAACTATATCGAACATTACGGACTATTACGTAAACAAAATGAACATGGAAGATACGAACGGGTAAAAAGAATACATTCTTGGAACTCAGATCACAGAATTGGTATGCTACTATTATTTAATTTATCACGCCATTCAGATCATCACTATAACGGAAGCAAACATTACCAACTGTTAAATTCATTGCTTGAGAGTCCGCAAATGCCAACTGGTTACCCAGGAATGATGTTAGTGGCAATACTTCCTCCATTATGGTTTAAATTAATGAATAAAAAATTACAAGAAATATAATTTTATGAATATTCCTGAACTTATACAAGCACAGAAAAGTTTTTTTAAAACTCAACAAACTAAAGATATTTCTTTTAGAAAAGCCGCTTTAAAACGCCTTCAAAAAGAAGTTATTAAAAGAGAACCCGATATTATTAAAGCATTGCATGATGATTTTAAAAAATCAGAGTATGAAGCTATAATGACAGAAACTTCAATTGTGTTAGCTGAATTGAGAATGACTATAAAAAATATTCATTCTTGGAGCAAACCAAAACGTGTTTTACCGTCGCTGTTAAACTTTCCATCCTCGGCAAAAATTCATAAAGAACCTTATGGAGCTGTATTAATTATTGCTCCTTGGAATTATCCGTATCAATTAGCTTTTGCGCCACTTATAGGGGCAGTAGCAGCAGGAAATACTGCTGTTTTAAAACCTTCGGAATTAACGCCGCATGTGAGTAAAATTACCAAAGAAATTATTGAAACTGTATTTGATAAAAACCATATTGCTGTTGTTGAAGGAGCTGTTACAGTTTCTCAAGAATTGTTAGCACATCGTTGGGATTACATTTTCTTTACAGGAAGTGTTCCTGTTGGTAAAATTGTAGCCAAAGCCGCAGCTGAACACCTTACTCCTGTTACTTTAGAATTGGGAGGAAAAAGTCCTTGTATTGTAGACGAAACTGCGAATATAAAACTAGCTGCTAAACGATTAGTTTGGGGTAAGTTTATTAACGGAGGACAAACTTGTATCGCACCAGATTATTTATTGATTCATACATCGGTAAAAGAAAAATTCATCACTCATTTTAAAGAAGAAATCTTTAGAGCTTATGGAGAAAACCCAGAAGCTTCAGAAGATTATCCACGAATTGTAAATACGAAAAATTTTGACAGATTAGCATTCATGTTAGAAAATGAAAAGATTTTAATTGGTGGTGAAACCAATAGAGATGATAGATATATTGCACCAACAATTATAGACGAACCAAACTTAGATAGTGAAGTAATGAAAGGTGAAATATTTGGCCCGATCTTTCCGTTAATTTCTTATCAAACAGAAGAAGAATTCGATGCTGTTATTTCTAAATATGATAAACCTTTAGCGCTATATGTTTTTACAACACGTAATCGTTTTGCTAAAAAAATGATTGCAAAATATTCTTTTGGTGGAGGAACAATTAATGACACGACGGTTCATTTTGCAAATCATCGTTTACCATTTGGAGGTGTTGGGGAAAGTGGTATTGGTGGATACCATGGAAAACAAACTTTTGATACTTTCTCTCATAATAAAGGTGTCGTTACAAGAGGAAACTGGTTAGACGTTCCAACACGCTACGCTCCCTATAAAGGAAAGTTAAAACAATTAAAAACTTTAATGAAAATAAGTTAATCTTTTTTCTACTTAAAACAAGAAACAATATAAAACATGATTGAAAAGACAGTTTCAGAAGCGGTTAATTTTCGTCGTTCTGTAAGAGTATTTGATGCAAACAAGCCAATTGACACTTCTATAGTAAAAAAATGTATTGAACAAGCTAGTTTAGCACCTACTAGTAGTAATATGCAACTATGGGAGTTTTATCATATAACATCTAAAGAAACCATAGCTAAAATTGCTCCGATGTGTTTTAATCAAAACGCAGCAAAAACAGCACAAGAATTGGTTGTTTTTGTAAGCAGAAAAGATTTATGGCGTAAACGCGCTAAAGCTAATTTGAGCTTTATGGATAAGACTTTCGGAAAAAACAATCCGAAGGCTGAACAAAGTAGTCGAGAACAAGTAGCTAGAAATTATTATGGAAAAATTATTCCGTTTGTCTATTTTGATTTCTTTGGCGCCTTAGGTTACCTTAAGTATTTAATGATTCTGATTGTTGGATTATTTAAACCAATGTATCGTGAAGTTCGTAATAGTGACATGCGTATTGTAGCTCAAAAAACTACCGGGCTAGCTGCACAAACTTTTATGTTATCGATGGCTGCAGAAGGTTATGACACCTGCCCTATGGAAGGTTCGGACACTTGGCGTGTAAAGCGTTTATTAAACATTCCTCGAAGTGCAGAAATAAACATGATTGTTAGTTGCGGAATTAGATCAGAAAAAGGTGTTTACGGTGAACGCTTTAGAATTCCTTTTAAGGAAGTTTATAAAGAGATTTAATATGAAAAAAGTTATTTTATTTATGTTAATTATTTCTTCTGTATTAATTAGCTGTAAGAAAAAAAATGCTACAAAAAAAACAGCTAAAATCACCATTTCAAATAATGGAATCAACAATATTAATTTACGTAAGTGTATTACAATTGATAGTTTACAAACCGCTTTTCCTAATTATAAAATCACTTCGGAAGTTGGGCTACAAGATGGGCCTGACTACCATTATTTTGAAGTTATAAAAGACAGTACAAATATCAATTTTATAATGAGTGAGCTAGATGGTTGTTTAGTTAATGAAACTACTACGACGACAAATTTTCCAGACATATATGGCGTAAAAATTGGAATGACTTACGAGGAAGTAAAAAAATTACGCCCAGAAATCTCTCATAAAACTAATTACCATTTTCACACAGTTTTATCTGTTCCAAATTCTAATTTAAAATATGAAATCTCGGGGACTTTTGGTGGATCAGATAAACAAGATTTTATTTATGATGAAGTTAAAAAATGGAAGGTTACTCAGTTTTTGGTTAGGAGTTATTAATGATGATGAATTCGAAGCTTAATCTTTACGTTTTCCAAGTTGGCTTGCAAGGAATCCTAAGGTTTACCTAATTTGTCATTGCTAGAAAAAATAACGAAGCAATCTTTTCATTCTAAATAATTATTTCTCTTTAGAATATAACTTGCAATAACATAAATAACAGTATTACTCTTGTTCGTTAGGAAAATAACGATGCGTTCAAATAACTAAAGTATAAAAAAGGTTGCTTCGTTCCTTGCAATGACAAACTAGAAAATTTATTTTTTAGGCAAAAACACCAACACATTCTCGCTCTTCTTAATCTCTGACTGATTCAATTTCATCTTTACAAACTCACCATCCACATATTTTTGAGCTTGATCTTTATAATGGTCACTAAACACATTCCCAGATTGTCCTGTTGGTAAAATTGTGATGCTATTTTCCACCTCAGAAAAATCAACAATTCTTCGCGTAGAAGGTCCTGCTTTAATTTTATATAGACCTGTACTATCAATATTATAAATCTGATTATTTATCACTTGGTCTCCCCCATTTGTTTCAAACGGACCAACATTAAATAACTTACGTAATAAGCCACCAGCTTTTCCGATAGGATGTTCGTATTCTACTGAAGCTACTCTATTCCATTTCCAATCTTCAACATTTTCTCCTAATTGATCTTGTAAAAAGGTAATGGCATTTTGAAATGACTTGGTTACAATAGCTTCTTTTGTTTCTATTTGTTTCGTTGTTACATCATCCCACCAAATAGATTGCGCTTTTTTCACTTGGCTAGCCACAACTTTTTCTTCAAAAGGAGTATTCACGAATTGTTCAAATCCTGCCCCCATTTCATCTTTAAAAGTACTTTTTACAAATTCGTACCACAAGCGTGTGTAAATTACTGGAGCCACCTCGTCTTTTCCGTAATAACCTTTCCAATTTTTTAAAATATGGAACGCCTTTTTTTCACTTGCCGAAAGCTGGGATCTATCTACACTTCTAGTTAAATGCATGCTAATTTCTGGCGCTGTAGGTGAAGTAACATCGTAAATCATTTTTGCAACATCTTCTTTTGTCCAATCATTCTTAGGAGCTAATAAATCAACAATTCTTCTTGCTCTGTCTTCTGGTAAATAATACCCTGGGTATAAGATTCCTGCAATAGAGTCTGGTTGATTATTCGCAGAATACACATAATTCCTACTTGGATTGATCGCTTGCGGATTCTGTTCAAAATCTAACCATTCTTTAATCTCATCCTTACCAGATGGGCCATTTAAAATTAGCTTTGTATGTAAACTATCACGGTATTTATACAGTTTTGCAGCAGCAAACCACGCAATATTATCTTTCGCATCTCCATACATAATATTTAACCCTGGGGCATGTAATTTACTAGCTCCTTTTTTAAAGTCTGACAACGATTTTGCATGTGACATTTCATAACCAACCTCTAATAACTGATTGTTTAATTTCGTGTAAATCCACTGCATTGCAATAGGTCGTTCATCGTCAATAAATTCAATTAACCCATTCATTACAGGTCCGTGTTTACTAACTTTTACTTGAAAAGAAGTATCAATTTCTCCTTTCACTTTAATAGTTCTATCAATCAGTTTATATTTTTTATAACCTTCAGGTGTTTTATATTCTAACGGATTATTAGGATTATTTTGCTCATAATAAAAATCGATGTCATCATTTTCGAACATCGTTAGGCCGTATGCGTAATCACGATTATGACCTAATAGCGGAAACGGAGTTAAGGCTAAACTAAATCCGTACATTTCATAATCTGGTGTTTTAATATGTGATTGATACCAAACTGAAGGTTGTGAAAATCCGATATGTGGATCGTTAGCAAAAATCACTTTTCCACTTTTGGTTTTCTCAGGTCCTAAAACCCAAGAATTACTTCCAATAAATGGAGAAATTGGCAATTTATCTAACAAAGTATTCATTGCTTGCGCAAAGCCAGCTCTAATTTCAGGATTTTTCTGATTCTTAATAAAAGTAAGATTTTCGAAATTCGCACCATTTAATTCTTCAAAATAGGCATCTCCTAATTTTTCTTTTATCTCTGTTATTAGTGGATCTGTTTTATGTGCTACTGCAAAACTAAAGGCCATATACCCAAAGACATTATACACGTCTTTAATGGTATATTTTTCTTTATCAAGTCCTACCAGATAAAATTCAAGAGGTGTCGTTCCTTCTTCTATAAACTGATTAATTCCATTTAGGTAAGCTTCTGTCATTTTATAGGCTTTAGACTTTTTATCTAAACCTTTAATTGTTTTATCAGCAGCTTCTTCAATTCCTAGGCCTGAGAAAAACTTATCTGTGCGTACTAATTCATTCCCAAAAACCTCTGCTAATCTTCCTGCAGCAATTCGTCTAATCAATTCCATTTGCCACAACCTATCTTGAGCGTGTACATATCCTAAAGCGGTATAAGCATCTTGTTGATTTTCTGCATTAATGTGCGGAACGCCAACCTCATCATAATGCACGGTAACTTTGGCAGAAATAGACTTTAATTCTAACTCTCCGTTATATGTTGGATGTAGTGTTCTGGTAAATAACCAAACCCCGACAAACACTAAAATTAATACTGCGAATACAATTTTTAAAAACTTTTTAACCAACTTCATTTACAAGGGATTTTCTTCAAAGATAACAGAAATTTAATTCGTATTTTTGATGTTCAAATAAATTCATTTCTCAGATGAAAAAAATTCAAATGGTCGACCTGCAAGGTCAATATGCAAAAATAAAACCACAAGTAAATAAAGCTTTTGAAAGCGTCTTAGATACTGCCTATTATATTGGTGGACCTGAGGTTAAAGGGTTCGGAAGCGATTTAGAAAAATATTTAGATGTAAAACATGTAATACCATGTGCTAACGGAACCGATGCTTTACAAATTGCAATGATGGGTTTAGGTTTAGAACAAGGTGATGAAGTTATTACTGCCGATTTTACTTTTGCTGCAACTGTAGAAGTAATCGCTTTATTAAAGCTAACTCCTGTTTTAGTCGATGTTGAACCTGATACGTTTAATATTGATATTGAAGCCTTAAAAAAGGCTATAACTCCAAAAACAAAAGCAATTGTGCCCGTTCATTTATTTGGTCAATGTGCCAATATGGAAGCGGTAATGGAAGTTGCCAAAGAACATAACTTATTTGTTATTGAAGACAATGCTCAAGCTATTGGAGCAGATTATACATTTTCTGATGGAACAAAAAAGAAATCTGGAACTATAGGAAACGTAGGAACAACGTCATTTTTTCCTTCTAAAAACTTAGGTTGTTATGGTGATGGTGGCGCAATTTTCACAAATGATGACGATTTAGCACATACGATCAGAGGTATTGTAAATCATGGGATGTACAAACGTTATTACCATGATGTTGTAGGAGTAAATTCTCGTTTAGATAGTTTACAAGCTGCTGTTTTACAAATAAAACTACCTTTATTAGATAGTTTTTGTGATGCACGTAGAAAAGCTGCGCTGTATTATACTGAAGCTTTCTCAACTAATTCTAATATTATTACGCCTGCAATTAGCGTTTTTTCTACTCATGTTTTTCATCAATATACTTTAAGAATAACGAATGGTAAACGAGATGAATTGCATCAACATTTATTAGACAATAATATTCCGAATGCAATTTATTATCCAGTTCCATTACATGCTCAAAAAGCATATAAAGATGAACGTTATAATAAAGCTGATTTTACGATTACGAATCAGTTAATTGATGAAGTAATTTCATTACCAATGCACACCGAATTAGAGGAAGATCAACTGGCTTTTATTACAAAAACAATTCTAGAATTTGTTCAATAAAAAACAGCTATGAATCAAAAAATAAAAACGCTTAAAATAATTCACCTTGTATTAATTGCGGGTGTAACTTTGGCCTATTTTTTAATAGGTGATTTTAAAAATATTTTAAACTTAGAAATAGATAATTCTTCTTTAATATATTCTTTCATCCCTGCACTAGCATATGTATTGAGTAATTTTATGTTTAACAACACATTAAAAAACATAAAAAAGGATTCTTCTAATGAGGAGAAATTTGCTATTTACCAAAGTGCTTCTATCATTAAATGGGCAATAATAGAAGGAGCTTGTTTTTTGATTCTTTTCTTAAAACCAGACTTTATTTTATTTGGAGTAATCCTTTTATTTTACATGATTCTTTTAGCACCTAAAGAAGAGAAAATATTTCAACTTTTAGGAATTAATAATTCTGAATTATAAAACATAAAAAAGCGAACTCAATTGAGTTCGCTTTTTTTACATACTAAAATATTGTTTTTTTAAGCTTCAATACTAGCTCCGCTAGCAGTAACACTTCTATCAATTTTACGCATTAAACCTTGTAATACTTTACCAGGACCAACTTCAATAAACTCAGTACCACCATCAGCAATCATTGCTTGAATACATTGTGTCCATTTTACTGGAGCAGTTAATTGCGCCATTAAATTTTCTTTTATTTCTGTAGGACTTGTTACAGCTTTCGCTACCACATTTTGGTATACAGGACATGTTGGCTCACTAAAGGTAGTTTCCTCAATTGCCTTTGCTAACTCTTCACGAGCTGGCTCCATCATTGGAGAGTGAAATGCTCCACCAACAGGTAAAACTAATGCTCTTCTGGCTCCTTTTTCTGTTAATACTTCACAAGCCTTTTCTATCGCTTCTACTTCTCCTGAAATTACTAACTGACCAGGGCAGTTATAATTTGCAGCAACTACCACTCCATCTATTTCAGCACAAGTATCTTCCACTATTTTATCTTCTAAACCTAAAACGGCTGCCATTGTTGACGGCTTAATTTCACAGGCTTTTTGCATTGCTGAAGCACGTTTAGAAACTAAAGTTAATCCGTCTTCAAAAGACAATACTCCGTTTGCTACCAAAGCAGACAATTCTCCTAATGAATGACCTGCAACCATTTCTGGTTTAAAATCATCTCCTAATACTTTTGCTAAAATTACCGAATGTAAAAATATCGCTGGTTGTGTTACTTTTGTTTGCTTCAACTCTTCAGGTGTCCCTTCAAACATTACATCAGTAATACTAAAACCCAATATATCATTAGCTTTTTCAAAAAGCTCTTGAGCTAATGGTGATTTTTCATATAAATCTAATCCCATACCTGTAAATTGTGCTCCTTGACCTGGAAAAATATATGCTTTCATTATTTTTTGTTTGTTTATTTTAAAGCAAAAATAAACATTTTTATTTGTAGCAATTTCCTTCTTATCATTATATATTATAATGATAATTTTAAACATTCTATCCAGTAAAAATAAACAGCCTCTTAAATTAAAAAAATTACTACTTTCGTTTTATGACAGCACAACAAAACTCGCAAGCGCAACTTATCTATTTAGTTTTAGCTGCCTTATTTATTGCCTCATTAGTTACCTCTAATTTAATTTTTCAGAAATTTTTTTACTGGGAACCTTTTAATTTGTATCGTTTTGAAATTTCAGTAGGAATTCTACCCTATCCAATTACTTTTTTAATTACCGATATATTATCTGAAATCTACGGTAAAAAGAAAGCTAATCAAGTTGTTATTGCCGGAATCTTTGCTTCCTTTTTTTCTATGCTAATTATCTTAGTTGCCGATTATGTTCCAGCAATCAGTAATTCACCTGTTGGCGATATTACCTTTTCTAAAGTATTTGGCTTGTCTCCTTTAGCCGTTTTAGCATCTATGTTAGCTTATTTGTTTGCGCAATTTGTTGATATACGCCTTTTTCATTATTGGAAAAACTTAACTAAAGGTAAACACTTATGGTTGCGTAATAATTTTTCTACCTTTTTATCTCAATTTATAGATACTTTTACGGTATTACTTTTATTATGTTCTTTTAAAATACTTCCTTGGAATATTTTTACGAACTTATTAATTGGCGGTTTTTTATTCAAAGTTATTATCGCTGCATTAGACACACCTATTTTATATGTTGTTGTATTTTGGTTTAGAAAAAAATTCGATTTAAAAGTTGGTGAAGAAATACCTACTTTTGACTCTTAAATAAAATTATGTCAAATAAGTTTTTTTATTACATATTCAAGAATCATTTTTCTGCATCAGACCAAACAGCAATTCATCTTAATTTAATAACAAATTTAATTGTTCTAGCTTTTTTAGGTTATGTATTTTTTAAAGTATTTCGCTATTTCGGTAGTAAGTTTGTAAAAAAAATAGCAGCAAAAACAAAAACGAATTTCGATGATTTACTGATTAAAAATCGTGTCTTCTTAAATATTTCGAGAATCATTGTCTTCGTTATTCTTTACACATTGTTATCGCTTATTTTAATAGATTTTCCTAATCTTTTAAAGCAAGCTGAACGCATTATTGATGTAGCTATTGTTTTTTCAATTATATGGTTTATTAGAAGTCTTTTATTAACTTTAAAAGATTTTTTAAGAAATTTAGCTGCGTTTAAAGACAAACCTTTAGAAAGCTACATTCAAACTTTTATGATGATTTTATGGATAATAGGATTCATTATCTCTTTCTCTATTATTACAGGTAAACCACTTATTCGTTTTCTAACAGCTTTAGGTGCTTTTTCAGCAGTATTATTACTTATTTTTAAAGATACTATTTTAGGTTTTGTTGCCAGTATTCAAATATCGGTAAACGATACCGTGCGTTTAAATGACTGGATTACCATGGATAAATACAATGCTGATGGAAACGTAACTGCTATTAATTTAGCATCAGTAATTGTAAAAAACTTTGACAATACCGTAACTAGTATCCCTACCTATTCATTAATTTCTGATTCTTTTAAAAATTGGAGAGCCATGGATAATTCTGGTGGACGTCGAATAAAACGATCTATCTTAATTAAAATAAATACCATTCATTTTTTAACGGATAAAGACGTAGAACACTATAAAAAAATAGCCTTACTTACAAACTATGTTACCACTGCTTATAGCGATGTAAAAGAGTATAATCTAAAACATAATATTGATAAATCGCTATTAATTAACGGTAGAAACTTAACGAACTTTGGTTTATTTAGAAAATATTTAGATGAATATTTGAAACAACACCCTAAAATAAATCAAGAGTTATTGTTCATGTCTCGTCAACTACAACCAACAGCTAACGGAATTCCTTTAGAAATTTATGCTTTTTGCAAAAACAAATCTTGGTTAGCTTACGAGAGAGACATGTCTGATATTTTTGATCATATTTTAGCAAGCATAAAATATTTTAACTTAGAGGTTTTCGAAGACCCTACAGGATCAGATATTTTAACTATTAAAAAGTAAGTATTGACGACTAAAAAATCTACTTCATTATGGCAACTAGCTATTAAAAAATTTAAGGAAAGTAAAATTGGTGTATTCAGTTTTTCTTTTATTATTTTTTGTGGGTTGATTGCTGTTTTTTGTTATACAGTTGCTCCAGACAATAGCAACTCTGCAAACCAGATGCATTTAGAAATCCATTCTAAATCGCCAGGTTTTTCAGTTATGATGCTTAGCATTCCTTCTAAATCAAAAAAGCAACAATCTTGGTTTTCAATTTTTATGAATGGGAAACAAAATTCACCTACCGAAATTCCAATAAAATCTTATAAGCTATCCGAAAATCAATTAGAAGTTTTAAAATATTCAGACGGTTTAGCAAAAACCTACCCGCTTTCTTTATTTAAGAATCAACCTGAAAAACACATTCAACAAAAAACATTTTGGTTTGGTACCGATAAATATGGACGTGATTTATTAAGTAGGTTATTAATCGGAGCAAGAATTTCATTTTTTATCGGATTTATTGCTGTTTTCATCTCTCTTTTAATCGGAATTCCTATTGGTGCAATTGCGGGCTATTTTGGCGGAAAAATTGATACTATTATTATGTGGGTTATCAATATTACGTGGTCTATTCCTACTTTATTATTAGTAATCGCGATCACTTTAGCCTTAGGAAAAGGTTTTTGGCAAGTATTTATCGCTGTTGGCTTAACGATGTGGGTAGAAGTTGCTCGTGTAGTGCGCGGACAAGTAATTACAACCAAACAACAGCAATATGTTGAAGCTGCAAAAGCTTTAGGTTTTTCAGACTTTAGAATTATTTTCAAACATATTTTACCCAATATTCTAGCACCAATAATTGTTATTTCTGCAGCTAACTTTGCCGCAGCAATTCTTATTGAAAGTGGTTTGAGCTTTTTAGGAATTGGTGCACAACCTCCTACTCCTTCTTGGGGTGCCATGATTAAAAATCATTATAACTATATCATTTTAGGCAAACCTTTTTTAGCCTTAATTCCTGGATTGGCAATTATGAGTTTAGTAATGGCTTTTATGCTAATTGGTAATACACTTCGTGATGCTTTAGATGTAAAATCTTAATTCAAGTGTATACCTAAGGTTAGCAAATACACCTGCGTTAGGGATTGCAGCATTTGTTTGAGCTCTTTTGTGAGGTACAAACAAAAAGCGAGTGCGAAAAGCGCGACCCTTGTGGTAACGCAAAAAAAAGGAAAAGATGTATCTTCGCTTTTCAAAAAAAAGATACAAATGAGTTTTAGTGTACAATTTAAAACACGATGGGCAGATTTCGATGCTAATATACATATGCGTCATACGGCTTATAATGACTATGCTGCAGAAGTAAGATTACGCTTTTTTAAAGAGCACAATATTACTATTCAAGATTTTACAGCAGAAAAAACAGGGCCTATATTATTTGAAGAAAACACGAAGTTTTTACGTGAAATTCATATGGGAACTGATATATCTGTTAACCTCAAAGTAATAGGCTTATCTAGTAAAGGTGAACGTTGGAAAATTCAACATGAGGTGTTTAATGAAGCAGGAAAATTATCAGCTAAAATTACCGTTTACGGAGCTTGGTTAGATTTAGAAAAGAGAAAACTAACAGTTCCTCCGGTTAAATTTCAAACAATATTCAATCAAGTAGAAAAAACAGAAAATTTTAAAGAAATCTTATTGAAAGATTAATGAGTACTTCAAAAAAAATAAAATTAGTTGTCGCTATTATTGTTTTAATCGTTGGTTATTGGCTAAAAGAAAGCACTATTGATATACCCTCTGAAACAACAATTGAAGATGTAAATAACTTCAACTATTTACCGAGTTCAACAACGGGTGTAATTGTAAAGCATAATGGATATCAGTTATCGTACAACGAACAACATGAACAAGCTGAGTGGGTTGCTTATTCTTTAGATAAGAACGATATTGTTTACAATAATTTTAAG
The DNA here is from genome assembly GCA_965364955.1 of uncultured Tenacibaculum sp. Classification (GTDB taxonomy): domain Bacteria; phylum Bacteroidota; class Bacteroidia; order Flavobacteriales; family Flavobacteriaceae; genus Polaribacter. The sequence goes on along the minus strand of CBDTZS010000001.1, from coordinate 17,870 downwards.
CGTCCTTATTTTATCAATGACCCGAAAGTAAAGAGTAAATCGGCCAATTGGAGGAGTTATAAAAAATCGGGGTATGACAGAGGTCATTTATGTCCGGCAGCAGATAGGCGTTCTTCTAAAGAAGCGCATGACGAAACTTTTTACACCTCAAATATTTCTCCTCAAAAGCATGACTTTAATGCTGGTGTATGGAATAGACTTGAGCAAAAAACACGTTATTGGGCTAAAAAACACCATCATTTATATATCGTTACTGGTGGTATTTTAAATTCGAATTTAAAAACCATCGGAAAAGAGAAGGTGAGCGTTCCTAATGAATTTTATAAAATAATATTAGACTACACCCAACCTGAAATTAAAGCAATTGCTTTTTTAATACCTCATAAAGAAAGTAAAAATCCTTTGTATGAATTTGTCGTTTCTATAGATGAATTGGAGCAAAAAACGGGCATTGATTTCTTTCCTGAACTACCTGATGCTATCGAAAATAAATTAGAAGCCTCAAATAGTTATAAAAACTGGAGTTTTAGATAACCCAACGATAGCGGATTACCTGACAGACTAATTCGGATACCTTTTTACCAAGCTTTGAAAGCTCTTCAAACTAGGTTTGACCACTCGTTTATTAAAGGCTGTTTTTTGTGATTAACACAATCGAATTGATTAAAACCAAGTACTCGTTAAACTAAAAAACTAGTACTTGGTTTTAAATAAAGGCTTTAAAACATTTCGGCTAATTCAAAAAATCAGAATCAATAAATTTTTGAAAGCTTTCTTTATATTTTTCTGAAACTGGAATGTATTTTTCTCCAAAAATAATACGACTTCGTTCTATGGTTGTTATTTTTTTCAAGTTGACCATAAAAGATCGATGCACACGCATGAAGTATTTATCAGAGAGTTCTTCCTCTAAAGATTTCATGCTTTTTAAAGATAGGATTGGCTTCTCTGAATGAACGGTATAATACTTTACATAGTCTTTTAGCCCTTCAATATATATAAGATCTTTCAAGTCAATTTTTATCAACTTATAATCTGATTTCACAAAAATATAAGACCCTTTATACGTTGTTGTTTCGGCAGCGGTAGCTATATTTAGTATTAGTTGTTTCGCTTTATTTGCTGCAGAAAAAAATTCAGGATAATTTATGGGTTTTAGCAAATAATCTATGGCATTGACTTTATAACCTTCTAATGCATACTCCTCAAATGCTGTCGTAAAAATAATTTTAGTGTTTTTATTTACAATCATCTTTGAAAATTCCATCCCAGATAAATTTGGCATTTGAATATCTGAAAAGATCAAATCAATCTCTTGGTCTTCCATAATCTCCATAGCAGCAATAGCACTAGTACACCTGGCTACTAATTTTAAAAATGGAATTGCATTCACATAGCCCTCTAATACATCAAGCGCTAAAGGTTCATCATCAATCAACAAACATTTAATCATCATGCTTTAAAATTAAGTATTAATTTGGCGTTATATTCCATTTCAATCTCCTCTTCTACCAATTCAAATCTATTAGGATATAATAATTCGAGTCGTTTTTTTAAATTTTCAAGACCAATTCCAGAATCTGTTATATTTTTATTTTGTGGAAAAGAAGAATTTATCACATGATAATGAATGGCCTCTTTTTCAATAGTCAGTTTAATCTTTATATGGCTCGCTTGCACTGCATCAATACCATGTTTAAACGCATTTTCTATAAAAGTAATGAGCAAGAGTGGCGCTATTTGGATGGGTTGATTTATGATAGGGAAGCTTTTTTCAAGAGTTAAATTAGAAGACACTCTTAGCTGCATTAGGTCTATATAACGTTCTAAAAATTCAATTTCTTTTACTAATGGAACTTTATTTACCGCAGAATCATGCAGCAAATAACGCATCATTTTACTCAAACTATGCACAGACGTTTTTGCTATATTTGGGGCACTATCAATGAGGGAATAGATATTATTTAAAGTATTGAAAAGGAAGTGTGGTTGAATTTGATACCTCAAATATTTAATTTCAGCATCTAATTGTGTTTGCTTTACCTTCTGTAACTGTAATTCCTTTTTGCTCCATTTTTTATTAATTTTTAAACCAACGCACATCCCAATACCTAAAATCATTGGCAAAATTAATTGTATAGAAGATACTGTTGTACTTCGAACTTCTCTCATCCTAGCACCATTGATTGTGGGACTAAAAGCAATAAATGTTAAGAGATGTTTTACAATAAAAAAAACAGCAACAATTAATAATAGATTTAAGCCATAAAACATTGATTTTTGTTGGTTAAAAAAGTAATAATCAACCAATACAAAGTAATTGATATAGAATACTACACAAAGACTACAGGTTGCTAACCAATTTCTATTCACTACATATTGTACTTGTGAAAGTTCTTCATACGACAGTAAAGGCCATAAAAACACAAGGCTCCAAAAACCTACATGCATCAGTACTGTATAGATGTTTTTATTTGCTATATGATATTTTTGTTTCACGTTTTTGAGTGCTCTAAATGTTTTATCAAAACTAAGGAATAGAATTATTCAAAATAATTTATTCGCATTATTTTTATGCTATTTATTACCGGTGGTCTATATACTGAGTTAAAGTTTAATAATCTCTCCTGTTTTTCTGTGCACCAATTTTTTCCCTGTACGGGCAATTCTTTGACTAATTTTACCTGAATAATAATCTTTACCAACGTAAACGTGAAAATTATAAACGATGTTATATTCTGGTTTAGATTTGGAAGCTTCCGTATAGCTGCAATCCCAAGCTTCATGATCGATATTTGAATAGTTTGAAATGTCTGAAACTCCGTTCGGATCTTTTATTACATGACTCATTGATTTCACAATTCCGCGTTTTAACTCACCATAGTTAGGTATGCGTGTTCCTGGTATTATTGCAATAACATTAGGGTAACCGTCATCGGTATTATTAGTTACTGACTTTTGAGCAGGTATGTTCGTCCATTTATTTTCGTTCTCGTTTGCCCCTGCCTTTTGGTTTTGAGAAAAACTGATTGAAGATATGATTAAGGCGATTAGTACTAGTGTATGTTTCATATTGATTTATTTAATGTTTTGTTTGAAGTAAGGTTTAATTAGTTCTGTTTGAAATTATTTTTGTTACGAAAGAATAAATTCGATTATAGATTGTATTTAAGACTAAACACAGCATAGCGTGGTTGAATAAAGTATTGCGACGAGCTCGCATAATTCTGATTAAATTTATCTTGATTTAAAGATTCAGTATTCAAGATATTAGTTAAACCTAAGCTATACTCCCAATTACTGTCTTCGTGTTGATAATATAAATTGGCATCCAAAAAGGAATAGCTATTAAGAGACTGGTTTTTATTTTGATACTTATAGAAGCTATATTGTGATTTTAAAGAAAAATGCTTTAAAAATTTAGCCTTTACATTCGCAAACGGTTTATCTGTATAAAATGTCGTTTCGGTGTTTGCATTATTATAGTTATTGATGGTACGTGTATACCCAATTTCGAAGTTCGGTGCCTTTTTATATTTAGTGAGTATACTGGCCGTATAATTTTGAATGAATGCTTTCGATTTTTGCTGTACATCATTAATAATATTATAATAATTTGCTTGTTCTAGATTCATTTTTAAGTTTACTTTATACTTACCAATCGTTTTGCCCCAACTCGCATTTGCAGAAAATGTTTCATCATCAAGTAATGAATTTATAGGTGTAGACGCCGTATTAATTTGGTTAAAAACAGTATTGTTTTTTATATCATCCTTCTTTTTAGAATAAGCTAAAGACGCGTAAACATTGGTGTAATTAAATAAGCTAAAACTAAAATAGCTGAGTTTAAATTTATCATACAAACCGTTTTCTATAGCCCTATTCCCCTGAAATAGTGAATTGTAATTATTAAAAATATAGCCTTCTGCTATTTTATTGATATCTGAATACGCTGCTGTTCTTGAATAGGTAAAACGCAAGCTTTCAGATTTTTGAAATTGAAGATTCACATAAAAACTAGGCAACACTTTCGTTTCATTAGAAGATAAAACACTTCCCAATTGTTCATTTTTCAACGTATAGTTATGTAGACTAATACCTGGGTTAAACAGAAATTTCCCTAGAGCTAATTTATAATGAAGTCCGAGAAATGCATCCGTAAAATTATACGTTACGTCTTGGTTCCTAAATCTCTGATCGGTAAAATTTTCAATACTTCCATCGTCTAGGGTTTGAAATATAGATGAATTAAATTTCTGGCTACTTAAAGTACTTCCTACATTGAAATTTAAATTACTCTTGTCGTTCAGTAAGTAATAATAATCAACTTTAGCATCCAATTTATTGGTGTGAATCGATTTGTCTTGGTTAATCGTATAATCATCTTGATTTAAATCGTACGGAAATATACCCGAAAAGGGCAATGCCGTAGTTGACGGATTAACACCCAAATCTAAAAAAGAAGCATTGTAAAATGGATTTTCTTTTGACAACTCATATTGTATGCTAGTTGCGAATATATTATCAGGGTTAAGTGTATAATATATTTTAGCGTTTTGTTTTATTGAAAATGGATCATTGTTCATTTTGGTTAAAATCTCATTCTCAACATCAGAAAAACTTGAAACTAAACCATTGGTTTCATCTTGTTTCGATAATTTTATAAACAAATCATAATCAAACTGAAAATTCGAATGCGGTTTAAAAGAACTACTGAATTTCGCTAATCCTAACGTATTATCCTGAAAGGTTACTTTTTCGTTTTGTTCTATTAAATTATCTACGGTGTACTGTGTTACCGACTTTTCAAGAAGATCGACTTCGCTTTTAGAAAAAATAAAAAAGCCACTTAAATCCCATTTTTCACTAGCTGCATAGCTAAAATTTACCGCTCCAAATTTAGATACAACTGCTTTTGCTTTATTATTTTTTAAATGAGACAATCCCAAATCAGATGCTATATTAAATAACGTCCCAGAGTTCATAAAAGATTTACTCAAGCCTCCTGTAAAGTTATAATAGTCTTTAGACGTAAATGGAATCTCCCCAATATTATTAATATCCATAATGATATTAATACTTTTCTTAGGGCTATAATAAAACAACTTTGGATGCACTAGATAGCGATCTTCAAAACCTCCACCCGCAGTAATATCACCAAACCAAAAGTTCTTTTTACCTTCTTTTAGTTTTAAATTAATAACGATGTTATCGGCGTTATTAGTGACTCCTTTTAATTGACTAATTTCACTAAAGTTTTTTAATATCTCGATCTTATCAACAGCATTAGAAGGAATTTTTTCAGCAGCTATTTTTGAATCCCCATCAAAAAAATCTTTTCCTTCTATCATCACTTTCAATACCTGTTTTCCTTCAACTTCAATTTGGCCATCGTCATTTATTTCTACGCCTGGTAAATTTTTTAAAATATCGCGCAGTTTTTTTTCTCCACCGGTTTTAAAAGAATCCGAATTATAAACAATGGTATCGTTGTTCACAGTTATAGGCATTTCATAAGTCAGTAACACTTCATCTAATTGACTATTATCCTCATAAAGCGTAAAATTCTTAATTAAACCCCCTTCACCTACGGTTTGATTTAGCTCAAAGGAAATAGGTTTAAATCCAATAAAACTAACTTTTACCGTATAGTCCTTTTCCTGATTTAATAATACCTGATACTCTCCTTTTGAATTGGTAATAGCGTACGATTTTAACTTATTAGTCACGTTATCTAAGGCAATTATATTTGCCGATTCTAAGGTATTACCAAGACTATCTTTTACAATACCACTGAGTTTTATTTCTTGCGAAAAAATACTTAGTGTACACATAAACAAAAAGATAAAAACTCCTTGTTTCTTTTTTATATACCCCATAATTATAAATTAGTTTAGCTCTTAATACCAGAATTTAGTTCGCATGTCTATCTTTTAAATCTTGTAGTTTTTGGGCAAATAAGCTGTTGAACTTTTTATTCGTAATCTTCTTTCCTGCATTAGGTGCTGTAATCACAATATCATCGGTTTTAGAAAGTTCAATTTTCGAACAGAGATACACCACCTCTTCAGAGTGCACTTCTAAGATCAATCCTGGTAAACCCCAGTAGCTCCCTGGCCCTTGAGACACAGGAATATCGATAGTATACCAAGCAACAACAGTAATTGTTTCACCTTGGTTAGCGTCATCATCATATTTATTTGTATTGGCAACTTGAGCCGTAGCTTTAAAACAAACATATGTACCAATGGTCTTTACCTCATCTGTTTTTTGCCAAGCTATAGTTTCTAATGTATCTTTAATTATAAATTTTTTACCGAAAATATCTTTTTGATTCACATAACTTTTAGTTACTAAATCTTTGTAGAAATTCCCGGGACTATTAATTAAATTCATACCTCCTCCAGATCTCATTGGCCGAGTTGGAAGTAGACTTAACTTAATATCTTTGGTGAATAAAGAGTGGTTTTTATTAAATTCTAGCACATATTTCTTTACCGAAGCTTCATGCTGTCCTTTCTTGGTAGCTGCCCTTTGTTCTTCTGTAAATCTATCCATGTTATGTACCGAATGAACTTTCGATTTAGAACTATAATATATTTTTCCTTGAAAATTTTGTGCTGTAGATGATATAGATACCATTAACAATAGTATGCCTGTTATAAATATTGATTTTCTCATAATGTATTCGTTTATTAAAGCCTTTGCTTTTGTTATTAACACCCCAAATGTGGATAAAACAAAGCGGGGCTTAAAATGAAATAGAAGTACTTGGGGTTTAAATAGACGTTTTGGGGTATTCTGTCTATTTTTAAAAAGACAAGATGTACCGTTCTTAATTTTAAATGGATGAAACCCTCTTAATCTGAAGAAATGAAAAGGAAGCTTTATATAAACATAAAATGCTATAGCCTAATATCTATGAATAAAAAAAGCTTCTCAATTATGAGAAGTTTTTTTATTTAGCTCAGAAACAAACAAGGCTTTTAAAACGGAATAAGATATATTTGAAAACAATTTTATTACATTTAATGGATTCAGAAATAGGTCGCATATTTACAGGTATTAGTACATTAATAATGCTTGTAATACTTATCACCCTAAGTTTTGCAAACGCAAACTACTTAACCATACTATTAGTTATCTATGCTGTTATAGGAATTGGTTTGTCGTTTTTAGGAGGCATTTTATTAAGTTGGGGAAAACAATACGACCCTGTAAACTTTCTTATCTGTTGCCTTATTTTTTGTGTCGCTCCGTTTTTAGTTGGGTATGCCATTAACTACGGTGTTCTTATTCCGTTACAAAAACAGGGGTTGTTAACCCCAATTAATAGTACCCTCTTTTTCTCTGCAATCTTATTGCTAGTTCTCTATGTAAAATATTGGAATCAATATTTATGGAAAGCTTATGTACTTGAAGAAGAAAATCTTGATGCTAGTATTATTTCGATTGATGTAATAGGTACTAAAAACCCAAAACCTCAACTGTTAACCAATCGATTTTATAACAAACCAGATCTGTTTGATAAAAAACGAGTAGCTACTAAAAATAAGTACTGGGAAAATCAAGAACCGCAATATGTTGGGATGCCACAAGGTTTAGAAATAACTTACTACGCAAAAAAAGAACAACAATTATATAAAGGGCAGTTTCAATTTAAAAAACAAGCACTACGAAAATTACTAGGAATGGGTATGTTCTTTCCTATTACAAGGCAACAAAAATACAACCATCTAAACCTCGTATTATTTACCAAAGGCGCATTTACTTTACAAGTAGGAAATAGTAAAAACGATGTCACCTTTTTTGAAGGAACTTGCACTCCTATTACGAAGGAAGAATTGTCTAGCTCATCGTTAAAAATAGTCAATAAAAAGGAGCTAAAACATAATACTAAAATTGAACTAAATGAAGCCCTTGATGCAGACTTAGCTTTTCTTAGAAAACAGCAAATCACCATTAAGCATAGTATTACTGGTTTAACCAATAAAATTGTTTCGGTTGCAGCTATTTCCGCTAACGGAGAGCGTTATTTTTTAAACAAACGTTATTTTAAAGGAAAAGCACTCCCCAAAACACATGCACCAATTGTTGTGTTATATTATACCGTACTAAATAACAAAGGGCAAACGCTAACATGGCATTACCAATATGATATACATGATATTGCCAACCACTTAAAAAAACTGACACCGAACAGCACACCTAAAATTGATTATAAATTTCATCTTACCACCAAAGAAGAAAACTTACTGAATGCCATTTCTTTTGAATTTATGAATAATAAAAAAGAGGAAATTAAATTAAACACCGCAATATCAGGAGTTACTATTATGAGTTAAATTCTTTCGCTTACACCAATATTACCATCTCCTATACTTACATAACCAACTGTTGTGTTATTTTTTTAGATACTACTTTGTTATTAAACCACATTTGTAATAAATTTTACGGATTTATTTTACTTCTGTTATGGTTATCCGTAAAGATCATACACTTTTTATATATACTTTTAAAAACTGCAAAATAGGACGTTGATTACATACCTATACTAGGTGTATAACAGTACCTTTTGTATGCATACAAACAAGTTAGCTGTTATTAAATAAAAAAACGATATGGCATTTACAGACGAAATTATAGAAGAAGTATGGAAGAAAGCAAAAACCGTACAAAACAATAAACCAAGTGAATTCAGAAAAGACCAATGTGGAGCTTGGATAGCCAGAAATCAGTATGGAAACAGAAGTTCAATGTATGGTTGGGAAATTGACCACATAACACCAGTTTCTAATGGAGGAAAAGATATCCTATCAAATTTACGACCATTACATTGGGAAAATAATTTATCTAAATCTAATGGAAGGTTAGTTTGTTCAACAACTTCTAATGGTACAGAAAATACAACAAAATAAATATCATGGAAGAAACTCTTTTTAACCCAAATGGAAAGCCAATTGCATATTTAGATTCAAAAAATCTAATCTATGGATTCAACGGAAAGCATTTAGGTTGTTATGAAGAAGGAATTTAAGTGGTAAAAAAAATGGTTTTAATAAAAATACTTGTCCTAAAATGACCAAAATGGAGCCTTTTAAGTCCTTCAAGAAGTGCGCGAAATTTAAACCACTTAAGAAAACAAATATTAGCAATGAATCCTTATCTCTATTTTTAATTAATAGCGGAAAATAACAAGCTGTATAAAACATAAAAATTCGGCTCTAAAGTTGGTGTCTTTTTAGACGCTACGTTTCATACTCAAGATCGTTGGAATTCATTAAATAAAATGACAGAAGAAGAATATATAAAAGAAAGAGTTGACGACCAAATAGAATGGTACGGAAAAAAAAGTGCCACAAATAAAAATTACCATCTATGGACAAAAGGACTTGTAATTGTATTTGCTGCATTAATACCTTTTGCTGCTGGATTCAATTCTGAAAAAACAGTTTGGTTAAATTATATAATTGCTGTTTTAGGAGTTCTAACTGCAATTTTCACTGGACTATCAGCACTTTTGAAATTTCAAGAAAAATGGAATGAATACAGAACAACTTCAGAAACATTAAAACACGAAAGATATTTATTCAAAACTGGTGCTGGACCTTATGACGGTGAATCTGAACCTTTTAAATTTTTTGTAAGTAGAATTGAAAACTTAATTAGTAAAGAAAATTCTGCTTGGAGTCAGTATATTAACAAAGAAGATTAAACTATGCCAAATTTAAAAATTTATGACTTATTCTTAAGTCACGCTTGGAAATACAATTCCGACTATTACAGACTAGAAGAAATGCTTAAAAATGCTCCATTATTTACTTGGAGAAACTATAGTGTACCAGTTCACAATCCTATAATTGACCCTAATTCATCTGTAGGTAAAAGAACTTTAACAAACAAATTAGACCAACAAGTAAGACCTGTTAATTGTGTGATTATTCTAGCAGGAATGTATGTAGCACATAGCGAATGGATTGAAAAAGAAATTCAACTTGCTAATAGTTATAATAAACCAATTATCGGAGTGAGACCTTGGGGGCAAGAAAGAGTTCCATTAATTGTACAAAATAATGCTAGAGAAATGGTTAGTTGGAACACAAATTCAATTGTTTCAGCGATTCGTAGAAATTCAATATAATCAAAATAACGAAATGCTAACAATAGCTATAATTAATACGGGTTTTGGTACTTAACCTAAAGCCTAGGCATATTTACGAAGTCCGCCAAATCTTTTGATTTGGCTATTAAGAAGAAAAAGATAAATTATCATACAGCTCCTTTTATCCGGGTGTATAAATCGATAAACGAGAACTTTATTCCACATATAACGAGTTGCCAATAATATAGAAATGACAGAAAACAAACAGCTAAGTGATAAACTAAATACTGAATTTAATTTATCTAAATTAAAAACAATAAATTTCGGTAAACTAGAAGGTGAAAGAGATCCCAAATTAGAAGCATGTTTTTTTCCGACAAATACTATACAGAAATACCTAAACGAACCTATAAATTATATTTTATCTCCTAAAGGTGCGGGTAAAAGTGCTTTATTTAGAACTCTTGAAAAAAAATATTTAGATAATTCACAATTTGATTTCGATAAATACTCAATAATCTCAATAAATGATGCTTTCGGTTTTGATGACGAATATTTAAATATTGAAGATTTTGAAGAAAAAAGCAGAATGAAATTGACTATTTCTTGGGGACTTTTTATTTTATCAAAATTAATACTAGATATAAAGAATAATTTTTCTGAGAAACCCAATTATAATCAATTCATTTCAGAAATTTCGAAAATAAATGAATTTAAAGAAAAATTTAACCTGTATAATCTTAATGATTTATTAAACTCGTTAAAAACTTCTATAAACTTCACAGCAAACGGACAAGAATTTGAAGTAACACCTACTATAAAATTCACTAAAAAAAATGAAAAAATAGTTTTAAATGACCTCTTTAAGAGAATTAATACTTTTTACAAGGAGAATGATATTAAAGCATTAATTTTAATTGACAGGATAGATAACTTTGTACAAAAAGAAAAGTATGCTCTTCAAAAGAAATACATACAAGGACTTTTTGATTCAATAGAAGAAATTAGTCTACTTGACAATATTCATCCAACATTATTTCTAAGGACTGACCTTTTTTATTCATACGATTCCGACATTGAAGTAGACAAAATAAAAGACCGTACAATTGAATTAAAATGGACTAAAGGGGAAACATTAAATTTTATTCTTTACCGATTTAGCAGTAATAAATATATAAAAGACACCTTTAATCCTTTTCTGATTCACTTTATGAAAAATGATAAAGTTATCAAAAAAGAAAAATCTACACCAAAAACATATCTCAGAAAATTTGTGGAGTTTTGTTCTTCAAAACAAACACAAAAAATCAAACTTTTAAAAGAAAAACAAGCATACAACTATCGTATCTCTGAAAAATATTTAACTATGTTTTTCCCAAAAGAAATTGAAATTTTCGAAGGTGAAAGCATACCTTTCGTAGATTGGATTTTTGAATATTTAAAAGACGCCAACGGTTTTGTTAATCCAAGGTTAATCATAGATTTTTTCAATCAATTAATTGAATTTGAAAATTTACATATACAACAATATTGTTACGAAAATGAAAGTATAGAATACGTTACTCCTTCATTTGACTATCAGAACAATTTATTTTACGATAATCTGTTCCATCAAGCAAGCTATGCATCAACTTACGATAAAATTCAAAACGAATCGTTAAAAAACGTTCTAGTATTAGTGAAAACTAAAGATTTTCAAACATTGTTTAAAGAAATAAACTCCATTTCATATCATCGTAGTTTTTTTAAATATGGAGATATAAATATGAACAAGTTTGACATGCCTAAAGACACATTTGATAATTTATTGAAATATTTAAAGCTCTTAGGTTTTTGCAAAGAAATAGATAAACAAAAATTTGAAATACCACCTTTATACAGAAAAAAGTTAGATATAATATAAAAATACTATTGGCAACAATGTATAAAAATAATAGCGGTTTAACCGCTAAACCGAAAGTAAGTAAATATAAAAAAGGTCTGTGTCAAACCGGAAAGTTAGTGCATAAAAATCCGCTACTATTCTTATACTAGAACGTTGGCAATAAGCTAAAAAAAAGGAAAAATGCACGATAAAGAATTAACTATTAGATTTGGTGGAGATGGAAACATTAATATCGATACTTTAACTGAGTTTTTAAATAACTACAAAAAAGTATTATATCAAATTAATCAAGAGTATGGTTACAGTTCAGAGGATTTAATTATTGAAGTTTCACCTCCTGAGATGGGTAGTTTTAGAATAAGAATTGCACCAAAATATCAAACTGCGATGATTAACTCTATTGCAGGAATAGTTACTGCTACATTATCAGGTTTAATAATATATCATTCTACAAAAGAAGATGATAAATATTCACTGAAACAGGTGAAAGAAATCCTTGAGTTACATAAAATAACCGATGATAAAATTCCTCAGAATGTATATAATCTCTATCACAAAAATGAAATTAAACAAATTGTCAACCAAACCTTTATAGTTGTAAATAATGACCCAAATATAACGGGGCTACAAATTGAAACTGAAAATCAACAAATAATAAACCTTAATAAAAAAGAGATTACCCAAGTAATTGAAAAAAGTGAAATCACTGAAATTGAAGAATTTAAAAAGGAAATAATAGAAGCTGATGAACAAGTTTTAATCATTAAAACTATACACTTCGAAGGAAAAGGTAAATGGGGATTTATATTTAGAGGTTATCCAATAAAAGCTGTAATTAAAGATTATGAGTTTTTAGATAAATTAAGTGTTGAACCTTTTCTAAAAGGAGACAGTTTGAAAGTAATATTATCTAGAAAAAAGGTTTTCGATGAAACTTTAGGAACATTTATAGTTAATCAAAGTAGCTACACAATAGAAAATGTAATTTCACATAAATCAAAACTCACAAACAATCAGGGAAAATTAAAATTTTAAAAGCCTATAGCCAACACCGTGCATAATTAATTGCTTGGTTTTAGCCAATTTACGAAAGTCCTCGCAGACTTTCTATTTGTGTTTTATTTGCTAACTTTAGTGCTTAAAACACGCAACAACTCAAACACGTTGTAAACAATTAAAGGAATGTCGAGAAGCATACATATAATAAAAAAGAATTTTAAAGGTTTAACGAAGTCTTAACTTGTTGAACAGGGTGAAGATCCAAATTCTGAATTAAGTCAATGGTCTCGAAAAAGTTCACTAAAAAAAGAAGTTGTAAAAAAACGAAAGGAAAAGAAAATCGAATAAGTTGAACGAGAAAGAAGATTATTTCAGAATATCAAAAAACGGTCATATTCATACTTTGAGCGACCGAATTCCATTCAAATGGAAAGAACTAATGGTATGGTCATTCGTATCAATTTTTATTCTTATTTATTTTGTAGGAATATTGACTGGATTAATTGTCGCAACTATGACATTAATCGGATATACACTTTACAGATTCGCATCTTGGATTTATTACTCCGAAATACAAATTGACGAGAAAAGCGGAAAAATGACTCGCTTAAAAAAAATATTTGACCGAACCCAAAAAATAGATTTAATAACTGACAAGTTTGACCCAAACCTATTTGAATACTCGGAATTAACTCGGAGTGGGAAAACTAAATTCTTAATGAATTATCGGACACATAAAAATCATGAAATATTAATTTTAAAAAACAAATCAGACAAAGAACTGATTGAAAAATATATAAAGGAAAAAATAACTATTCACAACACCGTGCATAAATAATTGCTTAATAAGTTTTTCCTTCGGAAAAACCTCGTGGACTTCAAAGGCTTGTAATTACTAATTATTTATTTGCTAAATTCACGCAAACAAATCATGCACAAACACGTTTCTAACAACTAGACGAGTTCATCACGAAAAATAAACAGTTGAGAAATTCAAATTATTGAAAACATAATTATAATTCAACCTTTAAATCATCTAATAAAAAAGAGATTTACCTAAGTTCAGTTATCAAAAAATTGATTCGGCTGAAAAACTTTCCAGTTGAAATAGAATTAATAAATAACGTGAAAAACATAGGGCGTTTGTACTAAACCGAAAGGTTTGTGCTTATTTGTAAGGACCGCCAAACATAAAATTTGGTTTTTGAACGAAAGATAAAAGCAAAATATTTATATTTAGCGAAGTAATAAAATGAAGCGAAGTGCTCATAACCCGCCCCTCAGTATAACAATCTAAATAAAATTTAGACAATTACAAGAAGGCAACAATTATTATTATTTCCTATTATAAAACCAACCTAAATGAGTGCATCAAAAACAATTACAAGCGGCGGTTTAGTCACTTTCGATATTAAGACCAATGGAAGTGCGATTCCTAACACAATAGATGTACAATCTGTTGAGGTAGAAAAAGGTGTCAACCAAATTCCTATCGCAAAAATTGTAGTCCATGATGGCTCACCTTCAACGGGAACTTTTCAAGCGAGTTCGTCTAGTACGTTTGTGCCTGGAAATACAATTACCATTGAAGCAGGATACGATTCTAAAAACAAAATAATTTTTAAAGGAATCGTTACCAAACAAAGTATTCGAATTCATGGTAGTGACCGTTCTCTATTAATTGTTGAATGTCGTGATGAAGCTGTAAAAATGATTGTCGGACGTAAAAGTTCGACCTATTCAAAGAAAAAAGACAGCGACATTATGAGTGCCATTATAGGTAATTATTCTGGGTTGAGTGCTAATGTAGCAGCTACGACAACTGTATGGCCAGAACAAGTACAATACTATACATCTGACTGGGATTTTTTACTCGCCAGAGCAGAAACAAACGGAATGATTGTAACGGCATTAAACGGAAAAGTAGCGGTATTTGATCCAAGTAGTGAAACTACATCTGTGATAAAAGTTACCTATGGCGACAACATGCTAGAATTTAATGCCTCTTTAGATGCTGTTACACAATTAGGCAATGCAAAAGCAACTTCTTGGGATTTTACCACACAAAAAACCATTTCAGAAGAAGCATCAAATAGTTATGCAGGTCCTGGAAACTTATCTTCTAAAAAACTATCGGAAGTCGTTGGGCTTTCCGATTACGAATTGCAAAGTACAGCACCAATTCAAGATGCCGATTTAACAAACTGGTCTAAAGCTGCATTGGTAAAAAGTGCCTATTCCAAAATTCAAGGAGAGGTAAAGTTTCAAGGAAGCAATCTAGTTGATCCAGCACAATACATCACTCTTGCAGGATTGGGCGATCGTTTTAATGGCAATCATATCATTTCTAACGTACATCATGTTATAGCAGATGGGAACTGGGTTACGGAAGTTTCTGTTGGCTTGTCACCTATTTGGTTCACAGAAGCACCAGATGTAATGGCGCCACCAGCTGCTGGATTATTACCAGGTGCGCAAGGATTATTCAATGCAACCGTAAAAAAAATGTATGAAGATCCAGACAGTCAATATCGTGTGTTGGTAGACATTCCATTATTTGATCCGAATGGTGAAGGATTGTGGGCGCGTTTAACAAATTTCTATTCCACTTCTGGCGCAGGCGCATTTTTTATGCCTGAAGTTGGCGATGAAGTCGTTGTTGGTTTTCTGAATGAAGATCCACGGTATCCAATCATTTTGGGAAGCATGTACAGTTCATCTAGCAATAAACCTTTTGAAGGTTTAGATGCGGATGAAAAAAATTCGATGAAAGCTTTTGTATCTAAATCTGGAATTAACATAAGATTTGATGATGAAAATAAAGTACTTACGCTAGAAACACCTAGCAAAAATACGGCGGTTTTTAGTGACAAAAACAAGCAAATTACCATTACAGATCAAAACAATAACAGCATTGTAATGTCTGAAAGTGGCATTATTATTAAAAGTGATAAAAATATTACCGTACAAGCAAAGCAGAATTTAACCCTTAAAGGTGATCAAGGAGTTACTATTGAATCTTCTGGCGGCGATGTCGAAATCAAAGGATTGAATATCAAAGAAACTGCACAAATGGCGTATTCTGCGAAAGGAAACGCAACAGCATCATTACAAGGTGGAGCACAAACCACTATTAAAGGAGCAATGGTTATGATTAACTAGCTATTAGATTTCTCTCAATAGGAAAAAACAAAACGTTATTTCGAGTGATTTTCAACAGAAAATTGTATCGAGAAGCATTTTAAAATATTAAAATAAAAAATAAAAAAACTATGCCTCCAGCAGCACGATTAACCGATTTTCACGAATGCCCAATGGTAACACCTGCGCTTCCTCCTATTCCGCATGTTGGCGGACCAGTTATAGGACCTGGCGAACCAACCGTTTTAATTGGAAAGTTACCAGCTGCACGCGTTGGCGATATGCTTGTTTGTGTAGGACCGCCAGATTCTATTGTAAAAGGTTCGGCAACGGTGATGATTGGCGGAATGCCCGCCGCACGTATAGGAGACTCAACCGCACATGGCGGATCAATTGTATTGGGCGATTTTACAGTAATGATTGGAGGTTAATTTGAACGCTTATTACCTCTTTTTTTTTAAATGGGAACTTAAGACGTGTCTAATTAATTGCTGGCGCTTTGTGTACTAGGAAATTCTTACAGATCTTCCTAGTACACAAAGAGTTCGTGTAACAAATTAGAAACTACTCCAAAGAATTCTCAACCACATAAGTACCCCAATCTGCAATAGATTTTATTAAAGGAATTAGTGTTTTTCCGAAATCAGTTAAAGAATACTCCACTTTTAAAGGCGGCTTAGAAGTATATACCTTCCTTTTTATTATACCATCGTTTTCTAATGTTTTTAACTGTAAGCTTAAAGTTCTTTCAGTAACTGTTGGCATTTCTTTTCTTAACTCGTTGTATCTTAATTTTCCTTCTAACAAATGAAACAAGATTACTGTCTTCCATTTTCCGCCTATTATTCCCATTGTTAAACTTGTACAACAAGGGTATTCTTTTCCTTTAAATTTATACATACGTATACTATCCTTTTCGACCGTTATTGCAAAGATAAAAAACTATACTTAGTTTTGCTACTATAAATAGTATAGTAATTAAATAATTTAAAAATGAAAGAATTCGATAAAAAAGTAGCCTTAGTAATTGGTGGTACCAGTGGTATTGGAAATGCAACAACAAATGCTTTATTAGAAAATGGCGCAATCGTACATATTGTAGGTAGAAATGTTGACAAAGTAGCGGATGCTAACAATCTTATTAAGCACTCAGTAAATATTTCTAATATAGCTGAAGTAACCTCATTAATTTTAAAAATTGAAGCATTAGATAACATAGATTATTTAGTAAATGCCTCTGGTATTTTTGGCCCAAAACCATTTTTAGAACACACGGTTGAAGATTACAATTCGTACTTAGATTTAAACAGAGGTTTCTTTTTTATTACTCAAAGTGCGGCCAAAAAAATGAAAGACACCAACGGAGGAGCTATTGTAAATGTAGGATCTATGTGGGCAAAACAAGCGGTAAAAGCAACACCATCATCTGCTTACTCAATGCAAAAAGCAGGTTTACATTCTTTAACTCAACACTTAGCGATGGAATTAGCAGACGATAATATTAGAGTAAATGCCGTATCACCAGCAGTTGTAAACACACCTGTGTATCACGAAGTTTTTGGAGGGAAAGAAGAAGCTGAAAAAGCATTGGAAGGTTTTAACGGATTCCACCCTATTGGAAGAAATGGAACGCCTGCTGATATTTCGAACAGTATTTTGTTTCTACTTTCAGAAAAAGCCTCTTGGGTTACTGGTGCTATTTGGGATATTGATGGAGGTGTAATGGCTGGTAGAAATTAAAAA